>JBLIMK010000075.1:0-20502 GCA_047638715.1 Verrucomicrobiales bacterium
GACCGCTCGCCGAGAGCTCGGTCAACTGCACTCCGGCGGCGGCCCGCCCATCGAGGACATCCCCGCGTGGGAAATCATCCCGCCAGAACCGCTGGACGAGCTGATCAGCCACTACAAGCGCGCTGCTGGGGAAACCGGGATCGAATGGCCGGTGTTGGCCGGCATCAACCTGATCGAAACCGGAATGGGCCGCATCGACGGACTCAGCTCAGCGGGAGCGCAAGGTCCAATGCAGTTCCTCCCCACCACCTGGGATGAGGTGAGTCAAGGCGGCGACATCGACGATCCGGGCGACGCGATCGGTGGTGCTGCGCGGTACCTCGTGCAACGGGGTGGCCTCGACGACATTCGTGATGGGCTGTGGGGCTACAACAACTCGGACCATTACGTGAATGCGGTACTCGCCTACGCACGTCTGGTCACCCTCGACGAGCGGTCGCTGCGAGGCTTCTACAACTGGGAGATCTACGTCGGCACCGAGGCTGGCACGCTTTGGTTACCGGTCGGCTACCGCTCGGAGGAACCGGCATCAGCAGCCGACTATGCAGCCGAGAACCCGTGGGCGCTGACGCTGGGCTAAGCCGCCGTCGAGATCTACGACGTCGAAATCACGACGTTGTCGACGCCCCACGATTCGTTCGTCCAACTCGCGTTTGTCAGAACCGCGCTGAACTCGATGTTGACGGTGCTGGCCGTGTGCCCGCTCTGACAAACGGTTAGCGGCACGACCATGTCACCCGAACCAATCACGCCCGAATAACCGAGCGTGTCTTCCTCGGAAGCTCCAGTTGTGTCGTTGTGGATGTAGTTCTGGTTGTGTTCAAAGATGCCGTCAACACCGATATCGACACGGAACATGTCGGGGCCATAGGAACCAGGGCCGTCCCACGTACCAATGACGTACAGGTCGAAGCTGATGCATACCGTCGTGTGCGCTGGAAGGTTCGCCACCGACACAGAGACGTCCTGGCCCTGCGCGAACGGACCTAGGAACTTGCGGTTCGGGTCAGCTGGTGCGGAGTTGATATCGGAATCGGTGGCTCCCGTCCACGTGACGTCACCGACGTTCAATGGGCCGTTGAAACTGCCCGAGTCGTAAACATCGGACGAGCCTGGACCGGCGTACACCGCGGTCGGCGTTATCGAACTTCCATCAGCAAGGAATGTCGAGGAGATCGTGTGGTCATGGAAGACGGGCGGGCTGAAGGGGAAGATTCCGGTGAACCACGAGTGGTTGTATTCGACAGCGACACCGATCTCGGCGTCACCGCCGACCGTCCGTCGTGCCGCACACCAGTTGCTGTCGAGCGCGCCGGCTGCACACGCATAGTCATCGTTGCCCGCGCCGTTGACGAAGTCGTTGCCACCGTCGTCGAAGTTCGCGAGTTGGAAGGCCCCCGGATCAGCACTCGCGAGTACGTTCTGCAATGTTGTGTTGTTGTAAACAACGCATTGATCGGACGTACCGCCGCCACCGATCGCCAGCGCACAGGAGTTGATGGTCGCCTCGTCGTTGGCTCCAGCGGCGTTGAAGATCATCACGTATTCGACGCCCGCGATGTTGTCGGGACCGATCTCGCCGATGATGGACTGCATGATCCGCATGTCGGTCTCTGGCTTGTCACCGATCGATGCTGCCCGCAACAGCCCGGTTCGAACACCCGATGTCGTCGCAGACTTGGCTTCCCAAGCAAACCCAGCCTCGACCGACCCGAGAATGACGAGGAGGAGGAGGGGAATCGCAAGGGCGGCTTCAACGATGATTGCGCCGCGCTGATTTTGGCGACGAATCTTGTATGCGTTGATGAGTGATCGGATCTTCATAACAAGGGTCCTAGAGGTCAAGTTCGACGACTTCGACCGATGTCGTCGAAAGCGTGATGGAATCGAAGAAGCCGGTGACGTATTGGTAGTCGTATTCGATGTAGACGCCGAGGTTCTGCCACTGGTCGCGTTCGGCGGAGGTAAGACCTGTCTCGAGCGTGGATCCGGCAGCGGTCAGCGTCGAGAGGTCTCCGTCGGTGACCACGTAGATGTTGCACTGGCCCGCAAGTGAAGCACTCGCTGTAGTGCAGGCAGCTGGCACCTGCGCATCGAGCGTCGGCGCGCTGAAGATCACGACTCTGGTGATATCGCCATTGAGCGGCGCAGCCTTTATCTCGATTCGGCTGAGAATCACTCGATCGGCGTCGACAGCATCGCGTTCGATCGACGCCACGCGGGCCGCGGCTCGCGACATGTCCTCGAGCGCAAGGTGGCTCCTGAACATCAGGCCGATTTCGATTCCTCCAAAAACAACAAGGAAGAAGAACGGAGCGATAAGAGCGAACTCGAGCGCGGCGGCGCCACGTTCTCCCAAGCCCCGTTTCTCGGGTTTGGCGTCTCGACGAAAACGTCGAAAGCGATCAGGGAAGTGCATTCAGAATGCTTCGGCACAAAATTGTCAAATATGTACACGCGTTGAGGAGTTCGGGCCGATCGACTCATCCGGCGATTCGCGCTGTGGCCCGCTACAGCATCTCGCTGCGCGAGCGCCCAGAATGCGGACATGCGCATCGCCCTCGGAAGTGACCACGCCGGATTTGAACTGAAATCGCACCTCGCTGATCGCCTGATCGGGCAGGGTCACGAGGTCGTCGATCTGGGTACCAACTCCACCGACTCGGTCGATTATCCAGAGTTCTGCGCAGCCGTCGGACGAGCGGTCGCTGTAGGCGAGGCCGACTGGGGAATTGTGATGGGCGGTTCAGGCCAGGGCGAGCAACTGGCAGCGAACAAGGTGCGCGGTGTTCGCGCAGCGCTGTGCAACTGCTTGTACACCGCACGTATGGCCCGTGCGCACAACGACGCAAACGTGCTCTCGATCGGTGCCCGCGTCGTCGGCCTGAGTGTCGCTGAGGAGATCGTCGACATCTTTGCGACGACCGCATTCGAAGGCGGTCGACACCAGCGCCGTGTCGATCAGGTGATGGCTCTCGAAGACGAATAGCTTCCCGGGTCGGGAACAGCGGCTTCGTCGGGCGGGTTAGAAAACCATCAGTATCGAAACGGTGAGTCTCGCGTCGTACCTGCTCGCATTTGGGGCAGGTGTCATCTCGTTCCTCTCGCCGTGCGTCCTGCCCGTGGTTCCCGGCTACTTGTCGGTGATTACCGGGCTCGACATCACCAACAGGGGAGACGACGAGCTCGGTCGATGGGCTCGCTTGTGGCCAATCGCTCGAAGCACGAGCTTTTTCATCTCCGGATTTTCGTTCGTTTTCATCGGCTTAGGGATCTCGGCGTCCGCGCTTGGCGGCATCCTGTTCGACAATCAGTTGCTCCTCAGTCGTATCTCGGGCTTCTTTGTTTTCGCCATGGGATTGTTCTTACTCGGATCTCTCGTGACCAAGAACCCTCGCTTCTACCAAGAGGCACGGTTCCATCCCGACCTCGGCCGCTTCGGGCAGGGTGCGCCAGGCGTCGCCGGAGTGGCATTTGGTTTTGGCTGGACGCCGTGCATTGGTCCCGTGCTCGGGTCGATCCTCACCATCGCAGCAGGCGCCGACGGCACCTTTGCCGGGGGCACGCTCCTCGCTGCATATTCCCTCGGCCTCGGCGTGCCGTTCCTGGCTACCGGCCTTCTCTTCGGACACCTCTCGGGTGCGTTCGACTGGGTCAAGCGTCATATGCAAAAGATCGTCATCGCTTCCGCGGTTTCGTTGATCTTCTTCGGCGTGCTCCTGATGACCAATCAACTAATCAGAATCACCACCTCGCTCCAGTCCGCTCTTCGATCGGTCGGACTCGAGTGGATCGTCAACCTCGGATAAGGAATCACACATGGCAAAAAAATCTGGCGGCTCTAAAAAGGCAGCACAGTCCAAAAAGGCGCCACAACCGAAGCAGACGCCGGCTCTCAAGAAGAAAAAGGGGCTCTCCGCCGGCGCCCAATGGAGCATCATCGTCGGCATCGGTGTCCTGATCGTCGGTGCGATCGTCTTCTCCGGCATCCAAGATGCAGCCGACGACGGTGGCGAGGGCGTGGTCGCAAGGGAGTCTTTCGACCTTCCTGATTTGACCGATGACGAAAACCCGGACAGCCGCATACGCCTCGCAGACTTCGAGGGAACACCGACCGTGGTGAACTTCTTTGCGTCGTGGTGTACTGCCTGCGACTCCGAGCTCCCAGCGTTCCGAGATACGGCGCTCTCCCTCGACGGCGAGGTCGACTTCATTTTCGTGAACTCGAACGAAAGCGGCAATTGGAAGCCGATGGTTGAGCGGAACGACATCGAGCAGTTCACGCTCGCCAAGGACATCCAGGGAATCTCTCGCAATGGCCTCTATCGAGAGCTCGGAGGAACGAGCGGCATGCCGATCACCGCGTTCTACGATGCCGACGGAAATCTCGTCGACACCGCATTTACGGCATTCAATGAGTCGTCGCTCGATGGTCGACTCCGCTCGCTCGGGCTCCTTAGCTAAGCCTGCTGCGCCGACCGACCAATCAAGCCCTCGGTCCGTCGGTAGGGGGTCCTGCAAAGGCTTGAGCGATCAACATCCACTCCCGCGCGGCAGCTCCGTTGACGATGAGTTCGGTGTTGTCGACGTGGCTGCGCTGTGTGGTCACGAGACAAAAGTCCTCCGCTGACCCCGAGATGGACTGCGCGGCCTCTTCGTTGCCGAAATTCCACCGATTGCCGGACGGGGCGACGAGTCGGACCGCAATGTCGGTCTCGGATGGCTCGAGCTCTCGGTTCATGTACGACCAGCCCCGAGTAATGAAGCCGAGGCGTGCGATGTGCTGAATGCGATCGGTTGACTCGAGTTCACGTTCCAAGACATCGAGGGCATCTCGACCGTGGGCCCAGCACTCCATCAGGCGAGCCGTGAGAAACGACGTAGCTCCCATCGACGGGCCGTACCAGACGACTCGGTCATCGTCATCGAGGGAGGACGCAGCATGGGCCAATGCCTGCCGATTGGTTCTCCACGACCACAACAATTGGTCGTGCTCCATTGCACGAAACGAGCCGAGCGTTGCGTGGTCGACCGCGAGGTGATCTCCGAACTGCGCGAGCAGCTCGACCACGTGGTCGGAGAACGCCTCGTGGTCGGTGATTGCGAGCACAGCGGCCTCATCAAAGAATGCGAGATGCCCGATCTGGTCGGCGACCGACCATCGCGCGCTCGCAGTTGGGGTCTCCCACTCGTCGGGTGTCAGGCCAGCCAAGGCGTCGTCGAGGGCATCTTGTTCACCGATGAGGTCTGCGAGTACTTGCTTCGCTCTAGAACTCATTGGTTGACCCCCGACCCGTTCGCGTGCATTCGCCGATCGTACCGGCTCGCCATTCGTTGGTTTGCAGCCACGGACGGCAGCGACGCCGCAAGAGGAGAACAACGGGTGAATCCAGGCGATGGGTGATGTCGATTGGGAAGAAAGCTGGGCAAGATCGGTGTTGTACCCAGAGCCGATCGATACG
This sequence comes from Verrucomicrobiales bacterium, assembly GCA_047638715.1. Taxonomy (GTDB): domain Bacteria; phylum Actinomycetota; class Acidimicrobiia; order Acidimicrobiales; family SHLQ01; genus SHLQ01. The sequence continues at coordinate 5,463 of JBLIMK010000075.1, forward strand.
TTCGATCGCCAAGCAATTTCGAAAGGACCTCGTGTCGCCTCCCCCCGTAAGAATGGTTGTCACGCTGAGCGAGTATCAATCGGTAAGAGACGAAACGGAACGGCTTGCGGCTCCGCTGTCTCCCGAAGATCAACAAGTTCAATCCATGCCCGACGTCAGCCCGACGAAATGGCATCGGGCGCACATCACCTGGTTCTTCGAGACGTTTCTGCTCCTTCGGCACCTCCCCGGATACGAGCCGTTTGACGCCGAGTATCAATATCTCTACAACAGCTACTACGAAGCGGTCGGCGATCGCCATGCCCGCGAAGAACGAGGGCTGATCTCACGGCCCACGGCGTCAAAGGTGGCTGAATACCGACGTCATGTCGACGAGGCGATGGTCCGCTTCATCGATGAGGTCGTCCCCGACGACGACGAGCTCGAGGCGCTCACACTTCTCGGACTTCATCATGAGCAGCAGCATCAAGAGCTGCTGTTGATGGACATCAAACATGTCCTGTCCCGGAATCCAACAAGACCGAAGTATCACGAGATCGAGCCGTCCGAACCGACTTCGGCCGAGCCCCTCGGATGGCAGACGTTCGACGGCGGGCTTTTGGAAATTGGCAACGACAGTGACGACTTTTATTTCGACAACGAAGGGCCGCGCCATCAAACATTCGTGGCGCCGTTCTCGTTGGCCGACCGCCTCGTCACGAACGGCGATTGGCTCGATTTCATGGCAGACGATGGTTACCACGAGGCCGGCCATTGGCTCTCGGCTGGTTGGGCCACGGTCACGAACGAGGGCTGGGAAGCGCCGCTCTACTGGGAGACCACGGCACACGGTTGGCACGTGCACACGTTGCACGGTTTTGTTCCCGTCGATCGAGACGAGCCCGTGTGTCACGTGAGCTACTTCGAGGCTGACGCCTTCGCTCGCTGGGCGGACGCCCGTCTCCCGACCGAAGCCGAGTGGGAACACGCGGCATCGACCGTCTCGGCAGAGGTGACCGCCGAGACCTTCGGCCGCTTTCATCCGAGCACCGCTCCAGAACCGAACGGCGAGCCTCGCCAAATGTTCGGCGAGCTGTGGCAGTGGACGTCGAGCGCATACAACGCATACCCAGGCTTTCGCCCGACCGCCGGCGCAGTCGGCGAATACAACGGCAAATTCATGGTCAACCAATACGTCCTGCGCGGCAGTTGTTGTGCGACGCCTCTCGGCCACACGCGTCCGACGTATCGAAACTTCTTCCCTGCGCACAGCCGGTGGATGTTCAGCGGGTTGCGACTCGCCACCGACATCTAGGCCTCGTTTCAGACCGACGAATTTTCAACCCACCGAATACGGAAAGCCCCCCGACATGAGCAATGAACTTCGTATCGACACGTACCTAGACGCCGACTATTTCGATCGCACACTCCGTGACGATGTCCTCAACGGGCTGACGGGGTCGTTCAAGGAGCTCCCACCCAAGTGGTTCTACGACGATCTTGGCAGCGAACTCTTCGACAAGATCACTCGGCTGAAGGAGTACTACCCAACCGAAGCCGAACGCTCAATTCTCGAACGTCGAGCTCTCGACATCGCCATTCGCTCGGGCGCCGACACTCTGGTTGAACTGGGCTCGGGAACAGCGGACAAGACGCGTGTTCTGCTCGATGCGATGTCGAGCACCGGGCAGCTGAAGCGATTTGTGCCCTTCGATGTCAGTGAAGGAATCCTTCGGTCGAGCTCCGCCGACCTTCTCGAGGAATATCAGGGCCTGGAGATCCGCGGCGTTGTCGGCGACTTCGAACGGCACCTCAGCAACATCCCCGGCGGCGGCACCCGTGTCACCGCCTTGCTCGGTGGCACTGTCGGTAACTTCAATCCACATGAACGCAAAGGTTTACTCACCGACATCGTGTCCGGGATGGCCCCCGGCGACACGTTCCTCCTGGGAACAGATCTGGTGAAAGACGAGGGTCGAATGGTGCTTGCCTACGACGATCCACACGGCGTGACCGCGGCGTTCAACAAGAACGTGCTCAACGTGCTCAACCGACGACTCAACGCAAACTTCGACCTCGACAACTTCGAACACGTCGCGTACTTCGACGCCGAAAACAAATGGATGGACCTCCGCCTTCGATCACTCCTAGATCAGGACATTCGCATCGAAGCTCTCGATCTCGACCTTCACTTCGATAGCGGCGAAGAGATGCGCACAGAGATCTCGGCGAAATTCCACAAGTCCGGAGTGGTCGGTGAGCTTGAGACCGTTGGCCTCGAACTCATCGACTGGTGGACGGACGAGCGCAGCGACTACGCCCTCTCGCTATCGATTCTCCGATAGCTCCTCGACCAGACTCGATCGGCGTGCACATGTCGAATCTATTCGTGTGTGAAGCGATAGACGTTGGTGTCGCGGACCAAGAAACCAAGCCGTTGGTAGAGCCGATTCGCTGCTTCGCGACTCGGGCGGCTTGTGAGGTCGACCGTCATGGCCCCCGCTGAATTTGCGATCTCGAGCGCTCGTTCGTTGAGCAGGCGACCAACACCCTTGCCTCGAGCCCGCTCGTCGACCACCACGTCTTCGATCCAGGCCCGGAGTCCTGTGGGGATGCGGAACATGGCGAGCGTCATCGAGCCGACGATCGCGTCGTCCAGTTCATCGTCGCGAGCAATGAGCAGCGTGGAGGCCTCGCTGTCGGCGATCGCTTGCAGCGTCGCCATGTCCGGTGCGGGGTTCGAACGTGATAATTGTGGGATTAACGTCCCAAACGCGGCGACGATTCCATCGTCGATCGTATGGACTTCAGAAATTTCGATCACGCTGTTCCTTCGGCAGGTTCTTCGATCATCGTAATGATGCGTGGGTTTCATAGAGGAGCACCGCTACCGTTTTGATCGTGACTAGCCCCATCGGTAGCGCACAGCACGTGCGGTGCTCACATGTGCCGGAACTTCGGTCCCCCGTTCTCGTCGTAGCGTTCGAGGGGTGGAACGATGCCGGCGATGCCGCCTCGACCACCGTTCATCACCTGATCGACCGCTGGAACGCCGAGCACTTCGCTGATATCGACCCCGAGGAGTTCTTCGACTTCACCGCGATGCGGCCGACCGTCGAGATCGTGGATGGGTTCGAACGAGAGCTTCATTGGCCCGACACGTCGTTCTATGCGGCGCGGCTCGCAGACGCCCCGTTCGATGTCATTGTGATGGTTGGCGTCGAACCGCAGATGCGTTGGCGCACGTTTTGCGATGAGATCCTCGAGACCGCGCGAGCGCTCGGAGCAGAGATGATCATCACCCTCGGAGCGCTCCTCGCCGACGTGCCACACACCCGACCCGTTCAAGTTCTCGGAACGGCCTACGACGAGGCCACGGCCGTCAAACTGGGGCTCGAACCTTCCAACTACGAAGGTCCCACGGGCATTGTGGGCGTGCTTCATGCACAGGCCCGAGATGCCGGGTTCACGGTCGCGTCGCTGTGGGCTGCTGTACCTGCGTACATACCTGGAGCAACGTCACCGAAGGCATCGCTCGCGCTCGTCGAACGACTGACCACCATGCTCGACGTGTCGGTCTACACAACCGACCTCGAAATAGCGACCGCCGCCTACGAACGCCAAATCACCGAGCTCGTAAGCGAAGACGACGACACCGTCGAATTCGTTTCAGAGCTCGAAGAACGGTATGACGAAGATTCCGAACTCGTCGATACCGAGGACCTCATGGACGAGGTCGAACAGTTTCTGCGCGATCTTCCCGCTAGCGACAACGAATAACGCTCGCAGCCGCTGCTCGATCAGGGCGTGTGCCCGATTGTTTCGTTGGCGAAGTTGATGAACGAAAGCATCGTCTGTTCCCACGACGCCTCGTTCAACACTTCGTGTTCGAGCCCGGGAAGGACCTGTCGGGTCGCGATCGCAAGGTCTCCGATCGGTTCGGTGTAGTGCGCGGGAACAATGCGATCATTTTCGCCGTGAAAGACCATCGTTGGGACGGAGAGCGTCTCGAGCCGTTCGTTCGACATCTTCATGGCACTAAACGCAGCCAATCCTAGGCCGGCGGTCTGACCGCGAACGCGGAGCGGGTCGTCGATGTACGCTGTGCCGACGTCGGGATCGACGCTCAGTAGCCCCCCTTCGAAGTCGGTCTTCACGAAAAATTTTGGCACAACTCGTCCGAGTATTGGAGCCGCTATCCGCTGCCATGCAGGGACTTCAGCACCGAGCGCCGGACCACTCAACAGCAGGACGTCTGGTGCGGGTCGGCCGCTCACGCAGTACGTGAACGCCCACAGCCCGCCTAGCGAGTGTCCCAGGAGAATGACCGGAAGGCCGTCCTCGCGGAGTTCGGCGAGGTTGTCCTCGACATCGTCGAGAAGCACATCCATCGAATCGGCGTGGCCGCGCCGGCCGCCGCTGCGGCCGTGACCGTAGCTGTCGTATGCGAGAGCGGAGATCCCGGCCTTCGCGAGAGTGGCGCCAACGTGTTCGTATCGCCCGCTGTGCTCAGCTACGCCGTGCAGAATAAGAGCGTTCGCGTGTGGAGTTTCTGCCGCCCACGTGCGCCGGTACTGAGCAACTCCGTGGCGTCCAGTGACCTCGACGGCGGTCGAGGCTCCAGCGAATTGTGAACTCGGATCAGGCATGATGTTCCTCCCATGGGGGTGTGCGAACGCCGTCGAACTCTACCTCTAACTGTTCGCCTCGAACCGCCGCAAAGGCTCGCCCGATCCAGCGATCGGCGCCCACCAACGGCTCTGGAAGCGAGTCTTCCGTGAAGAACCCGACATCGCGGCACTCGAGAGGGTGTGCCTTCAGCTCGCCACCGATAGCCCGGAGATGAAAGACCGTGCTGTAGAGCGGGATTTTCGTGAAGCCGAGGCGCATGCCGTCGTAGACGCCGAGGAGGCGGACGACCTCGGTCTGTATCCCGGTCTCCTCCCATACTTCTTTCACAGCTACCTCTGCGGGCGAATAGCCAACGTCCGCCCACCCGGTTGGGTAAAGCCAGATTCCCGAATCTGCTCGCTGCATCAGAAGCAATTCGCCGTCGTCGTTGCCGACCATCGCGCCCACGGTGTTCTTCGGGGTCACGTAACCCGGAACCCCATGGCCAATGGTCTTTGTCCACTCTTGCACGAGAGTCTCGGGATCGATGTCGAGAGATGATCCGGCATGGATCTCGGCTGCGACCAACAGGATTTCCTCAAATCGTTCCTGCTCGTATAACGACTCGGTGAACGCCAGCCCCGTACGGGCGAGAGCGCTCAGCATCTCAGACCACCGGAGAAGGTGCTGCTCAGTGATTGTGTCCTTCGGTTTCGACATGGGCGGTCAGCTCTTCTCGATCGCGTGCAATATGGCTCGCTCAGTCTCGGCGAGATGACCGGTGTCGAGAATCTTGTCGCCCGCAGTCGTGACGTAGAACGCGTCGATAATCTCGTCTCCGATCGTTTGGATCCGGGCGGTCGCAATGCCGATTCCCATCTCCGACATCGCCCTCGATATCCGATAGAGAACGCCGATCTGATCGCGGCATCTCACCTCGACGACGGTGGCGAGCTCGGATGTTCGATTGTCGAAGGTCACCATCGGCGGGATTGGTTTGGCCGACGTTCGTTTGAACGCCCTGGCATAGGTGTGCCGGCGTTCGGCGACTCGACTCTCGAGGGCCAAACGACCCGACGTTCCCAACAGAAGCTGCTGCTCGAGCCGCCCAATATCGAACTCATCGTGGTGCACGACAAATTGCGACAAGGCGGTTCCTGTCTCGGTGTGAGCTGCTGCTGCCACGATGTCGAGCCCGTTCAACGTCAAAACTCCAGCGACTCGGCTAAAGGCACCGGGCCGGTCGGTTTGCACCACCGTGATGGTCGTCGTTGCAATATCGACCAGGAAGCCGTGCTGATCGCTGATTGCGCGTTCGAGCAGGCTTCGCTCGCTCGGGCCGGGAAACTTCTCACCCACGACCTCAGCGGGAGCCACGCCCCGCAAGACGTTGCGAACACGGTCCACGAGCGTGCGAACGAGTTCGGCCTTCGATCCGTTCCACGCAGAAGGTCCGGTCGCGATGGAGTCGGCCTCGGTCAGCGCTCCGAGGAGTTCGAGTAGCTCGACCGATTCGACCTCGGTGGCAACATGTCGGATCGTGCCGTCGTCGTCGAGATCTCGCCGGGTCGCAACGTCGGGAAGCAAGAGGTGATGCCGACACATTGCGACCAACGTGGCGGCGTCATCTTCGGAGAATCCCATACGTGCAGCGATCGTCTCGATGAGATCCACACCCACGTCGGTGTGGTCGCCCTTGTAGCCCTTGCCGATGTCATGCAGCAGAGCTCCGACGACCAGGAGGTCTGGTCGGTCGACCCGCGAAGTCAACAGCGATGCCTCCGCAGCAGCCTCGAGAAGATGCCGATCGACGGTAAACCGGTGGTACGCGTTTCGCTGAGGTTTGCTACGACAAGGCTCCCACTCAGGGATCATCGTGGACATCAACCCAACCTGGTCGAAGGCCTCGATCACCGAGATTGCGGGACGGCCGAGCCGAAGAAGATCGCTGAAGCGAGCGCGCATGTCGGTCGTCCACGGAGTTGGGACCTCGGTCGTGCTGGCTGCGAGGCGCTCCAAGGTCTCACGCGCGATGAAGCAGCGATGGCTGGCGGCGACATAGGCGATCTCGAACAACAGCAGCGGGTCGGTTGTCGCTGCGTCGGCGGACAACGAGAGGAGCCCGGCGTCGATCGTGATTCCATTGCGCCGTCGCTCGATATCGGTGGATCGCCGATGCGGCTCTAACGAACGTTCGACCCAGAACCATGCGGCGTCGCTCACCCAGGCGATCGTGCGGGCCGCACTCGCCAGTTCCGCCATCATGACATCGGAGTTTCGGTACCCGAGCGCGTCTGCCACATCGTCTTGAAAATCGAGCACGAGTCGATCGCCCGGACGGCCGGTCAGGCGGTGTAACTCGACACGAGCGCGGAGCAGCACCTCGGTCGCGTCGATGAGAGATATGTCTTCACGGATATCTGCGAGCACTCCTGTGGCACGAGCCCATTCGAGCGCCTGTACGTCTCGCAACCCTCCCCTGCCGTTCTTCAGGTCTGGGCCGAGCCCGAACGCGACTTCTCCATGTTGTGCGTGTTGCTGTTCGAGCCGTTCAGCGAGCCGTGATGCATTCTCTTCGGCGTCCGCGCGCCATTGTTCTGCTCCGGCGATCGCGAGCTCGAGTGAGAGCCCTTCATCACCGGCGAGCAGCCGGACGTTGAGGAGGGCGGTCGCCGTATCGAGATCGGTTCGAGCGATCTTGAGGAGCCCGTCGACGGTGTCGACCCGATGGCCGAGCTTGATCCCTGAATCCCAAATCGGATACCAGATCTTGTCGGCGAAGTCGGTGTAATCGGCGTCCGTCGTGTGCACCAGGACGATGTCGAGATCGCTCTCGGGCGCCACATCTCGCCGGCCGAATCCTCCGACGGCGACAATAGCGACACCGTCGGGCACGCCGAGGTCGCGGGCGATGTCGCCAACCCATGCATCGAGTCGATCGGTGTAGGCAACCGTGAAGTCCGAGCCGCGGAGATCGGAGGTGGCAAGGAGATCGCTACGGTCGAGAAGCACAGGTCAATTCAACTCCATATGGTACCGGGTCACTCGCTCGAGCCCCGACGCCGCTTCTGGTGCAGGTGGGCCTTGGCCGCGCCCCAGGTGATTCCAGCCGTTTGCACCTCGTCGCCGAGGTCGATGAACGCCATCGGCCCGAGTGCGAACAGATCATCTGGGCGCATTTGCACGTCGAAGGGATCTCGAGCGGAGGGCACGGCGCCTGCCTCGAGCAGGTGCGGAGTGAGCCGCGCGATGGCTTGTCGAATCCGTTCGAGTGGCCCGCTGAGTGGCTGGTCGACGTCGGACATCGCCAAGGCCGTCAGGGCGGTGTGAACTTCCGACCCAGCGTCTTCAATCGCACGGTTCAGCTCCGGACTGAGGTCGTCGGATCCAATGCGTAAACCGACCACATGTTGTAGCCAAGGACGAATCGATGCATCGACAGCAAGGACGAGCGCGGCGCCATAGTCGGCGTACTTCTCGTCGTCACTCTTCGGGGTGTCGGCGTTGCTCACTAAACGGACGCCTTTCAGGACTCGGGTGTTCTCACGCTAGCCGCGCACCGCGGGTCGTCAGGGTGGTAGTCCTAAAGCCATGCAACGGGAGCGTTTGGCGCTGTTGCGACGCGCAATGACAGAGCACGATGTCGTACGAGCTATGAGTCCCTGTAGATTTGGCTGCCGTAGCGGGCCGCTAGCTCATCAGGTTAGAGCAGGGGACTTTTAATCCCAAGGTGCCGGGTTCGAGTCCCGGGCGGCCTACTAAAAAACGCCCGCAATTGCAGGGTTTTCTGGACCTGAGCCTCTCGACGACATACACTGATGCCGCGAATCTGCCGCGAATTCCAGGAGGCCGACGGTGGGAACAATGCGGCAAAGAAGCGAAGGCACGTGGGAGCTCACCGTGTCCGCAGGACGCGACGCTTCGACGGGTTCATATCGCCGCGTCATTCGAACCGTTCACGCGTCGACCAAACGTGACGCAAAGGCTGCATTGTCGGAGCTGGAAGTCGAGGTGCGTTCGGGCCGCGTCGGACCAGAAGATGTCACTCTCGCCGAGCTGCTCGAACGATGGATGGAGCACCTGCAATCCAAGGGCCGTTCGCAGAACACGCTGTATGGCTACCGGTGCTACATCGACCGTGAAATCCTCCCCACCCTCGGAGCAACCAGACTGTCGAAGCTGACCACGCTCAATGTCGACCGATTCTACGATTCACTTGTCGATCGTGGGCTTGCAGCCGGAACTGTACGCCAGGCCCACGCCATCCTCCGCGCTTCGCTCAATCAGGCTGAGAAGTGGGGTCTCGTTGGCCGCAACGTCGCCAAACTCGCATCGCCTCCAGCACAGCCTCAGCGCGAGCAACACCCCCCTAGCGTCGACCAGGTTCGACGACTCCTCGAAACGGCGTCTGAGACCGATCCCACCTTCGCCGCATATGTTCGACTTGTCGCCGCCACGGGGATGCGACGAGCCGAGGCGTGCGCGGTTCGCTGGGGAGATCTCGACCTCGAGGGAGGCACTCTGGAGGTCAGCCGCAGCCACGTGGCTGTGCCTGGTTTTCGAGACGATCAGTCCACAAAGACCCGCTCCACTCGCACCGTTTCCATCGACGAGGCGACAGTAGCGATGCTCGTCGCGATCAAGTCATCTCGCCCTGAGCCGCTGGATGAAGCAAATCACTACGTCTTCACGAACGACGGTTACCGGCCGTGGCGTCCTGACTATGCCTCAACAAGATGGGCGCAGCTTCGCGAGCAAGCCGGTGTCGACAAGACCATCCGACTACACGATCTCCGACACTGGCAGGCCACCCGACTCCTCGACGCGGGCGTTCCCCTCCCCACTGTCGCGGCCCGACTAGGTCACGCCAGCGGAGCCACCACGATGAAGGTGTACGCGCACCGCACCCCTGAAGCCGACCAACGAGCATCGGAGATCGTCGGCGACATGCTCGATGGCACCTAACCCGGGAGTTCAGGTCGCACGCTGCTGTGGCAAGGGGCCGTGTCGGGCCGCACACGCGCCAGCAGGCGTTTTGCGAATCTGCTGCCTCCAACCATCAATCTGTACTAGTTGGACGCCGAAAGAATTCACTAACTGAAGTCCAGATTCAGGGTCGTTGAGCGAGCAGTGTTTTGACGGTCGAGTCGGCCATGACGAGCGTTGGAAGTTTGGGGTCGATCCAGGACAGGACGTGGAGCAGGCCGTCGTGTTGCCGTTCGAGCGGCACCTCGATCTTTGTGTTGTTGGCGCCGCGGCGCATATGGGGTTTGAAGATGGGTTGATGATGAGCGAGCCGGTTACGTAGCTGGTGCAGGACGAGCACTTCACGTTCGATGGTAAATCGGCGCTCCTTCCACGTTTTGCCCGGAATGTTGACGAAGGAAGTGTCGAGGGCTGACCTCCAGAAGGACTGCTCGTAGCGGGCTGACAGGACGTATCGCCAGAAGCCGAACGGTAGTTCTGCGATTACTCGATCAGCTGAGGCTGCTGGCCCGCCGGCTTTGGAGACAGCAAAGTCGAGTTCTCTCTGGGCGGCGGTGTTCCACCAGTGGTGCTTGACCCACCTCTCGTCTTCGTACCACTCCCCCGTGATTGTGTGATATTCGTTGGTGTGCTTTGTGAGGGTGTTGTGTATGTGGTTTCTGAGGATGACTTCCAAGTGCCGAAAATCGACGAGTAGCGCTCCACCGACGTCGCCGGTCCAGTAGTACAGCTTGACCGCTCGGTCACGATCGCCGCTACACGCAGTGACGTAGGTAGCGAACCGTGGGCCGCTGATGAACTCTTCGAGACGGTCGGCTGTATCCACGATCGATTATCTTATGTTCGATTTCTACTTGACATTTTGATGCGCGATGCCGATAAGTTGTAAGTGACAACCCCGGTCTGGGCCCGCTTCGGCGGCCCCCCGGGGTTCTGTCGTTTTCGGACAGCCCTTACGTCTCAGCGGAGACTGTCACAGGCTGGCGCGAGAATATACTCATGAGCGAAAGAGTAGACCTCACCGGCGATCCTGACACGGGCCGTTGGACCGCCAAGTACCGAGGCAAGACTCACCGATATCCCAAGGTAGCCCGCCCAAAAAGCGGTGATGAAGCCCCTGAAGAGGTTGTCGAGTGGGCGGGGCAGCTCATCGCCCAACGCCTGATCGATGACACTTTGGGCGAGCACTTCAACTGAACGCCGAAATCATCCACTACGTACAGCTGGGCCGTGTCCTACCATTGGCAGATGAGTAGCTTTGAGCAGCGGTCTTCGGAAGTATCTCCCAGGAGGACGCGCAATCCCTCTAGCTCAAGCACCGCGGCGATCATGATCACGATCACCAGGATCATTCGGTTTCTTCTGACAGTGGGGATTGTCTACGTTGCCCTAGAACCCGGGTTGAATCGCCAAGACACATTTATCGTGGCCGTCGTGGGACTGTTGGTTGGATTCGTTCCGTTGGCCCAAACCGAGATTCAAGCACTCTTCCGGGCTGAGTAGACAAGCAAGCTGCCGCCCGAGATCCTTCAGTATGTAAAGCTGATCTACGAACGGAGCAGAGAGAGCAGGTAGTCCTCGCCGGATGCGGCTCCGTCCTCTGCAGAGGCTTCGGCGAGCGAGGCAGTGGTTGTACGCGCTGGGTCTGTTCCAATGCCAGCGATTCGTCCCTGGTTAACTACGGCGATGGCTTCGAGGATCGGCGTTGCTGTTCCACCGTTGACAGGACACTCAGTGCCGACGATTAGACGGTGTCCAGCGAGGCGGACCTCATTCATCCAGAAGGCTGTTTCATCGGGTATCTCTCCCCCAAGAACGACGTCATCGATAGGACTGTTGATGCTGCTCGCGATCTCGAAGAATCCATCTCCAAATGCCGAGGTTGCAGTATCGACTTCATTCCAGCAGTATCTCTCGATGGTTTCAGCTTCGAATGGTCCGGCGCAGTCTTCTTGAGCACACGGGCCGCTACCCCATTCAGTCGAGTTAGGGATCACATAGCTCCGTTCAGCGTCGGAGAGTTCGTCGAGTGGGCCTTGCTGAGAGCATGCAGCAGATGCCAGAGCTGTGAGGACAAGCAAAGGTGTCAGCAGGTGGCTACGGAAGTTCATGACGTCAGAGTGCGTGCTCGCTGTTAGCGGAATCACGCAGGTGCGAGCCGCCGAAATCATCCATCATGTAAGAGTCGTTGTCCGGCCCTTTCCAATTCGCCGTTGAGGTACAGCCTGAAGCCCTCGGCTTCGGGCTCGAACCCCATGGACCGATAGAAGCCGTGGGCTCCGTCGATGGCGTGGCGCTTGTGCGTCAGTAGCTGAATCTTGTGGCAGCCAGCGGCGTCCGCGTCGTCAAAAATCCGGTTTATGATCCGCCGAGCGATTCCCTGTCGTCGGTGGGCAGCAGATACCACCATGGCCTCGATGAACCCGGATGGGCGGCAGTCGTAGCCCAGGTTGGGCATTGTCAAGAACAGAGCGGTACCGCTGATCTGTCTGGAATGCTCCCTGATATTGGTGCCATGTGGTTTTGGGGTCCTGAACGCCTTCGGGCTAGGACAACATCATGGCAAAACGTAAGAAGCACTCTCCTGAACAGATCGTGCGCAAACTGAAGATCGCTGACGAGCTTGGTGCTGGCGGAGCGTCGGGCGAGGAGATCGCACGCCAGCTTGGCATCTCGACAGCGACGCTTTACAACTGGCGCAACCGTTACGGCGCTATGAACGTCAACGAAGCCAAAGAACTGAGAAGACTCCGCGATGAGAACGCCAAACTGAAACGGTTGGTCGCCGAGAAAGAGCTCGACCTTTTGGCGCTCAAGGAGATCGCAGCGGGAAACTTCTAGACCCGACGTGTCGGCGACGCGCTGTCACCATGTGCCAACACAAGTTGGCCATGAGCGAACGCGCTGCATGTCGGGTGACGGGCCAAGCCCGCAGCACCCAGCAACGAACCCCGAAGTGTGAACGCCCCGATGACCCGGATCGTTGGCTACGTGACTGGCTCAACGACTGGGCCAATCTGACGGAGAACTCTCGGAAGGGCTATCGGCGAGCTTGGGGCGATCTACGCGCTGAAGGCCACCAAATCAACAAGAAGAAGGTGCATCGTGTGTGGCGAGAAGAAGGCCTACAAGTCGCTCAACGCAAACGCCGCAAGCGTGTTGGTGAGTCATCGGGGCCGATTGTTGACGCTGACGCACCGAACGTTGTGTGGGCCATCGATTTCCAGTTCGACTCAACCGCAAACGGCCACAAGTTCAAGATTGCTTCGATGGTCGATGAACACACCAGAGAATCGTTGCTCGACATCACGGAGCGTTCGATCACCGGCGGCGACCTCGTTACAGCGCTCAAAGCAGTGATTGCTGTTCGGGGTGTGCCGGTGTTGATCCGTTGCGACAACGGCCCCGAACTCATCTCGAACGCGCTACAAGAATATTGTGAGGACCAGATCGGGATCCGATACATTCCGCCAGGTGAGCCGTGGCGCAACGGGTTCGTCGAGTCGTTCAACAACCGTGTGCGAGACGAATGTCTGAACATGAACCAATGGCTCACCCTCCTGCACGCGAGAGTCGGAATCTCGGACTTCAAGAACGGCTACAACGAAAACCATCGGCACTCATCGCTCGACTACCAAACACCAAACGAGTACGCTCACGCCTGCTCACACAAACACCGACTCTAAAACCGGTTGGCACCTAAAACGGGGGCATCCCATGTCCGTCGAACTCGGCCACGTATGTCGTCAGGTTCTGGGTTTGAAGCATCGTGGCCCACGTCGAGATCTCGATTTGCGAGGTCGTCGTGACCGGCGGTCTGAGTCCTTCGTCGGCCCGCGAGAACAGCTGCAGGAGTCCGAGCAAATCGTCTTCGATCGCAGCTCGAACCACGCATCGCTGTTGACGAGTATTCATGCCTCAATGATGACAGATAACAAGCAAAGCGCTGCCTCCGAGAGAGTCTGCTCAACCTACAACCCGGTCACGACCCACATCAGTGTTGTGTCGCACGAGTCATGTGGCATCGTCTCGAACTCAAGCTGGTCTTCGCTCGTCTCACCACCACCAAATTGCACGACCTCACGGTCACTGAAAAGAAACTCGTACCGGTCAATCACCAGACCCGCAGTTGTCGCTGAAGCCGCACCGCTCTTGAAGACAGGCAGGTATCGCTCTCCGGCCTCTTCTTGAAAGTAGACACAACTTCCATCGGCAATCAGTTCGCCTTGTCGGAACGTGTTACCAAGGAAGGAGCTGACGTCGAGAATCGTCGGCAACGACAGGGCCGCAGCAGCGGCCGGACCTCCTGGTCCTCGCTCATAGACCGTGATCGGTCCGCTCAGCATCATTCCCGTGACTGTCTCTATCAAGGTTTCTGGGTCTGGGTCCTGAATAACTTCTCCGTCGACACCAACCAGCACGACTTCCGTGCAACCACGACTCTCGGCTTCAACAGCATCCTGGTACTCGCCGAAAGTCTCTGCTGGAAACCCGCCGATTGACTCGCCGTCAACAACCCGAGCACACCACAGTTTCCGTCCACCGAAACCGACCAGGGACAGAACAACCAGCCCTACGAGCCCAGCGGTAAACAATCGTAACTTCATCGGTTCTGGAAGTACCCCGGTTTGACGGACGGTTTGGTTTAGGGATTATGCCGCATTGGCGGTTTCGTAGTCGAGCGGGCTGAGCCCGTTGTTGTAGCTGTGCCGGCGTTTGGGGTTGTACCAGGTTTCGATCCAATCAAAGATCGCGGTAGCGAGCTGGTCTCTGCTGGCCCATTGGTGTTGATCGAGGAGTTCTCGTTGCAGGATCGAAAAGAACGCCTCAGCAACCGAATTGTCGTAACAGTCACCGATTGATCCCATCGACCCAAGCAGGCCCGCATCGCGGAGCCGGTTCCCGAAAAGCCATGACGTATAAACCGACCCATGATCAGAATGTGCCACGGTCTGGCCTTTCACAGGTTGGCGACGCCATGTCGCCATCTGCACGGCATCGGCGACGAGCTCGGCCCGTATGTGATCGGCGATCGACCAGCCAACAACACGCCTCGACCATGCATCTATAACCACCGCCAAATAGATTTTGCCGGTCCCCGTTGGGTGTTCAGTGACATCCATAACCCACAACCGATCCGGCCCTTGCGGGTCGAACGCCCGGTTCACCAGATCATCATTAATGTCGCCATCACCGGGCCGAGTGCAACCCCGGTTTCGTTTCCGATAGTGAATCCCAACAGCGCCACACACGGCCATCAGGCGTTCACACGTAGTCTTTGAGCGACAGACACCACGACCCAACCGTAGTTCGGTCCGGACACGCGGCGCCCCGTAGGAGTGCCGCGACATTTTCCAGATGTCGTGAACTTCGTTAGCGGCCCATGCCTCGACAAGCTCAGTATTGGTGACTGGCTGGTTGCGGCGTTGATAGAAACCCGACGTTGACACCTTTAGCACCCGAC
>JBLIMK010000076.1:0-20248 GCA_047638715.1 Verrucomicrobiales bacterium
AGCGTTCACCCATGCCGACCGAATCGAACTGAAACGGATCGCCGACCGTGAAGCTGGCGTCGTCGTTCCACGAGATCTCCCGACTCGCACCCCTGCAACCGGCAAAGAAGGACACGACGTCGGCGTTACCCGAGACCGACACAAACCCAACGCTCTGCTCCAGATCGCTCCCTTCAACAACGCCAGTTGTGTCGGTCGCAATCCAGCGCGAACGCCCGATCAAAATTGCCGTGCGCTCGCCCTCGGTCTGCTCCGGAACTGGGTCTGACTGGATCGACGTCGACTGCACGTGGGTGAAGCGGACGGCCATTGGATTCCGCCGGCTGACCTCGCGAATCACCAGTCGACCCCGATCGTCGATGTTGACCGCGGCCTGGTAGCCGAACAGCGAGTCGAGGTCCTCGCACGTCGATCGACCAGAGCGGTCAAAGTCGCCAGTGAACTGGAGACCGTCGACGGTCGGCACAAATTTCCTGGTCGCCGCTCCGCAGTCCGATCCATAATCCATCCGAAGTTCACCGGCCACGGCATAGAACGTGACCCATTGCGGATGGTTTGCGCTACCCAACCCGAAGGCCTCCTCGAACGCCCACGTCGTCCCCGCCAGCGATCTTGTCCCTCCTCGAGCGTCATCGATTTCGGGAACTCCGGTATCGGTCGCAGTGCCATCAGACTCGGTGACGCCGTCGTCGGCGGTGCTGGCCTCGGTGGCGAGGTTTGGACCCTCACTACTTGTGCACGCGACCAAGAGCGCGACAGATACGACGAATGTCGCGATAAGAATCCGGTGCCTCATTAGTTACCTATCGGGCGATCCTCCATGGCCGCTTGATAGTTGGACGCCCAGGAGCCAGCGTTGGTTCCCAGAAGTTTCGACAAAGAACTACGCGTTGTCGGCTTCGACGGCGGCGTTTATTCGTTCGAAGACGTCTGGCATTGCGCTCATGACCCGTGCCCAGCTCGCAATGAACGGTGTTTCCATCGGGTTGTTCAGAAAGTCGTCGCCGGCGTCCATGATCGCTTGAGCGAACATCTCGACCATCGTCTCCTCAGCGTGCCGGTACGACTCGAAGCCATTGATCACCGCGTCGTTGTGATAACGATCGACGTGATCGAGCGCGGTTCGGTAGTAGCTCGCCTTGATTGTGCGGAAGGTCTCGGGCGTCAAGATTTCGCCGTCGATAGCGAGCTTGCGGAACAGGGCCTTGGCGATGTCGATCGACATCTTGTGCAGTCCTGACTCGGCGTCCTCGGCTGATACGTCTTGGTGCTTGTGGTCGTAGGCGCCGGCGATATCGACCTGGCAAATTCTCTGTGGCGTGTAGCGGCGGTAGAGCTCGCTGAGCACACCTATCTCGAGGCCCCAGTCGCTCGGAAACCGCATGTTTCGCACCACGTTCGTGTGCATTGCGAATTCTCCAGCGAGCGGATAGCGGAAGCTCTGGAGAAACTCGAGGTACTCGTCGCTGCGGTCGAGCGTGACCCGCAAAGCGTTGAGCAACGGTGCGACCATGAGCCGAGTGACTCGGCCGTTGAGCTTCTCGCCGTCGGAACGGAAGTAGTAGCCCTTCGAGAACGCGTAGCCGAACGTCGGGTGTGCAACCGGATAGAGCAACCGAGCCAACATCTCGCGCTTATAGGTAACGACGTCGGCGTCGTGAAGCGCGACCGATGTCGCTCGCCCGGACGCCAAGTAGTAGCCCATGCAGTACCAGACGTTTCGACCCTTGCCCGCTTGGTTGGGCGCGATGCCTAACGCATCGAATTCTGCATCGAGTTCGCGCATCCGAGGACCGTCGTTCCACAGCAGCCTCGTGCGTTGTGGCAACCGGTCGAAAAATTTCTTCGCATGCGCGAACTGGTCCGCGTCGGCTCGATCGATGCCGATAATGATCTCGCTCAGATAGGGCACGTTCGACAACTCGTCCACGATGTTCGACAGCGCTGGCCCCTCGAGCTCGGAGTACAGGGCTGGGATCACGAGGGCCATTGGACGGGTCGCCGACCACTCGACGAGTTCCGCTTCGATACTCTCGATCGATCTGGCCGACAGCTTGTGCAGCGTCGTGATCGGACCAAACTGGTGATAGTCGCCCATCAATACCCGGCTTCGACGTCGACCAGGCCGACGAGATCTTCTTCGGCGATCCAGCGTGCAACGTTCACGCGCACCCGCTCGGCAATGAGCGGCAGACCCATCTCGGGGGTGTTGCCGACATGGGGGGTGATGATGCAGTTGGCCAGGTGCCACAACGCATGGCCGTCGGGCAGCGGTTCGGGTTCGGTCACATCGAGGGCGGCACCTGCGATCAGGCCGCCCGAAAGCGCATCGACCAAATCGTCGGTGACGACGAGGCCGCCCCTCGCCACGTTGACCAACCAGGCGTCGTCATTCATTGCTTGCAGGAACGCTGCATCGACCATCCCGCGGGTCTCGTCTGTGAGCGCGGCGGCGAGTACGACGACATCGGCGTCGGCGATCGCTTCGTGCACGTCGGCCATCGGCAGGGTTCGAGCCGCGCCTGGCAGAGGCGTTGCCGTTCGTCGCACCACCGTGACAGTGGTGTTCCATGGTTCGAGCAGTCGAAGCAATCGTTCGGTGATTCCTCCTGCGCCGATGACCGTGACCTTGGCCCCGAGGAGATTTCGACCGTGTTGTTCGGGCCATGAGGTCGCCGGAATCGACGTATGGAGATGCCGGAAGCCGGCGAGGGTCAGCGTGAGTATGTGTTCGGCAACGGGGTCCGCGTAGACACCCTTCCCGCAGGTCCACGTGAGTGCCGGGTCGAGCTGGTCAGCGAAACTCTCGATGCCCGCATAGGGCAGCTGCACCCATTCGAGTGCCGGAGCGGAGGCGACGACGTCTGGAAAGTCTGCGGCAGCAGCCGGGTCAGCCCACATGAGCGCGACCGCTTCATCGACCGGGGCGGGCTCGCCTCCAGCGTCGATCACCGCTTGCATCATGGCGTCGAACATGGCTGGCCGCGAGGTTGGAGCCACGGCAATGCGGCGTCGGTTCATGGCGTCATCGTAGATCGCCGCCGTCGCATCAACGTTTTGTGGGTCCTGACGTGACGAGCCATTCCTGTCCGGGTTTGACCGGCTCGCCCCCGAATGCACCACACGCAATCGCGGGCACGGCTCGTCCGGGCTCAACCGTCAGGTCGAATATGTCAGCACCGACGCGCACGACCACGGCGGAATCGTGACCCAATTCGACGCTGCGATCGATCAGGTCGGCATCGAATCCGAGATCGGCGAACACTGCACGTTCCGCGATCTGAGCTGGCCCGGTCCGTGCTCCCCACCAGCCACGACAACGCGAAGCCAACGATCGGGTATCGCCAGTGCGATCGATCACCGATGATGCTGAGTCGGGGTCGAGGTACGCCCACATCCGGCCGTCCGGCAACGACATTGCAGTCGGGGCAAACCGGTGGCCACCGGTGTGGCTCACACGAAATACCTCGACGTCTTGGCGCTCCTGTTCCAGCCAGGACGCAAAGACGGCGCCCTCCGTTCCGCAGCACACATCGTGGGAGCCTTGGGTGCAGACGAGCATTGTTCGCCGCCCCGAGCCGGTGACGACGTCGATACCGTCCGCGTCCGCTAGCACTGAGCGCAGACCGTCCGCCGGTTGTTGCCCATAGGGCGCTTCAGCGCGGGACATTCCGGTCGGGGTGCGACGAAACGCAATGATTCGAGGCGCATCTTCGTCGTGAGGAATGGCTGCGAGTAACCGCACCTGTTCCGGATGAGTCTGGGCAACCTTGACGAGCTCGGTGATCGCTTCGTGTTTCGCCACAGGCTTTGGCCACGGCTCAGCCACCTCGACGAGCACCACCACGTCGGGGGCGAGTGCGGTGCCTCCCGGGTCGACGTTGTTCGAGAAAGCGAAGTCGGCACAGCGAACGGATTCGGTCGCGAGCGGTAGGGAGATCGACATCTGCACGATTGTACGGCGCTTTGCCACACTCAATCGGCGGTCGCCACGCCACCGCCGACGGGGAGCGTCACCCCCGTGAGGTATGCCCCGGCCTTTGACGCCAGGAAGATCGCGGCACCAGCCATGTCGTCGGGATTTCCGATACGCCCCAGCGGGACGGTGGATTCGACGAGCGCACGGGATTCCTCGTCGTGAAGCGCAAACGCCGTCATGTTCGACTCGAACACCCCGGGCGCGATGGCGTTCACGAGGACATTCTCATTTCGAAGTCGCTTCGCGAGCTGGCGAGTGAGGTGGAGAACTGCAGCCTTGGACGAGGAATATGCGTAGTGCTCGGCGTCGCATGCTCGTATGCCGTCGACCGAACCAATGTTGATGACCCGAGCGGGCTCGTCCGCAGTGCCAGCGCCGCGGAGGTGATCGATCAGCGCCTCGGTGAGGTAGTACACGCTTCGCAAATTCACGTTCATCACCTTGTCCCACCCCTCGACCGGGTACTCGCCCAGCGGCGCACCCCAGGTCGCACCTGCGTTGTTGACGAGAATGTCGAGCGAGTCGACGCGACTCTTGACCTCGTCGGCAAAGGCGGTGACACCTTCTAGCGTGGAGAGGTCGCCGGGTATTGCCGTGACGTTGCCACCCTTTGCCGTGAGACGATCGGCTGTTGCCTGGAGCGCTTCGGCCTTGCGTGCGGTCATGATCACGGATGCGCCCGCGTCGACGAAACCTTCCGCGATCATCTCGCCGATGCCACGGCTCCCGCCGGTAACCACAGCGGTCTTGCCGTCAAGGCTGAACAAACTCTGCAAACGGTCGTTCATGCTGTCATCTCCCCAAGTCCAGCGGCGTCCATCGCCGCCACTGCGGTATCGAGCGCCTCGAGCGCCGCATCACCAGCTACCGACGGCAGATCGAACGCGACCCGATGCACGCCAGCTTCGGCCAGTTCGGTCAGAAGCGCGGGGTCGGGAGCCGCAAAATAGATCGAGACTTCAATCTCGTCGGGGTCTCGACCGGCATCTTCGGCCATTCGCCGCATGCCCGCTATTTGTTCTGCGAGGCTTCCTTCGCCTCGGCCGAGAATTGGGATCCAGCCGTTTCCCCACTCGACAGCGCGTCGCGCTCCCCCTGGATATGAACCGCCCACGTGTATTGGAGGGTGCGGCTGTTGGAGGGGTTTGAGCCCGATCATCATCGGGTCGTAGTCGACGAGGTCACCGTGGTACTCGGGTTTTGTCTGAGTCCACATTGCGGTGATGGCCCCCACCCGCTCGCGCATGAGCTTGAAGCGTCCTTCGAGCTGGGTGCCGTGGTTGTTCATCTCGTCCTCATTCCACCCGGCGCCGACGCCGAACTGGAATCGACCGCCACTCAATCGGTCGAGACTCGCTGTCGATTTCGCCGTGTGGATCGGGTCGCGCTGGGCGACCAAGCAGATGCCTGTGCCAAGCAACAGATGCGAGGTGTGACCAGCTAGTGCGGTGAGCCAGACGAATGGGTCGTACGTATCGAAGTAGCGCTTCGCGAGTTCTCCTCCGCCTGGAGCCAGCGTCTTTCGGCTGAGCGGAATGTGGCTGTGCTCGGCCACCCAGATCGACTCGAAACCACGGACCTCGAGCGCGGGTCCGAGTTCGCTCGGCGGGATCGAGTAGTCGGTTGGAAAGTGTGCAACGGCCGTCTTCATCTTGTGATCTTCGCGGCTCGCGCTGCGGCTGACATACTCAGACCATGTCGATTCTGTTGATTACCGACGAGCGTCTTGGCGACCATCGCCCGCCGATGCGGAACCCAGAGCAGCCAGCCCGCTTCACCGCGGCTGTCGATGGCATCAAAGCGGCAGGTTTCGGCGAAGCCCTCGAGTGGCGAACGCCGAACGAAGCACCGACCGAATCTCTGATGCGCGTTCATACCCAGGATCACGTCGATCGGATCATGTCCTTCGGAGGTCAGGAGTATGTGCGGGTCGATCCCGACACGCATATGAGCGCCGGGTCTCTCACCGCGGCTCGCCTCGCCGCTGGGGCCGGACTCGACGCGGCCAAGGCACTGCGAGCGGGCGAGGCCGATTCGGCGTTCTGCGTTGTGCGTCCGCCCGGTCACCACGCAACACCCTCGGCCTCCATGGGTTTCTGCCTTTTCAACAACGTCGCCGTGACAGCACAGGCGTTGACCGACGCTGGCGATCGCGTCGCGATCATCGACATCGATGCCCATCACGGCAACGGAACCCAAGACGCCTTTTACGACCGCGAGGACGTGCTCTTCGTCTCGTTCCACGAGTATCCCCAGTACCCGGGCACGGGTGCATTGCACGACCGCGGTGTGGGCGATGGCGTTGGTCGAACGATCAACTTCCCGATGCCCTCGGCCACGACCGGCGATGTTTACCTGCGCGCTTTTGACGAGGTCCTCGAGCCGGCGCTCGAAGAATTTGGCGCCGACTGGATCCTGATCTCGGCCGGCTTCGATGCGCACCGCGCCGACCCGATCACCGACCTCGGCCTGACCTCTGGCGACTACTCAGCACTCTGCACTCGGATCGTGGCGAGCTCTGCCCCAGGGCGCCGAATCGCGTTTCTCGAGGGCGGGTACGACCTCGACGCTCTGGCGCTCTCCGCGGCGGCGTGTGCAGGAGCGCTACTCGGAGAGGTTCATTCTCCGGAGGCGCAAACAAACGGAGGGCCGGGCAACCACATCGTCGATGCGCTCGTAGAGGCCAATCGCCGAACGTGAAAGCGGGCGGTTCAGCCCGGCCATTCGTTCGTATCTTCGGTCATCGCTAGGTGGGTCCCGCCAGCGATCCATGGATTCGCCCGCGCAACGTCCTCGTCGACCTCGGTGCCGAGCCCTGGTTCCGTGAAGGGCTGCACATAGCCGTCCTCCCACCTCACTGGGTTCGTGAGGATCTCGGCGTGGAAACCTCCCCACTCCTCGATCCCTTCGAGGATCAGAAAGTTCGGAATGGTGGCAGCGACTGCGATGTTTGCTGCACCGCCGATCGGCCCTGAATACAGGTGGGGAGCGACCTGTGCTCCGTGAACCTCAGCGATCGCAGCGATCTTCTTTCCCGCGGTAATACCCCCCGCTCGACCCAAGTTCGGTTGCAAGATTCCGACGCCGTTCACGAGGAGGCGTTGGAACTCGTGGATACTCGTCAGCCGTTCGCCTGCGGCGATTGGGATTCTGCAATGTTTGGCGACCTCGGCCATGGCTTCTGGGATGTCGGGAGGGCAAGGTTCCTCGAACCACAGCGGTGCTGCAGCTTCGAGGCGCTGCCCGAGGCGGATCGCTCCGGAGGGGGTGAACTGGCCGTGGGTTCCGAAGAGAAGGTCGGCCTGCGGTCCAACAGCTTCGCGAATCTGCGTCACGAACGCCTCGGAACGATCGAGCTCGTTCATGGTTGGCTGGCGCGGTCCAACAGCGCGATATGGCCCGGCCGGATCGAACTTGACGGCGGTGTGTCCCTTTTCGACGTAGGCAACGGCGCGCTCCGCGGCCAGCGTCGGATTCTGGAAAGCCTCTTCGGTCGTGTCGTCTGGACCTGGATAGATGTAGGTGTATGAACGCACCCGATCGCGGACGAGTCCGCCGAGCAGATCGGTGACGTTGCGATTGGTCTCCTTGCCAACGATGTCCCACGACGCCATGTCGAAGGCGCTGATGATCCCGCCGATCGTGACGTCGGGGCGGCCCGTGAAGGCGAGCGAATACAGCAGCCGGGTGCGCTCTTCGATTCGGAAGGGGTCGGTGCCATTCACCGACCGCTCAAAGACGTCGGCGACCATCGCGGACACGGTCGCCGCGTCGAACGGCGGCGAATACACCTCGCCCCAGCCGGTGGCGCCCGTGTCGGTCGACAACTTGACGAAGACGAAGAACTTTCCCCCATAACCAGGTGGAGGATTGGCCACGACGAAGGTCTCTACATCGGTAAATCGCATTGGGGTGCCTTCCGCTCAGTCCATCAGCACGACGTTGCGAATGGTGGAACCATCCGCGACGTCGTCGATGGCCGTGTTGATGTCATCGAGCGAATAGGTACCGCTCACGAGCTCGTCGAGCTTCAACTTGCCTTCTCTGTACCACTCGATCAGTTGCGGGATATCTCGTCGAATCTGGCTGGTTCCCATCTTCGATCCGACGATCCGGTGGCCTGCCGCAGCGACGATCACCGGGTCGATCTCGATCTCGTTGCCGCTGGCTGGCATGCCGACAATGACCAGCTCGCCTCCGGGTTCGATGTATCGGAGCGCCGAGCGAATAGCCGGAGCGGAGCCGACGGTGACGAGCACGTGGCTTACGCCCTTGCGCCCGCCCGTAGCCTCTCGAATGACGTCACGGACGGTGTCGGGTGTGGCTACGTGCGTCGCTCCGAAATTTTTGGCGATGTCGAGTTTCTCTTGTGCGAGGTCGACGGCGATGATCGTCGGCGCGCCGACGATCGACGCACCCTGGATTGCGTTGAGTCCAACGCCTCCGGCTCCGACCACGATGACCGTGCTGCTGGCGGTGATCGTCGACGTGTTCGTGACCGCCCCAACGCCGGTGATCACGCCGCATGCAAGGAGCGAAGCGACCGGCCAACCAATGTCGTCGGGAATGGCGACGACCTGGCTTTGGTCGACGATCACTTCTTCCGCGAAGGCGCCACAGAACATCGCTGCCTGCACCGCTTCGCCAGCATCGTTCGTCAGACGCTCGGTTGCATCCGAGGCGAACGACGTCTCGCAAAAGACGTGGTTTCCCATCTCGCATTGCCGGCACGTTCCGCACGACCGGATCAGCGTGACCACGACGTGGTCGCCGACCGAAAGGTCGGTCACGTCGGCCCCGATCGCCTGGACGACGCCGGCAGCCTCGTGGCCATAGACCGTTGGGAGATGTCCGCCCCATGCGCCCTCGGCGTAGTGGATGTCGCTGTGGCAAACAGCGCACACGGCTACATCGATATGAACGTCGGTCGGGCCCACGGCACCCAGGATCACCTCCTCGACGACGAGGGGCTGACCGAATTCACGACAAACAGCTGCTCTCATCAGCACAGTCTTGCTCAGATATCCCTATTGCTCAGCGTTCACAGCGCGGGTTTAACTTCGCCATCGGCCGGGCTGCAGACCTGACCGCGATGGGCGAACACGAGCACGGAGCCGATGACCACCGCAGCGAGAATGAAGACCCACTCGCCGAAGCTCGTGTAGAGCACGCCGCCCGCCAGCAATCCAATGATGCTCGCTGCGGCGCCAACACTGCCGGCGAGTCCTTGCACCCCGCCTTGTGCCGGACCGTCGGCCCGCTTCGCGAGCACAGCCATGAAGGTCGGCCACAGCAGGCCGTTGCCCATCGCGAGCGTGACAGCGGCGAGATACACGACGGCCGTGTCGGGAAACCAGAAGAGAGCAAACGCGGACGCGAGGAGGATCGTGCCGATGCTCATGAGCGTCGACTCACCGATACGAGTCGATACCGCTGCCAGAACGGGTCCTTGCACAACCACCATGACAAGGCTGAGGACAGCGAAGAAAACACCGGTCTCGCTCACCGACCATTCGAGCTCCCCCGCCGCGTGAATCGGGAACGCTATGTAGAAAAAGCTGAACCCCAACATGACGAGGAAGTTGATCGTCAGAAGCGTGGGTATTCGCGAGATTTCGAGAACCGCTCGCCAATCGGACTTTTCTGCCTCGGGGGATCGGGCTTCCTGTCCAAACACCGCACAGGCATTGTCTCTGCCGAGATGGTTTTGGTCTTCGCTGTCTTCGCCTACAGCCGTGGTTGTCGATTGTGGAATCTCTCGCAACCCAATGGCAATCAGTGCCGACGCACCGATCGAGATCACGAGTGCGGCTGCGACGGGGAGGAGCTCGCCGTACACGGTCGCACCGAGCAACCCGGCCAACGCAGGCCCGGCGACGAAGCCAATGTTCGACGAGACGGCCATCCGCCCGAAGTTGGCGGAGCGATCTTCGTCGCTGCTGATATCGGCGAGGTAGGCATTCGCTACCGACACATTCCCACCGGTCAATCCGTCGAGGCTGCGAGCCGCAAAGAGGAGGACGAGTGGGAGGGTGAGCGTCAGTTGCCCGAGAACCGGTGAGTCGGTATCGAGCAGAACCCGTACCGGCAGTGCAAAGGCGACGAGGAACAAGACCCACGAGAACATCGTGCCGAGTTGGCTCAGCAGAAGAACTCTTCGTCGCCCGTAACGATCCGACCACCGCCCAAGAATGGGGGCTCCGATGAGCTGAAAGAACGAATACGACGCACCGATTGCACCGAACACGAGCGCATTGCCGCCCCACCGGGTGACGAGAAACACCATAAAGGGCAACACGATGCTGAAGCCGAGTGCGCCAATGAAGTTGATCGACAGGATTGGCAGCGTGGAAATGTGACCGCGATCCGACCGTTGCAGTGGGTAGGTCACCGAACGTCGATCGTCTTCATCAATAGCGTCCTGTCGTCGGCGACACGCTAGTAGCGATCAGCGCAAGTGAAGGACCAGTATCCTTCGCCCATGACGCGCCTACCGCTGTCGGTTCTCGACCTGGCTCTCGTTCCACATGGCTCGACGAGCACCGAGGCCCTCCTCGCAACGACCCAACTGGCGCAGCGCTCTGATGCGTTGGGATTTACGCGCTTCTGGGTCGCGGAGCATCACAACATGTCGGCGGTCGCAAGCGCTGCGCCGTCCGTATTGATTGCTCACCTAGCTGCCTCGACCGAACGAATAAGCATCGGATCTGGAGGGGTCATGTTGCCGAACCACGCACCGTTTGTGATCGCCGAGCAATTCGCCATGCTCGAGGCGCTGCACCCTGGCCGAATCGATCTGGGCATCGGCCGCGCACCCGGCACGGACCGCAACACCATGGTTGCGTTGCGACAGAACATGAACCCGATCAACGTCGATGAGTTTCCTCAACACGTGATCGACGTGATGGGGCTCCTCGGCGATGCCCGAACCAAAGACGGCATGTATACCCAAGTCCGTGCCACGCCGAACGCGACCTCACGCCCGACCGTCGCGCTACTCGGCTCGAGTGGTTATTCGGCCCAGCTCGCCGGAATGCTCGGGGTGCCGTTCGGTTTCGCGCATCACTTCGGCATGGGCGGGACGAGCGAAGCGGCCGACATCTACCGTCAACACTTCACGCCCTCGCCGGTGCTCGACGAACCGCATCTGATCGTGACTGCCGTTGCCGTTGCCGCGGAGACGGCGGTCGAGGCCGACCATATTCTGGCCTCGCATCGACTCTTCAAACACGGCTTGCGAACCGGCCGGCTCTACGGCGTGTTCGACGCAGACGAGGCCGCAAGCCATCCCGATTACCCAGCCGCCGCGGCTGGCGGTACGAATGCGATCTACGGCACTGGTGAAGACGTGGTCGACGGACTTGAAAAGCTCTCGATCGAGATGGGCGCCACAGAGCTCATGATCACCATTCCCGTCGCTGACGTCGAACAACGACTGGCAAGCCTCGAGATCACCGCCAGGGCATGGTTCGGTGGGGTGTGAGAGAATCGACTCTTAAGTGAGTTGAAAGTGGCGAGGTGTAGATCTGGACACCATGAGATTTCAAGCACTTGGGCAGGTAGCGGTCATTCGTGGGGGTGAGCCCATCGATTTGGGCTCGCACAAACAGCGAGCGCTCTTTGCGTTGCTTCTGATCAACTGCAACACGGTGGTATCGACCGACCACATCCTCGAGGCGTTGTGGGCCGACGACGCGGCGGATCGCAAATCAGCGCTCCAGGTGTATGTGTCGCGCCTGCGATCGGCGATCGAGCCCGACCGGGAACGTGGCGATGCTTCAATCCTGCGCACCCAGGATCCGGGCTACATGCTGGAGGTCGATCCATCGACCTATGACGTTGCCGAGTTCGAGCGACTCACCAGCGAGGCCCGCGATCTTGTCGAACAAAGTCCGGCTGGCGCGTCAGAGCTCTTCTCCGAAGCGCTCGCCCTCTGGAACGGATCCGCGTTCGAGGACTTCGCCTACGACGAATTCACGCAGGCCGAACGCGACCGGCTGGAAGACGCTCGGGTCTGGGCGATTGAAGAACGGATTTCCGCCGACCTCGCCCGCGGACTCTCCGGCGAACTGGTGAGCGAACTCGAGGTGCTTCGGGAGCGATATCCCCTTCGCGAACGTCTGGTGAGCCACCAGATGCTCGCGTTGTATCGAGCCGGGCGACCCGCAGATGCACTGCGAGCTATCGCCAGCTTCCGCCGACATATCGGCGACGAATTGGGGATCGACCCGACCCCGACGCTGCTTCGCCTTGAGGAGCAGATTCTCCTTCACGATCAGCGAATCCAGGTCTCGGACAGAAGCCCCAAGCTCTCGCTCGACCGTTCTGCACCGGCCGTCAACCCTTACAAGGGTCTGATGTCGTTCGAAGCCGATGACGCTCCTTCGTTCTTTGGCCGCGACGCGCTGATCGCCGACCTTCTTCGCACCGTTGGCTCGGGTGAACGGCTTATCGCGCTCGTCGGAGCGAGCGGATCGGGCAAGTCGAGCGTGATTCGTGCCGGCCTCATCCCTGCGTTAGCGAAAGGAGCGATTCCCGGTTCCGATGGCTGGCTGGTCGCCAGCATGATGCCGGGTGCCCATCCTTTTGCCGAGCTCGAAGCCGCCTTGCTGCGCAGCACGATCGACGGTCCGCCAAGCCTTTCGGAGCAGTTGCAGGATCCCGAAGCCGGGATTCTGCGGTCCGTACTGCGAGTACTACCCGACGAGAGGTCTCACCTCGTCCTCGTGATCGACCAGTTCGAGGAGCTCTTCACGATGGTCGATAGCGATGAGCTTCGCGACCGGTTCCTGAGCAACCTCATCACCGCCATAGATGATCCACGTCGCCGCCTCACGGTCGTGATCACCCTTCGTGCCGACTTCTACGCACAGCCGCTCGAGCACCCCAAGTTCGGTGCACGCCTCGGCAATGGGATCATCAACGTCACCCAGCTCAGCGCCGAGGAGCTCGAGGTGGCGGCCGTCGAGCCTGCCAAGCACGCCGGCGTTGAATTCGAACCGTCGTTGCTCGGCCAACTCATCGCCGACGTTGGAAATCAACCAGGCGCTCTTCCACTGTTCCAGTACGCCCTCACCGAGCTGTTCGACCGACGCTCAGGCGACTCGCTGATGAGCTCGACGTATCGGGCTATGGGCGGTATCGACGGTGCCCTTCAGCGACGCGCCGACGAGGTATTCGAAGATCTGAGCGACGACGAGCAGGATGCCGCACGACAACTGTTCCTCCGTCTCGTTTCGGTAAGCGAGCACGGCCAACGAAGCCGCAGGCGGGTGGAGGCTCGAGAGATTGCGTCGCTCGGTATCGACACGGTGACGATGCAGGCGACTATCGCCAAACTGGGAGAGCACCGGCTTCTGTCGTTCGATTCTGATCGCCTCTCCGGGGCGCCGACGGTCGAGGTGGCCCACGAGTCGCTTCTGACCGCATGGTCGATGCTCGAAACATGGATCGACGAGAGTCGAGAGGATCTGCGTCGCCATGCATCGCTTGTGGTCGCGCTACGCGAGTGGCAACTAGCCGACGACAACCCCGAGTATCTGCTCCCAGCAGCGCGACTGGCCGAGTTTCGAGGCTGGCAACAGACGTCGAATCTGCGACTCAACGTCGCCGAAGACGAATTTCTCGAAGCGAGTGAAGCCCGCCTGGAAGCCGAGAAAGCGAGCAACGAGCTCGAGCGCCGTCATGCGGCCAAAGGGCGGCGACGGCTGTGGGCCCTCGTCGCGGTGCTCGGTGGGTCGCTCGCTGTGGCCGCGATGTTCATGTTGGGCGTGTTTGCAACCGACCCCGGCGCAACGATCACGTTCTTTGGCCAGCACGATCTCGACCGGGCGAGTGAAGCTATCAAGTCCGGTCTCGACCGAGCTGAGGCCGATCTCGACTTGGCAGTGGAAGACGTTCGCTGGACGGTCGGCTTTCAAGTCGAGTTCGAGGACCTCGCGCGAAACAATCCGGAGTTCATCATCTTGGACACCGCGAGTACGTTCGCCGGATCTGATCTGATTCTCGAGCACGCAGACGTTCGTTTCGGCCTGATCGATCCATCCGACGACCTCACCCCAACCCCGAGCAACGTGAGCTATCTCAGCTTCAAGAACGAGGAGGGTGCGTTCCTTGCCGGCGTGGCTGCAGCATCGACAACGGAAACCAACGTGGTCGGGTTCGTCGGCGCTCGACAGATTCCGTTGATCGAGGAATTCCGCGCCGGGTTCGAGGCCGGAGTAGCAGCGGTCGACCCTGACGTTCAAGTCCTCTCGACGTTTATCGCGCCACCGAAGGGAAACGGCTTTCGGAGCCCCTTCGTGGCTGACGTTCGAGCGACAGCCCTATACGAACGGGGCGCCGACGTCGTCTTCCACGCCGCCGGTGAGTCCGGTGCGGGCATCTTCACCGCAGCCGAGAAATACAGCGAGGCTGAAGGCACCCACGTCTGGGGCATCGGGGAGAGTGTCGACCAATGGTTCGACCTAACGACCAACCTTCAAGATCACGTGCTCACATCGATCATCAAACGACATGATGATGCCGCATACACCTTGGCCGAACACTTCCTTGCCGGCGGGTCTGGACGTCTTGTCGCTGAGCTCGGAATCGCGGACCGTGGGTTTGCCTACGCAACATCGGGCGACGCGCTTTCGGTGGAAACGATTACAACGCTCGACCGCTTCGTTGAGGAGATCTCGGCCGGCGACATCACCGTGCCGACCGAACCGACCGGGTCGATATTGGTCATGGACGACCTGGGCGGCATGGTCGCAACCCTCCCGGCCGGCACCTTCGCACCAGACTTCGAGGAGTTCGCTGCGATCGCGGAAGGACCCCATGAGGTCACTTCGTTGGGAACTCCATTAGCGGTGGACGTCGTGGGTGATTGGTTCGTGCAGGTCAACATGCTTGGACACACATCGTTTAGCCACCCCGCCTCGACTCGACAAGGTGACCGAGACGTCGTTTTCCTTCGTCCGGTCGAGTTCGCTGATCCAACCAACCCTGGTGGTCTATTTGAAGAGCAAGTCCCCTGGCGCTCCTCGGAGATGGAGGGCCTGGATGGGTTCGAGGAGTGGCTCGCGGTACTGGACGATGGCATCGTCTCCGGAACGCCGCACCGAGCTGAGCTTGCTGGCAGGGAAGCCGTCTACTTCGAGGCCGAGATCACCGATGCATCTACTTGCGGACCTGAGGCGTACTGCGTCGGGTTCCTAGTAAACACGACCACAACGGGCGGAGGCATCAGCGGCTGGGCATTCCAACCCGGCTTCCACCAACGCGTCTGGGTCGTTGACGGTGGCGAACACCCGCCTTTGGTTGTGATCGCCTCGACGCCGACCGACGATCGCTCGTTTCAGTCCGAAGCCGACGACTTTCTCAGCCGGATCACCATCGGTGACCCAGGCCCGCATCCGCTCGATGACTGGTTGACCCAGGAGGAGTGACAGTACCGTCGTTGAGGTGAAGGACACTTACACCCACGGGCATCACTCGAGTGTGTTGAAGTCGCACACGTGGCGGACGGCAGAGAACTCCGCTGGGTACCTTCTCCCCCATCTCGATGCGTCGATGACGATGCTTGACATCGGGTGTGGCCCGGCCACCATCACGTGCGACTTCGCGTCGCGGGTTTCGAGTGCTATCGGAATCGAACCGGTTCCGGGGATCTTGGAGAAGGCAGCGGCCACCGCGACCGAGCGTGGCGTCGACAACGTGACCTTCGAAATCGGCTCGGTGTATGAGCTGCGCTTCGAGGATGACGAGTTCGATGTCGTTCACGCCCACCAGGTTCTGCAACATCTGACCGATCCGGTTCTGGCAATCCGAGAGATGGTTCGCGTGACGAAGCCCGGCGGCCTCATCGCCGTTCGCGACGCCGACTATCACGCGATGACCTGGTATCCGCAGCCTCCAGAGCTCGACCGCTGGATGGAGATCTACCAAGGTGTCTGCCGTCAAAACGAGGCCGAACCCGACGCAGCCCGCCACCTGTTGGCGTGGGCGCTGGAAGCGGGGGTCGAACGTAACCAGATCACCGCATCGGTCGACACTTGGCTCTATTGCTCCGAGGAAGAACGACAGTGGTGGGGCGATCTCTGGGCTGACCGAAGCGTCAACTCCGACTTCGGCCAGCAAGCACTCGACTACGAACTCACCTCCGTCGACGAACAGGCGACGATCGCCAAAGCCTGGCGTTCGTGGGCCGACCATCCGGCCGCATGGTTTACGGTCCCCAACGGCGAGCTACTCATTCAGGTCTGAAAGAGCTGCTCACCGACCGAGCGCGAAGCGGGCCAGGCTCGCGCGGGCATCAGACACGAGCGTCTTCACGACTTCGCCTGCTCCGGGGACGTCGACGAGTGCTCCGACAGCGGCGCCGGCATACAGCGGTTGCAGTTGATCGTCGTCGAGCCGTTTGGCCGCACCGAACAGATCTCTACCAGCGTCGGACTGCAGGAGGCCGGGCAGCGCTTCGGCGCCCGAAGACTGCCATTCGTCGGTGAACTCGGATTTGAGAACCCTCGCCCACTGTCCGGTGAATCCATCGGTGAGCGCCGTGGTGCGATCTCCCGATGTCATGCGGTTCTTCCACATGTCGGATGCGAGCGACTCCTTCGTCGCGACGAAGCGTGTCCCTAACAGGACGCCATCGGCTCCGAGTGCCAGCATCGCAGCGAGACCACGACCGTCGACAATACCGCCGGCGGCAACGACGGGCACCTGGTCGCCAACCGCTGCGATCATCGCCGGCACGAGCGTCATGGTGCTCGTGCCAATGACTTCGGCGTGAGAACGTTTGTCGCCATAGCTGCGATGCCCACCGGACTCGGTGCCTTGCGCGATGACAACGTCGACTCCGTTTGCAGCTGCCTCGAGCCCGTCTTCGATGGTCGCGACCATGGCGACAACCTTGGTTCCACCTCGATGAAAGCGCTCGACCAGCTCTCGCTCGGGAACGCCCAGCCCAGCGGAGAAAACCGGAACCTGCTCTTCGATCAGCACATCGAGCGCAGAATCGACGAGATCGATCGCTGCCGGGGGCCGGTCGAGCGTGGCGTCCAGATCGAATCTGGGGCGGAACTGGTTGAGGACGGATTGTGATCCACGGACGACGTCCTCTGGGATGGTTGCTGGGTCGCGCGAATTTCGTACGTCTTTGTGAAGCCAGAGGTTCACACCGAACGGCTGGTCGGTGCGTTCGCGGATCTCTCCGATGGCGGCTCGTACTTGATCTGGCTCGAGACGCAGTGCGGCGAGCACACCAAGGCCGCCCGCGTTGCATACCGCCGCGGCGAGTTCGGAGCCCGCCACGCCACCCATTCCCGATTGGAGAATGGGAGCTTGGATTCCAAGCACGTCTCGAAGGCGCGGGCTGAGCGATGATTCCGAGCTCGTGGTCACCCGCTGAGCCTGCCAGCTTTAGGGCCTTGTCCGATCATCGAGCGCTCACATCCGCTGTCATGACGAGGGGCTGGCCCCACTAAGAGCTGGTGATAGAACAGGGTCATGCGCATCGGAGTATCGATCAGTTCCAGCCACACCGAGCGGGGGCCGCAACTGATGATCGAGCGAGCCCGCATCGCCCACGCGTCGGGACTGGCTTCGATGACGATCGGCGATCACCACAACATGGGTGTGCCGTACGCGCAGAACACCCCAATGCTCGGTCGTCTGCTCGCCGAGTGGCCCGATCGGCCCGCGGGCTGCCTGTTCCTCGCCCCGTTGTGGAACCCGCTGTTGATGGCTGAGCAGATCGGGACCCTCTCGGCCATGCACGACGGCAAGTTCATCGTCCAGGCTGCGATCGGCTTCGGTGCCGACCAGTTCGCTGCGTTCGGCACGACCGAGCGCACCCGGGCCAAGGTCTTGGAGCAAGCGCTTCCCGTTGTGAAACGCCTCTTGAACGGCGAGACCGTCGACAGTCCGTTCTTCGAGATGGTTGGCGGCCGTGTCGGCTTGCGTTCCGATCAGCCGATCGAATTGTGGGTGGGCGCTGCGGTCGATTCGGCCCTCGAGCGGGCAGCTCGTCTGGGCGATGTCTGGTACGCCAGCCCTGGCAACGATGTCGCCGCCGCCTCCGAACGGTTCGATCGATTTCGTGCGCACGGCGGGACGCGGGCGGCTATCCGAAAGGACGTGCTCGTACTCGCCGATGGCGACCTGGCTCGAAGCACCGCCGACGCTGTCATCGCGAGCGGTTACCGAGGACTCGACCGGTCGCAGCTCATCATCGGCAACGCGGACGATGCAGCCGAGCAATTGGCGCCGTTCTTTGAGCTCGGTTTTGAAGAGGTCGTCGTGCGATGCATTTCCGGCCCACAAGATCATGCGCTCGAGACCTTGGAACTCCTGGGCGGGCTGTCGTCGTAATAGCCGTCGGAGCAGCTCACGCCGTACTCTCAGAGTGAGGCGGTGATTTGTGCGACTAAACAAACTTGGCGGCCGTTGGCCTTGTAGGGGCAATGGCTGAAGTGACCGACTCCTTCGACGACTGGTTTCGCGCTGAACACCCTCGGGTGCTCAGCGCGGTGCTGATCGTGTGTGCGGGCGATGTCGCGAAGGCTGAGGATGCGACGAACGATGCGTTCGTGTCGGCGTACGAGAAGTGGGATCGGGTAGGGGCGATGGACTCCCCGCGAGCGTGGGTCGTCAAGGTGGCGATCAATCGGGCGAAGCGCTCGTTCGTTCGCCGGCGTCCACACGTCCCGCTCGTCAACGATGACACGGCTCTCATCGCCGCTGTTGACCCCGCGGTCGACCACGAGTTGTGGGCTGCGGTGTCCCGATTGTCCACGCGTCAGCGGGCAGCGGTCGTGCTGCGTTACGTCGATGATTTGCCACAGGCGGCGATCGCAGACGCGCTCGACATCGCTCCCGGCACCGTCGCCGCCACCCTCAGTCATGCCAGACGAAACCTCCGTATCGAGCTGGAAGGCGAAGCCTCATGACGAACGACCCAACCGACCCAATCGACAATCCTTCGGGCAGCAACGGCGACATTCCCGAGCTGTTCGACCGACTCCAAGACCGAGTCTCGAGCCCCGACCCCATCGACATTCGCAGCGAGGCAGGGCGCCGCGGCGCCGCCCGTCGACAGACCCTGAGCGTGGTCGGCAGCCTCGCGCTCGTCGCCGCGATCACCGGCGGCGCATTGTGGATGACCCGCGAGACCCCGACCGAGACCGTGACCGCAGCGGACGGTACGTCAGAGGTTGCCGAGACGGCTGAGGAGCTGCCTGCGCCCGTCGCACGCAGCGCAGTCGCTGATGACTCTGCCCCGGTCAGTCTCGAGGGGAGAATCGAGCTCCCTGCGCTCGAGACAGCAGCCGCTTTCCCGACCGATCAATGGCTGCCAATCGTTTCGATGTCGCCGGGTGCAGCGATCGACCTTGATGCTGGATCGTTTCTTGATGGACCGCTTATTGGCGGCTTGCACACAATATGGATCAGCGACCCCGTCGACGACCAAAGCGAGCTCATCTTCTCGATGCCTTGTGCTTCAGCTGGCTACTCGATCCGGTGGCGCGATCAAGGTTTCCTCGTGGACGACCTCGGCGAGCCGTCGGGTGCCGATGCGACAAGCATTCTCGGACGGCGGGCAGTCTGCGACCGGTCGCTAGAACGAATCGACCTGTTCGAGCTCTTTGACTCCGTCACATTCAGCGACGACTTCTCAACGTTCTTCGTAGACGGATCGAACGGCCAACCGTTCACCATCGAACTCGGCGTTACTGCTCCGGCGCAGGAATTCGAGACCGACGAAGTTCCCGTCATCCCAACGGTTCCGCCAACAGCGCCGTCGTTCACTAGCTCGACGCGATCTGCACTGGAAGGAGCAAGTGTTCGCTTCACGAACACATCGAGGGGGGACTTTTCCTTGATCACTTGGCATTTGGGTGACGGAACGACGATGACGGGCTCGTCAGTTGCACACTCTTATGAGGCCGCCGGAATGTATTCCGTAGAGATGATCGCGAGTGGCCCGAGTGGTAGCTACACCACAGAGACGATTATCACAGTCACGAAGTAGGACACATCAAGCCACGCTGTCCTTCAGGCGGGACCGTGCCGATCCGAAAATCTGGGAATCGACTAAGCAGTTCCTGTACCTCGATGCCTTGTAGTGACAGATGAACACTCAATCCCACGATTTCGACGACTGGTTCAGCCTGAACTATCGCCGCGTCCTGGGTTCGGTGCTCATCGTGTGTGCAGGAGATGTACCCCGAGCAGAAGATGCCACCAACGATGCGTTTCTCGACGCTCTCGAGAAGTGGTCGA
>JBLIMK010000077.1:0-20217 GCA_047638715.1 Verrucomicrobiales bacterium
GCCACGATGCGTTCCGCGCGGGCAGCTTCTTCGACGATCGCCCGAAGCTCTTCATCGGAGAACTGCTGATGCATTGGATGGTCGATCTCGCTCATCACACCGCCCGATGCGCAAACCTTGATCAGTTTCGCGTTATCGCGCAAGTTAATGCGCACTGCTTTGGTGACCTCTGGGACGCCATCGCACAGGATGCTGAAGCCATGGTTGCACGCCACTTCATGCACCATGTCCAGAGGGAGCGAGTGGATATCAGCGTGCCCGCCGGTCGTCGACAAGATTCGACCAGCTGCGTGGATTTTTGGGGACCGCATGCTGCCGTCGGCGGCTGCCGGAGCCAGCTTCAGTCCGAGTCCGCCGACATCACGAACGCTGGTCACGCCGCCATCGAGCAACGCACCCGCATCGGCAACGGCCCGAGCAGCCGCTGTGACCGGGCTAAGCGATGCCATTTTCTCGAGGTTCGCATCAGGGGATCCAACGAAGTGAGTGTGACAATCCCAGAGACCAGGCATGAGCACCCGGAGCTCGGTCACCGTGTCATCGGTCGCGCGCACAGGTGCACCGGTGGATGGGCCAGCGTAGGTAATCATCCCCTGCTCGAGAACGACAGCGCCTGCGACGATTGGGTCGCCGCGCCCAGGAATCAACAGATCGGCAAGGAGATATTCACGCATCCCCGAAACCTACTTGGCGCGATCCTTCGCCGCCCCCACTTCGCGTGCCTGGCACCAACCCGACCCAATGGTGCCAGGCACCAAACACTCGGTTAGACGCATGACCTGCCGGTTCGCGACAATCGATATCTAGCGTCACGTAATTGTTCGCTCACTTCCCCCACATCGACCAGTGAGTTAGGACCTAGCAATGCCACGACCGCGTAGAGACCTACGCCCGGGTGGGTGGTACCACGTCATGAACATTGGCGCTTGTCGCCAGAACGTCTTCTTCGATGATGTCGATCGACATCGCTTTCTTGAACTCCTTGCGGCAGCGACCGGAATTCATGAGATCGAGATCCATGCCTATTGCTTGATGGGCAACCATTTCCATCTTCTCGTTCGCTGCCCTCACCCAAACCTCGACATAGCGCTTCACCGAATCATGTCGATGTACGTTCGAGAATTCAACAAACGCCATCGGCGCGACGGGCCACTCTTCAAGTCTCGCTATCACGCGATCTTGGTGGAGACAGATCCTTACCTTCTCGCGGTCACTCGCTACATCCATCGAAATCCGCTCGATCTCGGCATTACAGACCTTGAGTCCTATCGCTGGTCAAGCCTCGCCCTATACGCGCGGCGAGTCCGTACAAAGCCGTGGGTATCAACCGATTTCACCTTGGCGATCTTCGGCACAAGGAGGGCGTATATATCGTTTGTTAATAGCCCGTTCGATAACGATGTAGACCGCGCACTTTCGAGCAACAGGCCGCCAAAGACACTCGGCCCCAAAATGGACCAGCCGGGCGCCTCAGCGTAGGTCGGTGCCAGGCACCATTCGTCTACTATCAGCATCGATTCGCGTCGGAAAGTGACAGCATTCGCTCGCGATTTGGAGTGTTGGTGCCAGGCACCAAACCGGGTCTACGGTGCCAGGCACCTTTCGCTCGATTCCGCCTTGAATCAAAACGAGAACGGAGGACCGGTTGCGCCCGTCCTCCGTTCGAAACTCTTGAGCTCGGCGAAACTACGCGAGGGCTGAGCCGATCGTGTCCGTCAGCAACGCAGCGACCACGTAGGGGTCGGCGTTTGCGTTGGGGCGACGATCTTCGATGTAACCCTTTTGGTCTTGCTCGCATTGCCATGGAATACGGATCGATGCGCCACGATCCGATACGCCGTAGCTGAATTGGTCGAAGCGCTGCGTCTCGTGAGAGCCGGTGAGGCGATCTTCGATGCCTACGCCGTAACCCTTGAGGTGGCGCTCTGACACACCTTCAGCGCCCATTGCCTCGCATGCGGCGATGATCGGCTGGTAGCCATCACGCATGGCCTGGGTCGAGAAGTTCGTGTGCATGCCTGCCCCGTTCCAGTCACCCTTCATTGGCTTGGCCTCGATGGAGACCTCGACGTCGAACTCTTCGCCGACCCGATACAACAAGTAACGAGCGATCCACAGATGATCGCCAACCTCGACGGTGCCTGCTGGTCCGATCTGGAACTCCCACTGGCCGGGCATGACCTCAGCGTTGGTGCCCGAGATCTTGAGGTTTGCGTCGATGCACAAATCGGTGTGGCGCTCGACCATTTCGCGGCCGTGGATTTTCAACGCGCCGACGCCGCAGTAGTACGGACCCTGTGGCGCCGGGAAACCGTTCGGCGGGAAGCCTGCTGGCCAGCCAGTGAACGGATCGATGAGCGTGTATTCCTGCTCGAGACCGAACCACATATCTTGATCGCCGTACTTGTCTTCGGCAGCACGGGCGAGCGCACGCGTGTTGGTCGGGATCGGGGTCATGTCGACGAACAGGGCCTCGCACATGACAAGGATGTTGTCGCCGCCACGAATTGGGTCCGGGAAGGTCGACACGGGCTGCAGCACGATGTCGGATTTGTCGCCCGGGGCCTGGTTCGTGCTCGAGCCGTCGTAACCCCAGATGCCTGGCTCTTTGTCGTCGTCAAGAATTCTCGTCTTGGATCGGACCTCTTTGGTCGGCTCAGTGCCGTCGATCCAAATGTATTCGGCTCGGTAAACCATCCAAGACTCTCCTTGATTGGGGGCGTGGTCACGGCGAGCGCCGTGCGTCTGGCTGTACCGACGGCGATGGCGGTCCCATGTCAGACATCGCTGACCGTAGCCGCCCCTTGCCGACGAGCGGTGGCCTTCTCTGTTAACGCAATGTGAACCGCGCGTTCTGGCGGGTAGCCGTTTGGCGACGCGGGTGCGACCATGGCTTGATGGAACCACAGGAGAAGTACGTACTCCGGACCGTCGAAGAACGAGGAGTTCGACTGGTGCGCTTGTGGTTCACTGACGTTTTGGGTCAGCACAAGTCGGTCGCCATCTCGCCAGCCGAGCTTGAAAAGGTGTTCCTGGAGGGTCTCCAATTCGATGGTTCCTCGATCGATGGCTTCAGCCGCGTGCAGGAGAGCGACGTGCTCGCCCGACCCGATGCAACGACATTCGAACTCCTGCCATGGGCTCGTGACGACGAACCTTCGGGCCTCATGTTCTGCAACATCGAACGTCTCGACGGTTCGCCGTTCGCCGGCGATCCGCGCCAGGTCCTGCGACGGAACCTCGACCGCGCCCACGATGCAGGTTTTACCTTCTTCGTCGCTCCTGAGATGGAGTTCTTCTATTTTGAGAGTGACGATCCAACCAACGTCCAGCCGGTCGATACAGCCTCCTACTTCGACCTGACCACGGCCGACGTCGCGAGCGATCTGCGCAAGACCACCCAGCACATGCTCGAAGCATTGTCGATTCCCGTCGAATACAGCTTCCATGAAGACGCGCCGAGCCAGCACGAGATCGACCTGCAATACACCGACGCCCTCGCAATGGCGGACTCGATCATGACGTTCCGGCTCGTCGTCAAGAAGGTCGCCCAGGAGCGAAATGTGCACGCGACCTTCATGCCTAAGCCGCTCGATGGGGTCCAGGGTTCTGGCATGCACACCCACATGTCGTTGTGGCGCGACGGACAGAACGCGTTCTATGACGGCGACCACGAATACGGGCTCAGCAAGACGGCGCAGCAGTTCATTGCGGGCACCTTGCGACATGCGCGTGAGATCACAGCCGTCACCAACCAATTGATCAACAGTTACAAACGGCTCAACGACGGCCTCGAGGCACCTCGGTATGTTTCGTGGGCTCGGAACAACCAGAGCACGTTGGTTCGAGTACCCGTGACCAAGAGAAACAAGCCCGATGCCACCCGAATCGAATTTCGCTCGCCCGACCCAGCGTGCAACCCGTACCTCGCATTCTCGCTGATTCTCGCCGCCGGTATGAAGGGCATCGAGGAGAACTACGACCTACAAGAAGAAACCAAAGTCAACCTCTTCGATGGCGCAGAGGCAGCTTCAGCGGGCGTTGCGACCCTTCCAAGGTCGCTGGATGAAGCTCTTGACGAGATGGAGAACTCGTCGCTTGTGCGTGAGACTCTCGGCGAGCACATCTTTGAGTGGTTCCTTCGAAACCGACGAGCTGAATGGGCGGACTATTCCCGACGGGTCACCGCATTCGAACTCGATCGATACCTCCGCCAATGGTGACGCCGCCGTGAAGAAGTCAACAATCCTGATCCACCCGAGTCCTATGGGTTCGAGCCTCACGAAAGTGCTCGATGTCCTGGGCGTGGGGTGGAAGGCCGTATCGGATGTATCGGCAGCCGAGACCCTCGAGCCACCGAACGGTTGGTCCGGCGCGGTCATCACTGTCGATGGAAATCCTGAGGAGGCCTTTCGTATCGCGGCCTGGCTGCGGACTCGTGAAGATGCAGCTGAAGCCACGCTCATGCTGGTATCTGCGGAGTCGTTGCCCGAACTCTCCGACAACACCGAACATTTCGATGATTTCTGCCTGACCCCTTTCCATCCAGCCGAGCTCGAGGCCCGGCTCGGTCACATGCTTCACCGGCACGTGGAGGAAGGGCCGACGTTCGTCATCACGTTCGGGCCGCTCAGCCTCAATGTCGAGACGTACCAGGCCGTGGTTGATGGTCGGGCCCTCGACCTCACGTATATGGAGTACGAACTGCTTCGTTTCCTCGCCGCGCAGCCAGGCAAAGTGTTCAGTCGCGAGGTGCTACTCAGCGAGGTCTGGGGATACGACTACTACGGTGGAGCGCGCACGGTCGACGTCCACATTCGACGCCTACGCTCGAAACTCGGTGAGGAACACGCCAACCTCATCTCGACGGTTCGTTCCGTTGGCTACCGGTTGGGAAGCGCCGACTGGAGCTAACGCCCGCTGGGCTCAGCCAGCGTCCGTATATCCAACGAGCTCGCCGCTGATGACGTAGGTCAGAACCTCGACCACCTGTGCCGAGCTCTTCGTCACCGCCAGAGCAGCAGCATCGACTTCCTTCAACGCGTGCCCATGTTCGTCCTGATGCATGATGATCGTCGGTTTGCCGAGAGCCGATGCCGTGCCGGCATCGAACGCTGCGTTCCATTGTTTGTACTTCTCGCCAAATCGCACCACGACAACATCCGCGTTCTGAATCAGCGTTCGCGTCCGAATCGCATTGATCTGGGCACCTTTGCGGTCGTGCCAGAACGAATCCAACTCACCTCCAAGAATTGCGACGCCGCAGTCGTCGGACGCTTCATGGTTCGTGACGGCGGACGAAAACGAGATTGGTAGCCCGGCAGCCTCAGCCCCCTCGGCGATCTCCTCTCGCCAGTTCGAGTGAATTTCGCCAGAGAGATAAACGTTCCAAGTCTTCATGATGTGATGCTCGCCAGTCCTTCGAGGTGTGTATGTCGACCAGAATACCCGAGACGTTTGCGATCGTCCTAGCGAATCGGCGATCGCAAACAGTGTGGGGCAGACTCTGGACATGGAGATGATCCCCCAAACCATGCACGCCATCCACCTGCTGGGACACGGCGGCTACGAGCAGCTGCAGTACCGAACCGACGTGGCGGTGCCGCCGGTCGAATCGAACGAGGTTCTCATACGCGTAGGCGCTGCGGGGGTCAACAACACCGACATCAATACGCGCATCGGCTGGTATTCGAAGTCCGTGACATCGGCGACCAACAGTGGCGGTGAGGACGGATACGGCGACGATGTCAGCGACGACGGCGGATGGGCGGGGGAAGGCTTGTCATTCCCGCGCATTCAGGGCGCCGACGTCGCTGGGACGATCGTGGCGGTCGGGTCTGCGGTCGATCCGCAGCGGATCGGCGAACGGGTGCTCGTCAGAACAATGCAGACAGCGGGATCAAACGATCCCACGATGTGCGTGACCATGGGTTCAGAGCTCGACGGCGGGTTCGCCCAGTTCTGCGCGGTCGATGCGAGTGAAGCTTTCGCGATCGAGTCAGAACTGACGGACGTCGAACTCGCATCATTTCCCTGCGCCTACTCGACGGCGGAGGGAATGTTGCACAGGGTCGGGCTCAGCGAGGGCGAACGCGTGCTGATCACGGGGGCATCGGGCGGTGTTGGTTCCGCCGCGATCCAACTCGCAAAACGTCGCGGTGCAACGATCGTTGCCATGGCGTCGCAGGCGAAGTGGGGCGATATCGAGGACCTCGGAGCAGATCAGCTCATCGACCGGAACACCGACCTGGTCGCTGAGTTCGGGACCGATGCCTTCGATGTCATCGTCGACGTGGTGGCCGGACCTCTGTGGCCCACGCTGCTCGAAGTGTTGCGCCGACAAGGCCGGTATGTTTCGGCCGGAGCCATCGCTGGTCCAATCGTCGAACTCGATGTCCGCACCCTCTACCTGAAGGATCTAACCCTTATGGGCTGCACCTACCAGCCCCGAGAGGTTTTTGAGAATTTGGTGACGTACATCGAACGTGGTGAGATTCGCCCGATCGTCGCCGCGGTATATCCAATGTCAGAGATCGTCACCGCACAACAGACGTTTCTCGAGAAGTCATTGGCGGGAAAACTCGTTCTACTCCCGCCGGATGAAGGCTGACTTCCTAGATCGTTAGTCCGCGTACGGGTTGGCTTCCGACAGCGTGAGCGCCTCGGAATCCTTATGCTCAGCGTCGACGGCCGACTTGGTGGTCGATCCAAGGACGGCGGCAAGGATCGCCCCGCTCATCATGATCGACACCGGGAAGATGACGAGCAGCAGAACAACGATGATGATTCCTCCGGCCATGACCGAGAGCGTAGCGGTTACGATCGGGGACATGTCGAAGCCAGTAGGTCCTTACACCCCACTCGTCCGCGCCGGAAACACGCTGTATGTCTCTGGTCAGCTCGGTCTCGTCGAAGGAGCGCTCGTCGACGGACTCGATGCCCAAGTCCGCCAAGCTGTGTCGAATCTTGCGTCGCTCCTCGCGGCAGAGGGTGGCACTCTCGAGAACGTTGTCAAGACCACCGTGTTACTCGACAGCATCGATGACTACGCGGCGATGAACACCGCCTACACCGAATCGTTTGGCGATCATCGCCCAGCTCGGGCCGCGTTCGCGGTCGATGCTCTCCCGCTCGGCGGTTTGGTCGAGATCGAAGCGATCGCCGTTGTCGACTAGCCGTCGATAGCTTCTGCGTCGGTTTCACCGGCCGCCGCAGCAGCTTTTGCCTCATCGGCGAGTTGGAGCTGATGGGACACGATGTCGAGTAGACGTTTCATATCGGTTTGCAGATCGCGTCGATCTCCAACGAATCGCGGGACACGAATGCCCGCAGCATCGCTCGGCGTGAGCGAGCAGCACGAGACGAGTTCTGCTCGATACTCCAGATCGTTGTCTCGAATCCATTGCATGGCCTCGCGCATCGCCTGACGAAATCGGTCGACGGTGTCTGCGTTGTTCTCTGCCCAGTCGGCCCGAAACACCGCGATCGAAAGTGGACACTGTCCAAAGTCAGGGCACAACTCGTTATCGAGGTTCGCAACGATCTTGTTCGGACCGTCGAGGACGCGGGTCGTGAATGGATCGAGGAGTGCAGCTGCATCGAGGTCACCTGTGCCAAGGCTGTTCACACGGGTTTCGGAATCAGCGATCACGAGTTCAACCTCGGTCGCATCACATCCATCGTGAATCACCATCTCGCGCACGGCAACGGCGGAAAGCGATGAATTCGAGTCGACCCCGACCTTTCGACCAACGAGATCGCAACCTCTGCTGATCATCGTCTCGATTTGTGCGACGAGCGACAGTGAGCCACGTTCTTCGCGGAGGCGACCCTCGGTCCCATCGATGTACTCCTCGAGGCTGAGCCCGAGCCGGGATCGGCGTGCCCGCTCAAGCAATGCGGTCGCCGAGGTGATGCCGCCGCGCGCTTCACCACTCGCCAACGCCGCAAAGATCGAGGGTTCATCAGACACCGGCACGTACACGATCTCGATACCGCGTTCGGTGAAGAAGCCCTGGGCGTCAGCGATCCACAGCGGCGAGGCCTCGATCGAACTTCGAGCCGCAATTGCAACCTGCTCGAGCTCTACGCCGGTGCTGGTCGTCGAGTCTTCGACGTCCAGGAATGAGACTGCCGACGCGTTTGTCGAGTCGGTCGTCGACGGTCTCGGCCGCAGGCGGCAGCCACAAGTGCGAGCAAGATGCAGAGACCGAGCGCGCCACGAGCGTTTCGCGCTGAAAACATGTGCATCATGTGTCCGATATCGGCGTTTCGCGCCCAAGAAGTGAGAGGTACAACCACTACCGTGACGCCATGCCCTACGGACGATTCGACCGACGCACATTTGTCCTCGGAGGCGCCGCACTGTCCACGCTCGCTGCCTGTGGCGGTGCAACCTCCCTTGGGTCTACTGGGCCTTCGGGGCTGAAGCCCGATCGACTGGGTGTGAGGTTTCCCGACGGCGAGCGCGCCCCGAGCGTGGCGGTTGTCGGGCACGGGGATCAACGTTTCCCATTCGTTGTCATCGCCGATGACGGGCTGCCGATGATCGCCGACACTCCAGAATCGATCGAGATCGATGTTCTTCTCGATGGTGAGCTGATCACCACAGAGGTGGTCGCGGCTCGCGGTGTTGGGCAATTCACTCCCTATTATCCGCTAATATTCAACCCTCCAGAAGCTGGCTTTTACGTCGCCCGCACCGACTTCAGTGACCTTGACACGAACTTCTTGGTGGTCGAGCGCTCCGATACGCCACTATTCCAGGTGGGTGAAAAGCTCCCCGGTTTTGATTCACCGACGTTCGATGCGGCCAATGGAGTCGATCCGGTGTGCACCCGCACCGAGCCATGCCCCTTCCACGAGGTCACCCTCGCCGAGGCTCTGACGAACGGAAAACCGACCGCCCTACTCATCGCCACACCCGCCTTCTGTCAGACCGATGTCTGTGGCTCGAACCTCGAGTTCTTGATCGACGGTGCCGCAGATCGCGCCGGCATCAACGTGATTCACAGCGAGGTCTACGCGAACTTCGCCGAAGACATCGATACGGGAGCGCTACCGCGTCGCGCTCCGATGCTCGAAGCGTGGGACATTGCGTTTGAGCCATCCCTGTTCGCGATCGACGGCGAGGGCACCATTCTCGGCGCTCGACATTTCGCGTTCGACCGCGAAGAAACAATCGAAGTCCTCGATCTGCTCTCGTGAGAGCGAACCAAATGAAGATCTAGCTGAAAGAAGATCCGCAGCCGCAGGTGCGTTCTGCGTTCGGGTTGTTGAT
The DNA here is from genome assembly GCA_047638715.1 of Verrucomicrobiales bacterium. Taxonomy (GTDB): domain Bacteria; phylum Actinomycetota; class Acidimicrobiia; order Acidimicrobiales; family SHLQ01; genus SHLQ01. The sequence goes on from JBLIMK010000077.1 coordinate 9,281, forward strand.
CTTGAACCCGGTTTCCTGGATCGACTCGGTGTAGTCGAGCGTCGCACCGTCGAGCATCTCAGCTGACGATGGGTCACAGACCAGGCGTACGTCGCCGTACTCCTGAACCTTGTCATCGTCGGCAAACTCTGAATCGAAGAACATTTCGTAACTGAACCCCGAGCATCCGCCGGGCCGCACAGCGACGCGCAGAGCAAGTCCAGCTTCATCCTCGGCGCCGATGAGCTCGGCGACCTTTACTGTTGCGGTATCGGTAAGTGCAATCATGGCGATCCTCCGAAGGTCGGTGACGTACTAGGGGCACGTCCACCCAGTGTATCGGACGCGACAACGCCAAAGTCCAGTTAAACCTTCCGCCAATTTCAGACGGCTTCGGACCGATAGAATTGACCAATGGCCGCGATTCCTTCGTCCGAAGACCTTTTTGGTGTTCTTCGCGGCGTCATCGACCCGGAACTCGGCTCGAACATCGTCGAGCTCGGCATGGCCAAGAGCGCGACGGTGGACGAAGAAGGACTGGCTCGCATCACAATCGCACTCACCACGTCGGGCTGTCCCCTGCGTGCGCAGATTCAAAAGGATGTCAAGGCGCGCGTCCTGAGCCTGCCGGGCGTCGAGAAGATCAAGATCAACTGGACAGAGCTCGACCAGGAAGAAAAGGCCGCCGTGATGAAGGTGGCGCGTTTCAACGTCAGCCAGAACGCGCCAGACACTTCGGTTCCCTCCACCACACGCTGCGTACTGATCGCGAGCGGCAAAGGTGGCGTTGGGAAATCCTCGATCACCGCAAACCTCGCCTCAGCGCTCGCTATTCAGGGATTTCGAGTTGGCGTTCTCGATGCCGATATCTGGGGATATTCCATTCCAAGATTGCTCGGGGTCGAGGGTCGACTCGAAGGCTCTAGCGATTCGGGCAAGATCGCCCCCCACGTCATCTCGATGGGCGCAGGCGAGCTCGAGGTTGTGTCGATGGGTTTTCTCGTCGACAGCGAAGATACCGCACTCATGTGGCGCGGTTTGATGTTAAATCGTGCGGTTCAACACTTCCTTCAGGACGTCGACTGGGGCGAACTCGACTACCTGTTGATCGATATGCCACCCGGCACCGGTGACGTCCAGATGGGGTTGGCAAAAATGCTGCCGCATGCCGAGATGCTCGTCGTAACGACGCCATCGAAACTGGCCCAGACCGTGGCGGTCCGGGTCGCGGCCATGGGGAGAAACAACTACCTCCGCGTCGCCGGCGTGATCGAGAATATGAGTGCGTTCGTCGACGACTCCGGGACTCGCCATGAAGTTTTTGGCGTAGGCGGAGGCAAAGACCTGGCTGAGCAGATCGATTCACCGCTGATTGGCGAAGTGCCGCTCGACCGATCGGTGGTCGACGGTGGCGATACGGGGATGCCCGCGGTGCTTGGAGGCGGTGCAGCCGCTGACGAACTTCGCCGGATAGCTCACCTCATCGCCACAGAGTTGATCCCGCCGGTCGACATGTCGGGTTGTTCAAGTCGAATCATCGACCAGGCATTGGCCAATCTCGAAGCAATCGACGCTGCCGAGGCATCCGCTGAAGCCAGCGGAGCCCCGAGCTAGGCGGGTTTTGTCCCGGCGCTAGCTGATGTCATATCCGTCTGGCAGACCCGGAGCAAAGCCGTTGCACTCGACGGTGACCGTGCCGAGTCCCATCGATTCGCCCACGCCAGCCGACCCAGCTGCATCGACAAATCGGAGGGCGCCGCCGCGAATCGTGTCCGACTGAACAAAGAGGTCCGCGGGTTCGTCGATCGCTAGCTCCAGCACGCGATCACCGTCGATCACTACCGAAACATAGGTCTGGCCAAAAAACGCCTGCACGATTGCTTGGGTGGGTTCCCTCGTCCCAGGCTCATCACCGACACCTAGGGCCAGGATGTCGCCAGCGCCGGCGGCCCAGCATTCGAAGGCGAAGTCGTATTGCACGCCGCCGATGGTGATGTGCCCTGGCGAGGCCAGTTCTGGAGACGGCACACGGCGAATGGTGGTGACAACCTCAAGCTGCGTCGTAGGTGGCGTCGTAGGTGGCGTCGTCGTCGCGACAGTGGTCGTCGGAGCCGTCGTCGGGGCACTCTCGGACACAGCGGACGTACAGGCGCCGCTGAGCACAGCAAGTGCAGCGAGCAGGGAGAAGCGAAACGGGAGGACTCTCATGCGGCTAGGGAGCTTAGATGGAGCTTTCCTACCGGACCTACTCGGTTGGTCCTGGCGGTGGGCAGATCATTTCGACCGACCACTGGCCTTGCGCATCGGTACGTGAGAACAGTCCGATCGTTGGGTCTTCGACCACAGCGATCGGCGATGCTCCAACGAGCACCAGCGCGGTCGCCATCGCACCATCGACACCGGGACGTTCGACCATGAAGTAGTGCTCCGCCAGCGTCAGCGCACCACCGAGCCGAGGTTCGAAGCGAGAGAAGTCCGAGGGAAGCGTCGCCAGCTGATCACCGCGTTCTCGAAGCGACCACTTCGTGAACGCGGAAGGGCGCAACCGCAGCCCGGCCAGCCGCAAACGTCGCACGAGTTCGCGGCTATCACACGCCTCGGCGCCGAGTTCGATCGCCTGCAGTCGGTCGTTTATGTCGATGTCGTAATGGTCGCCCTGGAAGCCGATCCGACGACAACCCAGCCGACTTGCGAAATCGTGAAGCTCCTGAAGATCGAGGTCGGTGACCAAGTGGCACCAATACGTACCTCGCCATGGCCAGCGTGCCTGATCGACGAGAATTGCCATTCGCCCACCGTAGGGCCCCGAGGGTCATTCCCTCGGCCTCGAACGGCTGCCACACTCAGAGGTGTGACCGCCGCCGTCGAGCAACAACCTGGAGAGCTCGCCGACGCCGACGTGATCTCGTTGACGATCCCGGCAGCGATGCGATTCGTTCGACTTGTACGGATCGGCATTGCCTCACTGGCTCGACGCAAAGGACTGTCCGTACGAGCAATCGATGACCTTCGCCTCGCCGTCGATGAGACTTTCTCGCTGCTCCTGCACGACGAGGATCATTCTGGTTCGGTCGACATCACGTTCGAGGTCGACGATCACGAGCTTCTCGTAAATGTTGCGCAACGGCTCGCGAACGGCGCGCTGCAACCCGAAGCTGACCGGCTCATGCGATTTGAGGTCGTGATCGTGGACTTGGTCGATCGGTTCGACGCAGATCTCGATGTCGGCCTCGTGCAGTTCACGAAGAGGCTCTGACACGTCGGGGCTTCCGTCCGACATCCGTAGCATCTGACTTCCGCCGGAAGGCTCACACCCGACATCGCCAGTCGACTAGTCGTTCTTCAAGTCGAGGATCTGCCCGACGCCCGTGGAACCAAAGCCACCTTCGCCACGATCGGAGTCGGGCAGCTCCTCGACGTCGACAAACAAACAATGTTCGACCCGTTGAATTACGATCTGGGCGATTCGATCGCCGCGTTCGATCGTGAACGGCTCGGTCGGGTCGGTGTTGACTAGCAACACCTTCAGCTCACCTCGGTAACCGGAGTCGATCAAGCCGGGAGAATTCAGGCACGTGACCCCATGACGAAGGGCGAGCCCGGATCTTGGCTGCACAAAGCCGGCGTATCCAGCGGGAATGGCGATGGCAGCACCGGTTGGCACCAGCGCTCGGCCTCCGGCGGGGGCGAGCGTCAACGCCTCGGCGGCAACGAGGTCAGCGCCCGCATCACCATCGGTGGCATAGGCGGGCATAGCGAGATCGGGATCGAGTCGACGTAGGGGAATCTCCAGCACAGAGGAACCCTACGCGTCTCGGCGGTAGGTAACGTAGCCGGATGCTTGCATGGATGGACCTCGAAATGACCGGCCTCGACCCCGCTCGCCACGTCATCGTCGAGATTGCCACACTCCTCACCGACGACAACCTCGAACTTATTGCTGAGGGCCCTGAGCTCGTGGTCCACCAACCACCCGAGGCCCTGGCTGAGATGGACGACTTCGTGCTGAAAATGCACACGAACTCTGGACTGTTGCCCCAGATCGAAGCCTCGACGGTCTCGCTCGAAGACGCGGCGGCGAAAACCCTCGCGTTCCTCAAGGAGCACATTCCCGAGGAGCGCACCGTGCCCCTCTGCGGAAATTCGATCGGGACGGACCGTCGCTTCCTGGCCAGGTACACCCCGGAGATCGAGGAGTTCTTGCACTACCGCTCTATCGATGTGTCGACGATCAAGGAGCTCAGTCGCCGCTGGTATCCAAAAGCGCTCCAAAACGCGCCGAAGAAGGCTCTTGGACACAGAGCGCTCGACGACATCCGGGAATCTGTGACCGAACTCGCGTACTACCGCTCGACCGTATTCTTAGGAGCGCTTCCTAGCGAATGAGCACCTCACAAGCTCGTCCGGTCAAGACCGAGAGCCGTCCTCCAGACGAGTGTGCCGAAGAGGTAGCCGAAGGCATTCTGCGGATCATGCTCCCGGTCGACCTACCCGGGCTGGGACATGTGAACTGTTACGTCCTCGAAGACGATCGGGGTTTGACACTCATCGACCCGGGAATCGCCGATGGCGTTACCCATCGCGTCCTAACGGAACGCCTCGCAGCGGTTGGGCTCGACGTTCGACGGGTGCATACAGCTGTTGTAACCCATAGCCATCTCGATCACTTCGGCGGTATTGCCCGACTCCACGCAATCGACACGATCGTGCCGGTGGAAACGGTCGGGCATCGCTCATTTGGTGAGGGCTGGCGAACCGCGTACGACTCCATCGTGCAAAGCGAAGACTCCGGATCGCTCGAGCCGCGGACGGACGACGAGGTTTCTGCGATCACAGGACATCTCGTCCGCGATACACCATGGGGGACATCGACCAAGCCCTTTCCTGTCGATCTCCTGCTGACGTGGTCGGCCGGGATCGACATCTTCGATGTGTTCCGGCCGCCGGTGATCTCTCGGCCGCTCGACGACGCCGATGTTCTCAACATGGGTGGTCGTGCATGGACGGCACTGCATACACCCGGGCACGCTGACGACCACCTCTGCTTCTGGAGCGCTGACCTCGGAGTGTTATTTGGGGGTGACCATCTGCTGCCGACGATCACTCCACACATCTCGGGGATCTCGACGTACGACGATCCGCTTCAGGAATTCTTCGACTCGCTCGAACGTGTCGGCGAGCTAGAGGGAGCCACGATCGTGCTCCCCGCTCATGGCGACCCCTACACCGACCTCTCAGGACGAGCATCCGACATCGCAGAACACCACCACCGGCGCCTCGATCGTATTCGCGAAATCGGTCAAGAGATCGGACCGGCCACGGTCGAGGACTACATGCAGATGCTCTTTCGCGAACGCTCCTGGGGAAGCATGGCGATGAGCGAGACGTACGCCCACCTGGAATGGCTGCGGCTACACGATGGTGCGAGCAGCGAAGAGAAGTTCGACCTCACCTACAAGATCTAGAGAGACTTAGGCGTCGGCCATTTCAACGGCATCGCTCGAGTCAGAGTCGATCGGGGTGTCGTCTCCAGCTTCGCTCTCGACCTCGGTTGCGTTCATCTTCTTCCACGCGAATGCGGCCGCGCCGATTACGACGGCTGTTCCGAGCATGATCAAACCAGCCCGCTCAGCACCGAGGTCGTTGTTGATGAAGTTCACGACATCGGCCTGAATGCCTTCGACCCACTCGACGACGCCATTGCCGTTCTCCAGCGGATCCTTCTGGAACCAGCCGTACAGCGCGAGGTACACGCCGGCGAGAACGAGGAGGACGCCCGAGGCCCGATTGATGAAGGGCAGGAGCGAGCGCATCGTGTTGGCGACGCCGCGACGTCCCGCAGCGAGCGCCATCGTGAGAAACAAGATGACGGATCCCATGCCGAGCGCATAGGCGATGAAGGCCCAGAATGAGGCGCCGACCGTGTCGGCAGTCGATACCGAACCGGACACCGCTATAAGGAATGGACCGATCGTGCAGCCGAGCGATACCAAGCCGTAGCTGACGCCGAAGAGGTACATCGACCCGACTTCGCGGCTTCCGGTGCCCATCTGGACCTTCGGAAGATTGAAGACCGGCTGAAAACCACGCAACATGGCCAGACCGAGAACGAAGACGAGTACGCCTGAACCAATGGTCACGATCCACAGCGAGCTCTGAACGGCGCTTCGCGCACCTCCACTGAGAATGACCTCGAACAACAAACCGAAGATTCCAAAGACGGTGACGAATCCGAGCGTGAGCGCAATGCCAACTTTGGCACCACGAAGCACGCTCTTTGCTAACGACGAATCATCTCCGTCGAGGCCCAGAAAGTACGTGAGGTATGTGGGCAACATGGCGAAGCCGCACGGGTTGAACGCCGCGACGAGTCCTGCGGCAAACGGAAAGGCGAGGAGATTCCAAGGGGGCATAACTAATCCTTACGAGAGGAGTTCGTCGTTGATGGTGTCGGTGAGGGACTCGACGTCGAGCACGCCCGTGTGCACTTTCGCCACGGTTCGATCGGCATTGATAAATACTGTCGTCGGCATTCCCAGTCCTTCGAAGATCTGAAAGATCTCGCCATTCTGATCGTTGCCGACGGTGTAAGTCACGCCGGTGTCGGCCACGAGTTGCACGGCGTTCTCGACCCGGTCCTGTGTAGCGAGGCCAAGGAATGTCACCTCACTCGACATGTTTTGGCTGACCGTCTGGAAGTCTGGCATCTCGGCAACACAAGTCGGGCACCACGAGGCAAAGAAGTTGACGACGATGGGTCCCTCGGGCAGGTCGGCGAGCTGTGCCGAGCTACCGTCGAAGTCGACGTAGCTGAAATCGACTGGCGTTCCGCTCGTGCTCGAGTCGGCGCCTGTACCGGAGCCGCTGGACGAACAAGCCGTCGCCAGCACGACAATGGCCATCAGCACGGCGCCGACGCGGGCGAACCTGCGTTGATGGGCGGGTAGGTGTTGTGAAGTGTGAAGCGTCATGATCCGTTGGGGGGTAGTTGGCGGAGATCGGATTGTTGTTATGTGACTGGGTGAACCCATAGCGTTCTCGACACAATTCCCGCGCGTACGTAAGAAAGGTACGAGTTCATCTGCTGTTTCGAACTCAGTCTCCCCTACATTCGGCGGCGTGGGCGAGGAACCGAGGATCAAAGTCATTTCACCTGGAGGCGCCGAGTTGGTCGACGCGCCGACCTCGGGACGCACGTTTACCTCCCATCGCCGCGTTTCGATCGACGATTCTGCCCCGGATGGACGGATGGAACTCGACGCGATCGCACGCTTCCTGCAGGACGTCGGCAACGACGACACCGATGATGCTGGCATGGCCGAACTTGGGCTCGCCTGGGTGGCCCGACGAGCAACGATCGAGACACGCACCCCTGCGAGAGCGCGAGAGTGCCTGGAGCTCACGACGTGGTGCTCCGGGATCGGTCGGCGGTGGGCCGAACGCCGAACATCGATCCGGGGCGAGCTTGGCGCACACATCGAAGCAGCTGCTGTGTGGGTCCATCTCGATGCCGAGACCGGACGGCCAATACCGTGGGGCGACGACTTCTCCGCTCTCTACCTCGAGGCGACCAACGGTCGACTGATCGATGCCAAACTCCGTCACGACAAGACAGTTCCCGACGGCGCATCCGAATCGCCATGGACATTCCGATCGACCGACATGGACGCTTTCGGCCACGTCAACAACGCGGCGTACCTTTCAATCGCCGAAGAACACCTCGACCTCGGCACATTCGATCGGCCACAACACATCGAGATCGAATGGCGCGCACCGAGCCTCGCGAACGAAGACCTGTGCATATCAACAGCGGGATCTCACTTGTGGGTCACCGCGACTGCAACGAACGAGGTCCGAGCCACTATCACGAGCTGAGAATGACTCGATTCCACGTGGCCTCGCCGCGGTCGTAACGCACACGATCGTGCAATCGGTTCGGCTGCCCTTGCCAGAACTCGACCCGCTCAGGCGAGACCCTGTACCCACCCCAGAAGTCGGGCCGAGGCACGTCCCCACCGGCGAATCGTGCGGTGACCTCCGTAAGCCGATCGAGCAGAACATCACGGCTTTCGATGACCGAACTCTGCGCGCTGGCCCACGCACCGAGCTGGCTATCGCGCGGACGTTTGGCGAAATATGTATCGGACTCATAATCCTCAACGCGCACCGCACGTCCTTCTACGTGAACCTGACGATGTGACGAATGCCAGTGAAATGTAAGTGCCGCGACACCGGTCGACTCGATCGCCTCAGCCTTCGCCGACCCATAGTTGGTGAAGAACGTGAAGCCCCGTTCATCGACCCCTCGGAGCAGCACGTTTCGTCCTCGTGGCTGTCCTTGTGCATCGACGGTCGACACGACCATCGCGTACGGTTCTGGCTCCGTCGATGCCTGCGCATTGGCGAACCAGCGCTCGAACTGTGCGAACGGGTCGTCGGCCATCGAGGCAAGATCGATTCCCTCAGCGTCGTAGCTCGTCCGGCGATCCGAAAGATCCATCTCTTCCACTCCGTATAGTCCGGCCAGGCCGGTGGTCCTGATATGTGCGGAGTGCCATGTCTTCCACTCCGTGAAGTCCGGCCAGGCCGGTGGTCCTGATATGTGCGGAGTGCCATGTCTTCCACTCCGTGAAGTCCGGCCAGGCCGGTGGTCCTGATATGTGCGGAGTGCCATCTTCCCAGAAGTACGGTTGCAATATGGCCCGCATGGAACACTTAGCGCTCGTTGCGCTCGGTGGTTTGGTGGGAGCGCTCGTACGTTACGGCGTGGTCGAGTTCTGGGGAACCTCAGGTTTCCCGTGGCACACCCTGCTCGTGAACGTGGTGGGTAGCGGCCTGCTCGGTCTCGTGAGCGCATGCACGGCCCCCGTTCGATTACAACGGCTTGTCGCCGTGGGGTTTTGTGGTGGCCTCACCACGTTCTCGACACTCTCACTCGAAGTGGTTCGGTTCCTCGATGATGGCGACGGCGCTGTCGCGGTCATTTACGTGGCAGCATCGGTCATCCTCGGCCTCGCTGCTTTCGTGGCAGCGCGTATGCTCGCACCGCCCAATCCGGGGCTGCAACCATGATCATCGTCGGCGTCGCCCTCGCTGCTGCCATCGGTTCGACCGCGCGAGCCGCGATCACCTCGCTCGACGGCGACTTTCGTCGAAAGCTCTGGGGAACCCTGTTGGTGAATCTGGTCGGGTCGTTTCTCCTCGGCCTTCTCAGCGGCACATCCGAAGACACGATGGCGATCGCCGGCATCGGCGCTCTCGGCGCCTTCACCACCTTCTCCACTTACATCTCCCAAATCGAATACATCTATCGAGAGAACAACCTGACCGAGGCGGCGTTCTACGCCATCGGTGCCATCCTCGCCGGAGTAGGCGCCGCATACCTCGGCTACACGCTGGAAATGTAGCTGACGTGAGCCACAGCGCTGCATGACAAGTGACGATCCCGCTAACGTGCATTCATGGGAACCACGGGTGCACACTTCGATCCGAACAAAGGCCTCTTCGCAGGTTCGCAAGCACTGACATTCGACGATGTTCTGGTCGTTCCCGGGTATAGCGACGTCCTGCCCGACCATGTCGACACGACCACGCGGCTCGGGGAAATCGAACTTCGTGTGCCGTTGATGTCCGCGGCGATGGACACCGTCACCGAAGCCACTCTCGCTGTTGCAATGGCCCGCGAGGGCGGCATTGGCATCATGCACCGCAACCTCTCTCCAGCCGACCAGGCCGAGCAGGTAGACCTGGTCAAACGCGCCCAGGCCGGGATGATCTCGAACCCAATCTCGCTTTCGCCCGCGGCATCGCTTCGGGACGCCGAAACATTGATGGCTCGGCACAAGATCAGCGGTGTGCCAATTTGTGAGGATGACGGACGCCTCGTCGGCATTCTTACGAACCGCGACATTCGATTCTGCACGACCGACGAGCTCGACAAGCCCGTCACCGAGTTCATGACGCGTGATCCGCTCGTGACCGCCACGGTCGGCACAACTCTGGAGGAAGCTAAGGCCGTACTCCACAAGCACCGCATTGAGAAACTTCCGCTCGTCGACGCCGACGGCGTGCTCGCTGGGTTGATCACGGTCAAGGACATCGATAAACGAATCCAGAAGCCGAATGCCAGCCTCGACGCATCTGGACGACTCCGTGTAGGTGCCGCTGTTGGGGTCACTGACACGGCCGAACGCACGGAGCTTCTCGCACGAGCTGGTGTCGACATGTTGGTCATCGATACGGCGCACGGCCACACAGCGGGCGTGATCGATGCGGTACGAACAATCAAGAAAGGCTGGCCCGAGATCGTTGTGGTCGGCGGGAACGTCGTCACTTCTGAAGGCGTCGACGCCCTCATCGAGGCTGGCGCAGATGTCGTGAAGGTCGGCGTGGGTGCCGGATCGATCTGCACCACTCGAATCGTCGCTGGTGCAGGCATGCCACAGATGAGCGCGATCTACGAGTGCGCTCAAGCAGCGAACGCTCACGACGTCCCAATCATCGCCGACGGCGGCGTCGTGACATCGGGCGACATCGTGAAGTGTTTCGCAGCTGGAGCACACGCCGTGATGGTCGGGAACCTGCTCGCCGGCACCGACGAAGCGCCAGGCGACCTCGAACTCGTCGACGGCGCAATGTGGAAGACCTACCGCGGAATGGGCTCTGCTGGCGCAATGCGAGGTCGTGCCGCCGATCGTTACGGCTCTGGTCAAACACCCGGGAAACACGTGCCCGAAGGCGTCGAGGCACGAGTGCGCTACGCCGGGTCGATCTCCGATCTCGTAGGACAGATGGCCGGTGGCCTGCGCTCCGGAATGGGCTACGCCGGTGCCGGCGATATCAACGAGCTTCGCACTCGAAGTCGGCTCGTGCGCATCACACAATCAGGCCTGCGCGAGAGCCACCCGCATGACGTTGCCGTCATGCGCGACGAATAGGCCGCCTCCCGACGTGGCACC
>JBLIMK010000078.1:0-19699 GCA_047638715.1 Verrucomicrobiales bacterium
CTCGACGGGATCGGGGCATCGAGAGATGTTCGGAACGTCATCCTCGAGTCTGCGGACTACGCCTGGGAGCCGATGAGCCGCACGAGCGTCCCGTCAGCCGCGCCCGGCGAGCGAGTCCTGCGTTTCGTGATGCGAGACGTCCAAGAGGGCTCGGAGTTGCTCGACTCTCTACCCCATCTCGTTGGGGACAAGTTCGCGTCGGTCTTGATGCGCCCAATTCGGCCGACAGCTACGACCGACAACTGCCTTCTGGTATTCGCCATCGTGCCGAGCGAACATTTCTCGAAGATCGGACACAAGCTGATCACCACCTTCCCGAACGCCATCGGACGTGGGAAGCGGTTCATATTCGGAGTAATGACTGGCGACACAGCGGCCTAGCTGGGCAATCTGGCGAATATCATCAAGGTCTTCATACGAAAGGGCCGTGATGAAAGAACTCGTCGAAGGCGTGCATCGGTTTCAGTCGACCGTTTTTCCAGAGAAGGCTCAGCTCTTCGCCAAACTGGCCGGTGGGCAAGCACCCCACACGCTCCTGATTACGTGCTCTGATTCACGAATCGATCCGTCGCTATTGCTACAGACCGAGCCAGGCGACATCTTCGTGGACCGCAATCCGGGGAATATCGTTCCAGCGGCCGACCCCGAGGCGGCTTCGAATGACGGATCGGTCGCTTCGATCGAGTTCGCGATCGTTGTGCTCGGTGTGAGCCAGATCGTCGTTTGCGGACACAGTGATTGTCGCGCCATGACGAGTCTCCTCCGGGGAGGAACGTCGAACATGCCGGCGGTCGATCGATGGCTGGAACACAGCGCCACGTTGGTCGAGGCAAGCGATCCGGACGAGATCGACGACTTCATCGAGCAGAACGTGCTCTTGCAACTCGAGCACCTACGGACCCATGAGCTGGTTGCTGAGGCGATCTCGAAAGGGCTAACGCTCGAAGGATGGATATACGAAATCGGAACTGGCGACGTACGTCGTTACGACGGCGAAGGCTTCGTTTCGCTCTGAGGTATCACCACGTCATCTCGTGACAGCCCACGTGTGAATCTGGTTCGACCTGAAAAGTGCCGTGGTCGATGTGATAGTCGGCGTGAAGCCGCTCGCGGGCCATGTCGAGGACGGCGTGGCTGTCGGTTCCCTCGAGGATCACCAGATGCGCTGACGCGGCGTCCATCTCCGATGTGAGGGTCCAGACGTGCAGGTCGTGAACATCGACGACCCCTTCGATCGCCAAGAGGTCAGCGGACAACGCATCGAGGTCGAAGTTCTCCGGCGCTGCCTGCAGGAGAACCCGCACGGCCTTGCGTCCGAGTTTCCAAGTTCGGGGCAAGATCCAGATCCCAATCAGAGCACCGACAACAGGATCGACCCAGCTCCAGTCGAATACTTCGAGCAGGATTGCCGCGATGATCACGCCGACCGAACCCACCGTGTCGGCGAGCACCTCGAGGTAGGCGCCTTCGATATTCATCGATTCTTTCGAGCCTTCGCGCAGGAGGAGAAAGGCGACGATGTTCGCGAGCAGGCCCAGCACCGCCACCACGAGCATTTGGATTCCCAAAACTTCGGGATCTGCGGTCAATCGCCGAAGCGCTTCGATCAGAACCCAGATCGCCACACCGAACAGCAACAGAGCGTTGACGAAGGCCGCCAAGATTTCGAGCCGGTACAAACCAAAGGTGTGGTTGGACCGTTCGGCATCTTCTCGCCCGTCGAATCTCGAGGCGAGTTGGATGGCGGCCAGAGCCATGCCGATACCGATCACATCCGTCAGCATGTGTCCTGCGTCGGACAACAAGGCGAGCGAGTTCGTTACGAAGCCTGCGATCGCCTCCACGATGAAGAACGCAAAGATGACCGCGAACGCGGCCTTCAGTCGGCCGAGGTGACGTTCACCCGCACGAGCGAGGCCGGTGCCATGATCGTGACCTCCACCCATAAGCCGAACCGTTCGCTAGTCGCGGTAGAAGTTGAAGGCAGGGCGGTCCGCCGCGGCTGGAGCGCTGTCTTCAGGCTCTGGGCGCTGCTTCATCCGTTCCTGCCGTAGTTGAAGCTGCAGTGTCTCGACCTCCCGATCGAGTTCGGCGATCCTGCGATCCTTGGCCTCTACTTGCTCGTCGAGCGAAGGTTCGTCGGCATAGAACTGGTCTTTGATCGCGCGGACATGAGCGAGGCGCCTTTCGGTGGTGTTCTGACGCTTGCTGCCCATGGGTAGAACGTTAGTTCGCACAGGCTGCGATGTCACGGCGTGCAGGTCACCGAGAAGCTTCCATCGGCTTTGTCACCAGGTGTGTCGGGGCCGCCGAGAGTGTCGAACACGGCGGTTCCTTGCACCGTCCCGCCAAATACCGTGGCATCGAGTTCGTGTACCGAGACTGGTTCCTGGGCGTACCACGTGACCGATGAGGCGTCGTCTCGTAGCCCTTCGAGCGCGACGATCAGCTCGAACCCGACACCGGTGTCGAAACGTTCGATCGTCGCGGTCACACGACCGCTTGTGCCGAGGGGTCCCTCCGCTAGCGCAAAGTTGAAGGATCCATCTTCGTAGGTGTTACAGATGCCAGCGGCTAGCTCGAATGGTTCGCCGTCGATCTCGAACCTCATCACGTTGCTTTCAGCGGCGGACGAAGAATCGACCGAGTCAGCCAATGCCAACGACTCCGGTTGCGCTCCGGTGGACTGTCCACCCCCGCACGCGGCGAGGAGGACTCCGCAGGCCGCGAGAAGAAAGCGTTTCATTTCTCAGGGTTCGGCGCATTTCGTCACAGGGTTTAGTGGGCGATTATCGTCACGATCGATCGCACCTCTTCTACAAGAGAATGCTTGGACCATGCTTATCGAATCGTTGCTGCCGCTCGGGAAACTCGACCCCGGTCTTCGTGAGCCTGAGACTCCACTTCACATTGCCGACTTTGCCGCAACAGCTGCGCTTGCGGGGTCCGTTGGCCTCGATCCAGGTCGGAACATCCGTTGCTATTGCGTTCCCGCGAAGTCCAACCGTGACGGACATGTCGGCTTCCCCTGTTCGACCCTGGACCGATCGAACATCCGAACGCGCCGATCCATATTGCCGCCATCGGTCCAAATACGTGCGCTGTGGCGGGCCTGTATGAAACCTCTCATCGGTACTGCACCAGACCAAGTCGCACTTGAGCGGGTCATTCACACCGTCCGTACTCGGGTGGCCTTCTATTTGTCGACACCGTCCTACCGGCGCACATTCGAGCTGCACGGCTGGGGCGATATTGCTCGGGAGGCTTTGGAGTTGTCGCGTGCAAATCGGTGAGAGGAACTCCCCGAGCTCGTGCACGACGAGATGCTTTAGACGGTGGCGACGGTCGGGACCTATGACGAGATCGCAGCGAAATCTCGCGATCGTTACCTTGGACGGGTCGATCGGATCGAGTTCTCGATTCCGGTTCGCAACGACGACGATGCGACCACCGATGGAGCAATGTCGACGTAACTTCCCGGATAGAGCGCCCGAGCTTAGGGCGGCACGAGTTCGGTCAGCGCGCCGAAGAAGCCGATGCGGTGATCGGTGTGGTTGTCGTAGTCGCGGTGAAAGGCCGCCACATCGCCTGGAGAGATCATGCCGCGTTCTCGAACCAGCCGTGGACGAGCATGGTGGCGGCCATTCCCCCTGCGTTTGCGGATTCGATCGCACCGGTCCAACCCTGTACGTCGCCGGCGGCCCAGAGTCGATCGATGTTTGTTCGCTGGGATTCGTCGGCGACAACGTATCCGTATTCGTCCATGGCGAGCCCGAGCGACTCGACGAGGTTGGTGATTAGTGGAGCCGGTTCTTCGGGAGGCGTCCAGAGAAGCGTGCCGACGTGGACGATCTCGCCGCTGTCCAGCGTGACGTGGTCGATCTTGCCATCGGTGTGTTCGATCTTGACGATGTCGCCCTCGTGTAGGGGAACGTCGATGCCGAGCAGCATCGTCCGATGCGCCGCCGAAACGCCGAGAGCCCGAGGAGCGATGACGACACGCCGATCGGTCCAGTTGCGAACCATCTGGGGAAAGGCATCGAGCTCCATATCCATGCTGGGAACGATTCCCCAGATCCGGTCTCGATTCTCGAATCCGTCGCAGAACGGGCACGGGATGATCGTGTTCGCCCAGCATGAAGCGAAGCCCTCGATTTCGGGAAGAACATCGCAATACCCGCAGGTGAGGATGACGTGTTTGGCCTGCCAGGAATCGTCTGTGGTTGCGACGATCAGGTCGCCAGTCGACGCTCGCTCGATTGTGTTGACCATCTGTCGGACGAGTTCAGCCGATTCGTAGACGTCGATCTGCGACCATGCGACATCTCGAATCTCTTGCGGGACGAGTCCGTCCAGGCCCAAGAAGTTGTGGACGCCATGAGAGGCGTCATTTCGAGGCGGAGATGGCGCATCGAAGACCACGACCGCCTTTCGAGTTCGAGCGAGCACGAGCGCTGCCTGGAGTCCAGCGGGACCCCCTCCGATGATTGCGACGTCGATATTGTGCATAGTTTCTCCTGACTGACTGACCGGCGGTCAGTCGCAGTATGACCGCTGGTCAGTCGATCCGCAACCCGGTAGAATATGCCGTGTGAAACACGACGTGGATGCGGCCCGGTTCCAGCCGCCAGAGATTCGACAACGCCAGATACTCGACGCAGCGTCCTCCCTCGCAGTCGATCGAGGACTCGATGATGTATCGATGGCGCAGGTTGCCCAACAGGCCGGAATCGCAAAGGGCTCGCTGTACCTGCACTACAGCTCGCGAGCCGAGCTCATAGATGCGCTGCGCTCGGACTTGTGGAGCAAGATGCTCGATGAACCAACCCGAATAGTGGCCGATAACTCGATCACCTGGTCGGCCCGTCTCGATTCGATCGTCCGGCATCTCGTGCGATTTTCGATGACCAACGAAGATCTGTATCACGCGGTCTTTCATGCCACGGCAAGCCACAGTGACGAGCCATGGACGGAGTCGCGCGAACTCCTGCGCAGGTTGCTTGACGGCGGTCGAAGTGCCGGTGAGTTCGACATCACCGACCTCGAGATCACCGCGGACTTTCTTCTTCACGCGTACGCGGGGCCGTGTTACCACAGCGACGATACTGAGCGGGTCGCCGATGAATTGATCACGCTATTCCGGCGAACAGTAGGAGCTGTCTGATGGAGTACGAAATGCGAGCTGAAGCTGAGCGGAATGATGATGTGGTGGCCAGCCTGGCGGTCACCCTCGATGGGTATGTGTGCCGACCTGATGGCGCTGTGGACTACCTCGAGAAATATCCGATCGAAGCCTTCGACTTCACGGCGTGGGTCGACCGCGTCGGCGCGTTGGTGATGGGTCGAACCACGTACGTTCAGACGGTGGGTTGGGGGTGGGCGTGGGGCGATCGGCCGACACTCGTTCTGACGCGGTCAACCGATCTGCCGATCCCCGACGGCGCGAACATCACCTTCAAAGCTGCACCGACGGCCGAGGCAATCGCCGAGTTCTCTGCCGAGACCGAGAAGCGCCTGTGGGTCTTCGGGGGAGGCAAGGTCGTGACCGAAGCGCTCGCGGGTGGTGTCGTCGACACGCTCGATATCACGGTCATGCCAGAAGCGATCGGGGCGGGCATCCCGCTATTCAGTGATGCATTCTCGGGTCCGATGCGTGTGCTCGAGACCACTCCGTATGACAACGGCGCCCTGCGCATCGTGTATGACGTCTCCGGACGCTGAGCGACCAGAGAAATACCTGGTCGGCGTCCCGACGAGAGAAATACCTGGTCCGCGTCCCGACGAGTGATGGCCTGCGGCCATGATCTGGTCGGGTAGGGGAGATTTGAACTCCCGACCTCCTCGTCCCGAACGAGGCGCGCTACCAAGCTGCGCTACTACCCGTATTGCCCCGTTGAGTATAGATGGGCGGCTGCTAGGCGGGAAGAAGACCGTTCGCTACACGGCGCAGGGCCAGCGTGTTCAGTGGCTTGGTGACCCATGCATCCGCATCGGATTGTGTGGCCAAGAACTCGTCCGCTTCGCGATCGAGGAGTAACAGCACCGGGACCTCTGGGAGGCGACCAGCACGAGCTTCTTGTTTGATGAGAAGGGAGGTGGCGACGCCACCCATGTTGCCGATTTGCAGGTCGAGGATGACGAGCTCCGGATCGACTTCGCCGACCGCGTCAGCGACGTGTGCACCCTCGCGAACACGATGAATATCGTGCGTTCCGCCGAGTGAAGCGGCGATGTCGTTGAATAGCCAATCGGCGTCGGTGGCAAGCAATACGTTGGGCACGTTCCAAAGGGTATCGGAAGCTCACTGTGCTGTGGTCACGAGGCTCCGCTAACCTGGCCGCTTCGCTCTGGGAACGAGCGCAGGTCACCTGATCTGTGCAATCGGGCAAGCGAGGTGCAACGTGCTGGATATCAAGGTCGAATCGTCAGACGAAGGTGAGGGGTATCACCTTTGCCAACTCACCGGTGAGGTCGATGCCTATACGGTAAGCGAGTTTCGAGAAGCGCTCGCAGGGATTGAGGGCGTTCGATGGCTGATCATCGACCTGTCGGAGGTTCCGTTCATGGACTCCGCTGGTCTCGGCGCGCTCATCGGTGGCATCCGCCGCGTCCGTGAAGCCGAAGGTGATGTTGCAGTGATCAGTACGACAGCGAGTTTGAATCGGCTGCTGCACACCACTGGCTTCGATCGCATCGTGCCGGTCACCGAGTCTCTCGAAGACGCGCTGTCGGCGCTCGAGGAAGACTGACGTAGTCGGAAAATAGCTGACGTAGTCAGAATGTGGCTGACGTCGTCAGCTCGCTCCGAGCGCGCTCGCCAATTCCTTGACTCCCCGTAGATCGGTGACAGGACGTGCGAGGTCGTCGATCAGTAATACGGGGATAGTCGAACCTTCGCCGTAGGCGGCGATGTTGAGACGCTCAGAGGAACGTTTAGTCCGCAGGTGTTCGACGATCGCTGACGCGATTTTGGAACGCCCGGACTTGGGAACTTCTGGGGTGCATCGGTTCACGATCATGAGCGACGGATGGACGCCGGCCCCGTCCAGTTGTGTGATGAAGTCGGTCGCGTTGTCCAGCGACGTGCCCGTGGGCGAGGCCACGATGATGAATGTGGTGTCTTCGCTACGAAGCGTTGCATGAATGCTGTCGCCCCGGACACGGAAGCCTTCCTCGACGCCGTCGAAGCTTTTGAAGAACTCGACGGCCTCGCGAACCACGGTGCCTCCTACCGTCGACACGAGCTGTCCGACGAGGCCACCGATCGCTCGATTGAAGACCGAGCGCCGTTTGCCATGGACGAGGATCTTGTAGATCCGATTGTCGAGGAGGCGAGCGAGCAGATTGGGCGCGTCGAGAAAAGCCAGTGCGTCCGAGGACGGTGGCGTATCGACGACGACCAGATCGATTTCGGGGTTCGTGTGGAGCTCCCACAATCGCTCGACCGCCATGTATTCGGTCATCCCCGACAACGACGCGGTGAGTTGGGCTGCGAGAGGCGACCCAAGGATCTGATCCGCATGTTCTTCGTCGCGAGCCTCTGCTCGAATCACGCGTTCGAAAGTGCGACCGGGGTCGAGCATGGTCGCCTGTAGCCGACCCGATCCTTTGATCGTGACATCGCGAAGATCATCGTCGAGCTCGTCCAAACCCAGGGCGTCGGCGAGACGGCGTGCTGGGTCGATCGTTATGAGCGCGACCGAGCGTCCCTGCGAGGCTGCTCGATAGGCGAGCGACGCTCCGAGGGTTGTTTTGCCAACGCCGCCAGTACCAACCGTGACCACGATCGACTTCTCGAGAGCGGCGTTTAGTGCTTCGGTGTCGGAGGGCTGTACTTCGGCCTCGGACCCATCGGTACTCGTCAAGGTGGGAACGCCGGCCAGGAGTTCGTCGATGTGCGCTGGAGTCACGATGCCGTGTGGATTTTCCGTCGTCGTCCGCCGAGGCACAGGCAGATCGGCGTCGAGGCGTGCGAGTTGTTCGACGTTCGATTCGTGTCGGGCTCTCGTGCCGGGTCCGAGTGGATGGTTGTCGAAACTCTTTGGTGGCTCGGCGTGGGGAAAGAGTCGGTTGACGATGACCCCGGCAAGACGTACGCCTGGGTCGTCTTCGATATCAAACGCGGTTTCGATCGTTTCGTTAACCGGGGTTTCTTCGGGCAACGTCACGAGCAGTACGGCCGTACTGTTGTTGTCTTTCAACAACGAATGGCCGCGTGTGGCCTGATCAAAGATCGGACCTTCTGTTGCTGCTTCGGCGACCTGTCGAGGCGCACGAAGAAGCTCGCGAGCCCGCCCCGAGGCCGGCCCGTCGACGATCACCCGCTCCCATCGGCCCGATTCGACGACCTTTCGCAAGTGTCCAATGAGCAGGACGTCTTTGATTCCAGGCACCGACGATGCGATGACGGCGAGTGCCCCCGAACGTTCGAGACGGTCGGCGATGAGGCCCATGCTGCGGCCCGAGAGCCAGCCCGCGAGCAGCCGGTCAGGCGACAGGGACTCCCAACCGAGCTTGTCGTCGAGCATCGTTACGCCATCGGAATCAGGTTGAGGGAGAGCGTCGATGTCGTTCGTCAGCATCGGGAGGAGCTGTTGTTGACCGCCGACTTCGACGAGAAGTGTCGAATGACCATGCCGCGCAGTTTCGGTTCCGAGCGCCGCGGTCAGTACCGTCTTACCGACTCCACCCTTCCCCGCAATGATGAGGAGCGGAAATGGGTACTGAAAATCGCTCTGCACGTCGACGTCCGTTCACCACTTCGCGCGCGCTGGGTGCGATCGCGTTAGCCGTGGTCGTGCTCATTCTGTCGGCTATTCCAGTGAATGCACAGAACCCCGATTCTGCGACGGCACAGAACTCCGATTCTGCGATTGGGTTTGTTGACGTGATCGGCGTGAACGGTCTGATCGATCCGGTGATGGTCGACTTCATCGACCGAAGCCTCGATGCCGCCGTTGAGGGTGGCGCACTCGCGGTCGTGCTGCAGATGGAGAGTGAAGGCGCTGCGGTCGACGACGAATCCCTAGGAGCGCTCGCCGACCGAATAGCGGGCTTCGAGATTCCCGTCTCGGTCTGGCTTGGCCCTGCAGGCAAGGGGAAAGCGCTCGGCGGTGCTGGGCAGCTGGCTATCGTGTCCACCCGGATTGGTATATCTCCCGGTTCTGAGATTGGAGACTTCGGTCCGTCCGTGCTCGGTAACGCAGCTTCGGACGCACCCTTCGTCTCACTGTTAGAGGGCGGTTTTGCTGGAGGTGTCGTGGGCTACGACGAGCTTGTTCAGCTCGGCGCCGACGATGCAAGTCTTCAGATTCAAAATGCGCCAACGATTCTCAACCATTTGCTGGAATTGCCCGGGTTCGATTTCGGAATCGTGCAACCGGGCGAGGTTCTTCCCAATGGTGGAATCCTTGCCGACGACGCTGGGCCCTCGCGAATTCCGATAACCAGAACCCGGTTCGTGACACTGCCACTTATCGACCAGCAATTTCACACGTTCGCCTCTCCGCCCGTTGCGTACCTGCTCTTCGTGATCGGGTTGGGGCTACTCGTATTTGAGCTCTATACAGCGGGTGTAGGCGTCGCCGGAGTTATCGGCGCCGGCTCTTTTCTCGCAGGCGGTTATGGCCTCGCGGTCCTCGATGCGCGGTGGTGGGCGGTTCTGCTCCTCCTGATCGCGTTCATTGGGTTCGCTATCGACGTTCAGTCGGGGATCCAGGCGTTCTGGAGCACGGTTGGATCGATCTTTCTGATCATCGGGTCGTTGTTCCTGCTCGGTGACTACAGCATTGGTTGGCTACCACTCGGCGTCGGTATTATCGGCATCTTGTTGGCGATGCTCGGCGGTATGCCTGCGATGGTGCGCACCAGGTTCTCGACTCCGACGATCGGTCGCGAGTGGATGATCGGCGAGGTCGGTGAGGTCATCGAGGCGGTCGACCCCGACGGCGTGGTGAGCTTTCAAGGAGCGCCGTGGCGTGCAAGGACGAACAGGGCCACCCCAATCGCAGTCGGCGAGCAGGCGCGCGTTGTAGAGGTCGACGGCCTCCTCCTGGAAGTCGAGCCAGAACTCGGAGCCGCTATCGACTATCGAGAGCGCCGGAGTTCCGAGGCTGAGGACTAAAGCAGGCCTCGGCGTTCCTGTTCGCTTAGCCCACCCCACACCCCGTGAGGCTCACGGATTGCTATTGCGTACTCGCGGCACGCGCTGAGCACCGGGCACGCCAGACAAATGTCTTTCGCCTTTTGTTCGCGCTCAAGTTTCTCGCGCTTTCGTTCTGTCGTAGGTGGGGGAAAGAAAACGGCCCCTAGGGGACCACGACAGGCTGCTCGTTGTTGCCAGAGAAGTGCTCCGGCGGCTCTTGTGCTGTGTTGTACCGCCAACTGTCTCGCCTCCTCAAAACCGAACCTAGGCGCTGTGTGACGAGAAACACAAGGGGGGCAAAAAGATCGCGCTCAGCGCGCGAATCCCGACTTCGGAGCGTGCTAATTTGTTGGGAGGCGGGGGCCTGCGATACGTAGATTTTCACGCCTGCGGGTGATTCCGCCCGCGTCGAGGCGAGCGATCAATGGCATGGCGTGTTTGCGAGTGTTGCCCATTGCCTGTCGGACCTCGGAAACGGTCACACCCTCTGGCTGCTGCGCGAGGAGTTCGAAGAGCAATCGTGCTGCGTCATCGATGACCTCGGGGGCGAAGTAGACCCCGTCCTCCACGATGATCTCGCCCCGCCGGACGAGTTCGCGGAGTTCCTCGCGGTCGACACCGTCGGAATCTGGTGGGGTGAACCCGCCAGCCCGGAGAGCTAGGACGTAGGGGTGGGCGAGCAGGGGATCGGCGGCGGATGCCTGTGTGGCCCGTCCACCGTTCACGACCACGTCCGAGAGGAGTTCGAGGGTGGCTCGTTGTTGTTCATCGAGGCTCGCAGTGTCGAGCCCGAGTGCTCCTGCGGTATCGACCTGGGCCCGAAGTGCGTCGATCGCCGACTGGAGTGCCGCTGGATCGACGACCCATCGTCCGACGTCGGGATCTCGGCGTTCACCGGTGAGCAGGGCAAGTTCGTCACTCGCAACCCATCCGCGTTCGGCGACGACCCGGTCGACCGAACGGTCCGGGCTGGCCTCGGAGGCTTTCGTCCTGGGATCGACGTCGAGGACTTCGCCGCCGCCGATGGTTTCGGCACGGCCGGACTCGCGCAGCACGAACCGATCGCCGGGAAGCAGCGGAAGCGCGTCGGGAAGGTAGATGCGGATATTGCCGGTGGCGCCGGGGGTGATCGCCGCGCCGAGAATTCTGATCCGAACAGCATGTTCGCCGGCCCCCAAGTAGAGCAGGTGGGCCCCACGACGCGAAACATCGTGATCGAGCGAATCGAGCACGGTGAGCGCGCCATCGAAAACACTCGTCTCGTGCCATTCGCCGGAGCGCACGAGCGCATCACCACGCCTGATCTGGTCGTGGCTCACGCCGCTCAAGTTGATGGCCGTTCGATTGCCGGGGCCAACCTTTGTTCGCTGCGCATGCAAGCTCTGCAAGGCGCGAACGCGCACGGTTTCTCGTTGTGGCAACAACAGCAGCTCGTCATCGACGCGAATCCGCCCGCCGGTAAGGGTGCCGGTAACCACCGTGCCGGACCCTTTCGCCGAGAATGCTCGATCGACCCACAGGCGCGGAGTCCCTCGATCTAGCGCGTCTGGAGTCGCTGCGAGCAACTCATCGAGCGCCACTCGCAGGGCATCGATGCCGGTGCCGACGAGCGAATCGACCGGCACGATCGGAGCGCCTTCGAGAAAGGTGCCCTCGACGCGGTCCTCGACGTCGAGGATCGCAAGTTCGATGAGGTCTTCATCGGCGAGCCCGATCTTGGTCAGCGCAATGACGCCATGACGAACACCGAGCAGATCGAGGATTCGTAGGTGTTCTTCGGTTTGGGGCTTCCAGCCCTCGTTTGCGTCGACGACGAACAAGCAGGCATCGACCGCTCCGACACCCGCGAGCATGTTCTTGAGAAATCGAATATGGCCGGGAACATCGACGAGCGAGAGAACCTTGCCGCTCGGAAGTTTGGTCGACGCGAAACCCAGGTCGATTGTGAGACCACGTTCTTTCTCTTCTGCGAAGCGATCGGGGTCGGTGCCGGTGAGCACTCGCACGAGAGTCGATTTGCCGTGGTCGACGTGCCCAGCGGTAGAGACGACGTGGCTCATTGTTTGTTGTCGACACTTCCGGCCGATATCGGGCGCAAGGCATCGGCGATGTCCCCGTCGTCGTGGGCATCGATGCTCCGCATGTCGAGGATCGTCGTGTTCTCGACAACGCGCGCCATGATCGCGGTGGTCGAGTTGCGTAGTTGCTCGCGGTGGTCGCCAGGAACGGCGATGCCCACCGACGGAATCTCGACCGTCGGCAACGTGCCGCCTCCCGGCACCGCCATCGTGTCGATCGTGGACCCGACGCTCGATGTCTCGACGATCGCGTCAGCTCGAGCGCGGAGTGTGTCGACCGGGGTCATCGCCATCCGCCAGAACGGAATCGCCTCCCAGTCTCGGTGCATGTACGCGAGCGCAAGATCTTGGAGTGCGCCGAGGACGAGTCCGCCCGGGCGGAGCGCACGAGCGAGGGGGTGCCGAGAGCACGCAGCCACGAATTCGGCGTTGCCGGCAATGATTCCCGCCTGGGGACCGCCGAGGAGTTTGTCGCCTGAGAAAGCGACGAGCGATGCACCGTCGGCGAGCGTCTGCTTGGCAGCTGGCTCGTCGGCCAACCACGGTGGCGGTCCGGACGGCAACCACGGACAAGAGGCATCGAGGAGACCTGAGCCAATATCGCTCACGAGGGGTACTCCAAGGGTGGCGAGCGCGGCGGTCGTCGGCATCTCGGTGAACCCGCTGATCGTGAAGTTCGACTGGTGGATCTGCATGGCGATTGCAATGTCGGTCGCGGGGTCATCGATGCGCCGCTGGTAGTCGGCGGTGCGGGTTCGGTTCGTGGTGCCAACTTCGATGAGACGAGCGCCGCTCTGTTCCATGACGTCCGGGACGCGGAAGCCGCCGCCGATCTCGACCAGTTCGCCGCGCGACACCGCGACGCCTCGGCCGTCCGCGAGAGCCGCAAGAATCAACATCACTGCCGATGCGCAATTGTTCACGACGATCGCGGCTTCGGCGCCGCAGAGCTGTGCGAGAAGTCGGGGTGCGTGCGATTGGCGCGAGCCGCGTTCCCCGGTGCCAAGGTCGAGTTCGAGATTGCTGAAACCGGCATCTTGATGGACGCCGTTCGGCGCACGCCCGAGGTTGGTGTGAAGCAGAGTTCCGGTGGCGTTGATCACGCGCTGCAACATCATCTGCTGGGTGCGGTTCGCGTACGACCGAGCTAACCCTGCGTCGCCATCGGCGATCGCTGCGCGAGCGGCTTCGACGAGAAGCGGGTGCGGTAAGCCGGTATCGATAAGTGATCGTGCAACGGTGTCGACCGACGGCGGTCGGGACAGTTCGTGTTCTGCCGAATCGGTCACCGCTTCAGCCTAGGACAGTGCAGAACTCACTCCGCGGCGAGGGCTCGCGTGCGGTCGCCGGGGGAATAAACAGATTGGTGTCGTCGTAGGGTACGGGTGTGATCGGCTACCTCTTTCTCGCATTCATCGTGGTCCCCGTGGTCGAAATCTTTCTGATCACGCAGGTGGCGAGTCAGATCAGTTGGCTTCCGACCATCTTGCTCGTGATCGGCGTGAGCATGGTCGGCGCATGGCTGGTCAAGCGAGAGGGCATGAGTGTCATCCGTCGGGTAACGACCGCCGTGAACGCAGGAAAGTTGCCGACGAACGATCTGGCCGATGGGGCGATGATCTTCTTCGCATCCGCGCTGATGTTGACGCCCGGCTTTCTCACGGACTTCGTCGGGCTAGCGCTTCTGATTCCACCGATTCGAGCGGTCCTTCGCCCACCGGTTATTTCGTTCTTCAAGAAGCGCATCGATGTCCGCACACAGGGCTTTGGTGGCGCCGTCTTTGGTGGCGGCACGAGCGGCCGTCCGGGCTTCGGGCGCGAAGTCTTCGACGTCGACGGTGCACGGCCCCCTGCCGATGCTGACCTGACCGACATCACACCTGAGCCACCTGAGCTCTCGAACTAGTCTCTCCGGCCATGTCTTCGGCGGCTCGGTACGAGCTCCTCATGAATACCGACTTCGTGCGTGGGCTCCACGAGGGGTTGGCTGCCGCGTCCGAACGAATCTGCATCCAAGTGATGACCTTCGATGGCGATGCGGCTGGACTCGGTGTTTCGGAGCTCTTGATCGACGCTGCGGAGCGAGGCGTCGATGTGCGCCTGACCGTCGATGTGTTCGCATTCCGGTATGTCAGCGATGTGAAGGTGAACTCTCCCCTCGTAGCCGACGAGGTCGCCGAGACCCATGCGATGTTCGATCGAATGGAGGCGGCAGGCGTTGCGGTCACGTACATCAGCCCCTGGGGGCCGCTCCTTATGTTCGGCCCGTTTCGCAACCACAAGAAGGTGTATGTCATCGATGATGTCGCATACATAGGCGGCATCAATATCAGCGACCACAACTTCGAGTGGCTCGACTTCAACATTGGTTTTACCGAACCCTCGATGGTCGCGGCGGTGGTCGATGATTTCGAGAAGACCCGCGCGGGTGAACGCCAAGCGTTGCGTGGTCCGATCATTACGAATGAACACGTCGAGGCCACCTTCCTCGAGCTCATCGAACAGGCGACCGAATCGGTCGTCGTGGCGTCGCCTTATGCACTCGACGTCGACTTGGTGAAGCGGCTGGCCGCGGTATCAGCCGGCGAGAAGGTCGTCGTTGCACCGAGGCGAAACAACTTCCGCATGTTTCGAGCAACCGACCCCTACATCCGCGCACGACTATCGCGCCAGGGTGTTGAACTGCGAACCTACACCGACTTTTTCCACGCGAAATTTGCGCTGATCGATGGCACGAAGCTTCTCGTTGGATCATCGAACTTCGGACGGCACAGCTTCCGTTGCAACCAAGAGATCGCTGTTGTAATCGAGGACCAAGACTTCATCACGTCGTTCAAATCAGTGCTCGACCGCACCGAGGTGCACGCGGAGACAGCGTCGCCAGTGCAATATGCAGTTGGGTCACTCGCGGCCTATTTTATGTATCTCGGCACGATGTTCATCGAGAAAGTTTTTGCTCGCCATGCCCCAACGCTCACCTCGCGCTGAACTCTGGCTGATCGCCGGGGTCTTCGCCGCGACGTCGTTGGGTCTGTGGCTACTCGGACGGGCGCTCGATGAACCGCTGCTGTCGTTCGCGGGGTTGATGACGACCGCATCGACGTTTGTGCCCATGCCGGCCGACGCATATGTGATCCACGCAGCTGAGACGATCTCGCCGATATGGATCGCGATCCTCGGCGGAGCGATCAACGCCGTCGCGGTATTGGGAGAACGGCTCTTTCTCCAGCGCCTCATCGGCTTCCCAATCTTCGATCGCATCAGAAACTTCATCGGAACGAACAGATTCGTGACCGCGATGGAGGACCAGATGTTCCTCGGTCTGATCGTCGCAGCAGCTTCTCCGCTGCCCTTCGAGGTGTTCAGATTCGTCGCCGTTGCGCGCGACTACAGCCCCACGCGTTATGCCGTGGCCACCTTCATTGGTCGGGGTACTCGGTTCTATGCGCTCGCGGCAGCTGGCGGCTTCTTCGCAGCGCATGGGCTTGGGCCGTATGCGCTCGGTGCCCTCATCGTCCTATTCGCGCTCGGACTGGTTCGCTCGATCCGGCGCATGCGAAGTCTCGACGCTGCGGCGATAGCGAATGCACCCGAGATCTAAGCGAGCAGGCGCCTCAGGTGCACGGAGTGGTCGGTTCGACCTGAGGTAGTCGTCCCGAACGAAATGAGGTGACCACAGCGCCGTCGGTCTCGAAGATGACCCGGAAGTCTGCGTCGCCAGGGTCTGATGGCGTGAAGACGATGCGGTTCCCGCCGGTGTTGCTCGACTCGGTGGTGAGGCGCTCGCCGAAGAGTGAGGCGAGTCCGTCCTCCGACATGCCCACTCCGGCCCCGGAGCGCGTTGTGATGTCGGGGTTGATGATGTCGACCCGTTCAACCGTGCCGGCGGTGACGGTGAGGAGAACGCCGAGGGGACCGCCCGCTGGTCGAACCTGGTGACACGCTTGGTTGATTGGTTCCGAGACAGGAACGAAGGAGCCTTCCACAGCGCGCTCGGCTCGAGCCACCGTCATGCCGAAGATGACGGCATCGATCCCCACGGTGCTGACCGATGATGTCGTGTCGAACTCGGGACTTCCTACGAGGTTGGGCGTCTCTGTGGTCGTCGTCGCGATTGTCGACGTGGTCGTGGTCGTGGTCGCTGGTGCCACCGTGGAGGGTGTGATGCTTGCAGGTGGGACCGTTCCGACGGTGGCTTCGTCGTCGCCCCCGCATCCAGAAAGCAGAATCAGAATGGCGGCAGCGCCGGCGATGGAGACGAATCGCGAGTGGAAATGACCGGCCATCCCAAAAGTGTAGAGCAGCATCGGCATGGGAACTAAATGCCGTATTTGTTGTCGAGGCCAGGCCGAAGTGCTGAAGCAATCGGTGGCGCCCGCCACGGTGTCACCAATTCGCTGCGATAGCTTCCAACTGCGATGCGACGTGATCCAACTTTTCGTACGGCAGTCCTGACGGCCTTGGCGATCATCGCGACGGCGTGTTCGTCGACCGGCGCGGTCGAATCGACTTCGCTCGAGCAGGGTTCGAGCAACCCGCCCCCAACGATCGTTGCGGCCGCGGAAACATCGCCTCCAGCCCCGCTTACTTCGAAAACCCCAGAGACGACGACGCTGCCACCGACGACCACGACCCCGCCGACCGCAGCCGAATGTGCAGCGGAGGTACCCCTCGAACTGCGGGTCGGCCAGCTGATGTTCCCGGTCATGGTTCAGTCGGACTTCGCTGTGTCCCAAGATCTTGCCGGGCGTGGTCTGCTCGGTGGCGTCGTCGTACTCGGTTCGCCGACCCGCTCGATCGCTGCCGATATCGACGCTTATCAAAAGACATCGCTGCTCGGGCCAGGCATCGTTGCGGTCGACGAGGAAGGCGGGCGGGTCCAACGACTCGCGTCTCTTACGAGTGCCTTGCCCAGCGCACGACGTGTCGCATCTACACTCACACTCGCCGAGGCTGAAGCGCTGGCGAAGGATCACGCCGTGGCGATTGGCGAGCTCGGGTTCACGATGAACCTCGCCCCGGTGATCGACCTCGACAACGGTGGATTTATTGGAGACCGATCCTTCGGAGATGATCCGGCGGCTGTTACCGACTTCGGGTTCGCTACCGCCGATGGCATCCTCGCTGGCGGCCTGACGCCCGTGATGAAACACTTCCCAGGTCATGGGCGCGGCACCGATAGCCACACCGGGCTTCCAACCCTCCCAGACCTAGAGACGCTGAGAGAAAGCGATCTGGTGCCATTTATCCGGGCGATCGAGCGTGGCGATCTGCCCATCATGGTTGGCCATTTGGTGGTTCCGGGGTTGACGAACGGGCAGCCCGCCACACTTTCGCCCGAAGCGATCGATGGATTTCTGCGAACCGAACTTGGCTTCGACGGGCTGGTCATGACCGATGCGTTCAACATGGACGCGATATCGGCGACGACGAGCAATGCGGAGGCGGCTGTTATCGCCCTTGGAGCAGGCGTTGATTTGGTGATGCTCGGAAGCGTGAACGAAGTGGAGCAGACGGTAGCGACAGTGGTGGAATCGGTGTTGACGGGCCGGATCGAAGAAGCATCGATCACCGAGAGTTTCCTCCGGGTATTGGATGCACGCGATCTGACGATCTGCGCTTTGCCAGAAGATCTTCGGCCCGCCCTGGGTTGTGAAGCCGGTCCAACATCCTGCGGATGACGCTCGTCGGTGCGTTCACGTGGGCCGAATGGACCATCGGATAAGGCGCCCGACTCACTTCACAACACTCATGGCGCTGCCGATATGGGAAGTACCTGCGAGCCCATGATCGGGTTCCAACGACTGTTCAGGAGCGTTTCGTGCGCACATCCACTCGGTTCTCGTTGCTTTCAATCTTCGTTGGCTTCGCGCTGCTCATGGGCGCCTGCTCATCGGACACCGCTCCTCCGGACGGCCTTGCGTTTATA
This sequence comes from Verrucomicrobiales bacterium, assembly GCA_047638715.1. Lineage (GTDB taxonomy): Bacteria > Actinomycetota > Acidimicrobiia > Acidimicrobiales > SHLQ01 > SHLQ01. Next base: position 18,152 of record JBLIMK010000078.1, read on the forward strand.
GACGATTCGTCTGGCGATGATGGCAAGGGAGAACCCGACGGTTCGACAACGGTCGCGCCAACCACGACCCGACCACGGGTCAATCGTCCGACGAACCGCACGTGTTCGACGAACGACTTCTCGGTAGCTTTCGGGACCGAGGTAGTGCTTATCGATCCATCACCGATCCTTCTCGGCCCGTTCAGTGTTTCTGTCCCCGCCGGTACCTATGACATCACGGTCTCGAGCTGGCTCGGATTCGAAGACGACCCGGGACAGACTATGGAGCAGTGGTTCTTCACAACCGACTCTGGTTACACCTCACCAATGACGAGCGACCCCAGCCCCGAGCTGATCTTCGACAGCGTGTTCAGTGCCCAGACCTTGACCGGCGCTACGTCGACAGTGACGTTGCACCACAAAGCTCCGGGAGCGGGCACCACGAACTCGGTTCACCCGCTTTGCATCGGCTTCCGAGCCGTCGCAGCTCCGACGACGACCACGGCTGCTCCGACGACCACTACGGCTGCGCCTACCACGACCGCTGCACCGACCACTACGGCGGCAATCGCCGTGATCGATGCAGTCAAGACGACCACGACCGCTGTCGATGAACAGCCTGACCAGCTCGCCCTAACCGGTCCATCGGAGCTTTTGATGTCGCTCTCGCTTACCGGAGCGGCCTTGCTGCTCGGTGGTGGAGCCGCTTTGGTCGCTGCTCGACGCCGCGAGGATTGAGCATCTGGGGCATATGGCCCTTGTGGGTGTTCGGTTCAGACCGATATTACTGGTGACCGCTACACCACGACCCAGGAGTTTCCCCATGTCATCTATGAAGATTCGATTTGCTGCGCTGGCTGGAATGCTGCTCGCCGCAGGCAGCGTTGTTGTGGGTTCGTCCCCGCTAGGCGCCCAAGGGGGACTTCTGTGTAACGGCAAGGTGGTCACGATCGTAGTGGAGGAGGGCGTCCCGACGGACGGTACCGATGGCAACGACGTGATTCTCGGAAGCGCAGGTGTCGATGAGATCAACGGCCGTCTGGGCAACGACACCATCTGTGGTCTCGGCGGCAAGGACGAAATTCGTGGCGCTGCTGGCGTCGATTGGATCAACGGCGGTGGCGGCGGCGACAAGATCTGGGGTGGCTCCGGCAACGACATTCTCCAAGGTGGTGACGGCTGGGATCGTATGTTCGGTGGCAACGGCAAAGACAACATGGATGGTGGTCATGGGAACGACTTCATGCGTGGCAACGGCTGGGCTGACACGATGCTCGGTGACTTCGGAAACGACGATATCCATGGCGGCCTCGCCGACGATCTGCTCTTCGGCGGCCCCGGCGACGACTTCCTTCGTGGATCCAACGGAACGAACACCTGCTCCGATCCTGATGAAAATACCGAACACGGCGGCTGCCAGATTCGCAACTTCGACGAGTAGCCGGTCCTGCACGGCCGCTGGTATGAAGCGCGGGTGGTTACCAGCGGCTCGCTCATAGTTCTACCGGTTAGGCACGTCTGCAGAGGCGAGACGACAGCTGAGCTCGAGGAGGAGACGCTCGTCGGGGT
>JBLIMK010000079.1:0-19464 GCA_047638715.1 Verrucomicrobiales bacterium
CCATAGGTGAGGCGGCCGCCGAGTGAGTCGAGGCTGAGAAATGTTGCACGGTGTTCGGGTGCGACGACCCGAGCCGCCGCGGTGCTGACGAGGACCGGCGCTGCAGCACCCTGAGCGCTACGGAAGGCAATGAAGACCAGCACGATCAAGCTCGTCGACAACCACATGGCGCTGACGATGACGGCGGACAGCACGCCGAGCCCGACGAGCACGACCCGAACCCCGAATCGGCGGGCCAGCGGGGTGCTAGCGCGAGCGAACGCCGACCCGACAAGTGAGGTGACGGCGATGGTGACCCCAGACAGCAGTGGGATGGTTCCGAGCTCGTCTGCGGTGCGATCAAACGCTTCAGTAAGCCAGGGTTGCAGCAACGTGAACGCGACGTGTTCGAGGACGACCATGGCGATGCCGTAGCCGAAGATCCAGGCGATCGGTCCCTCGCGGAGATACGTCAAACAGCGTCCGATCTGCTGGTCGAATCGCTCGGCGACGGCCCCCGCTCGGCGAGGCGGCTCGGTGAACTGAAACGTGATGTAGAGCTGCACCATGGAGAGCACGAGCGACACGGCAAAGGCAAGCCGTAGATCGATCAGTCCCAAGAGTCCACCGACTAGCGCGGCGACCGCAGCAGCTATACGTCCACGTGACGAGATGGAGGCTTGCCGGTCGGGGTATTCACTCTCTCGACCGAGGGCCTCGAGGGTGTCGTAGTGCAGGGTCACATCGGTCCCCGACAGCGAGGCGTATCCGATCGCGATAAACGAGATGCCGAGTGCGACGACGAAAAACGACGAACCACTGAACAGCAGGCAGGTGAACGCAACGATCCAACAGCCAGCGGCCACCCGAAGGGTGATCACGCGGCCGAGACGGTCGCTCATCCAGCCCGACGGAACTTCGAATAGCACGACCACGAGGTAATGCAGGCCCGCCAGCCGGATCGCTCCCTCGAGCCCGAACTTCGCGCGGGTGAACAGCACGAGGATCGCGATCCACGGGCTCATGGAAGCGAGCACCTCGTGCCACGGGATCAACGACAGATTTCGCTCGACGCGCCGATCCATTTGCACACCCTACGAGTGTGCAGTGACGAGGGAGGGAGTAGGTGGGGCCGTGCCCTGAACGAAAAGGCCCGAGCACGATCGCTAGGCCCTCACATTGGCGGAGGAGGTGGGATTCGAACCCACGGACCCTTGCGAGTCACACGCTTTCCAAGCGTGCCGATTCGGCCGCTCTCGCACTCCTCCAGACAACGATGCGTCGTCGACATAGTCGACTCGGTATCGAAGCAGGTGACAACGATACAAGGGGCCGACGAATGTAGGGCGCGCTTCGGTCATTCACTTGCGCGAGGCATCACGTAAACAGTCCTGATGCCAAACATCGACCTCGCCGCGCCTATCGCACTGGCGTGCGCCAACATCTCGGTGATCCTGTTCGGCTGCATCGCAGGCCTCGGCCCTGCAAGTGGACCGACTACCTCCATGGTGAACGCGTCTACTATCCTTGTCAGCTGCGTGGCGAAGAGACGTCTTGGCGTGGCAGATCTTTGCGAACACACCGATTCCCTCGATCTGACTTTTTGAGGAAGTAGACCCTCAGAACCCTCAAAGGTGGGTCGACGAATGATTATGCTTCTCAAGAATCGATGGCGTTCGATGTACTTCATCGCGTGGCTCGGCTTCATCGTGCTCGTGCACCAGTCGGTCCTCGCCGAGCTCATCGGGAGCGGCAACGCCAGTTGGCTACGCCGGAACAACGAGGCATATGTGCTGGCCGCGTTGGTGCCGATGTTCTGGGAGCTCTTCGCACTTACGGTCGACCCGCGTTCACCCACCGCCGAGCTCACTGAACGTCGACCTATGTGGCGGCGATCGGTGTTCGTCTGGTTTCTGGTCATGATTCTGGCCACCATCACGCTGCAGACAGAGACGATCTTCGGAGCGCTCGGCTTGCCAAACACCATCACGACGTATGGCGAAGCATTCTTTGCGACCGCGGTAATCACCGCATACCTCGCCTGGAGCCGAGGGCTCTTTCGGCCGACGTTCACCGGGGCTCCCGTCGTTGGCCCGTGGGCGCGCGCCAGCTTCTACGCGACGATCGCGTTACTCACCATGCTCTTGCATCAGGCGTTCTTTGCGGAACGCTTCGGGTCGAGCTTCGTCGATTGGTGGACACTCAACGCCGAGGCCTACGGCGCGATGCTTCTCGTGCCCCTTTGGTTCGACGTGGTCGCCGGGAAACCATGGCCCAAGTCGGGCTACTGGACGCTCGCGTGGATGGCCATGCTCATCACCGTTCCTTACGTGGTCAGCAGCCAGATATTCGGCGATCATGGGGTCGCCGATTCCGCCACAATGCAGTTCATCAGGTGGGTTGGTCGCACCACCGAAGCGTTCATCGCTGCGCTCGTCGTGGGTCTGTACTTCGCCGTGTGGCGGAACTTGCCGCGTCCGCCCGGGAGCAAACGCGCCACGATCACGCCGATGCCATAGCCACGTTGATTCGATTGAACAGCGGTTGGGCAAAGACGATCAGCGACGCGACGACCGAGCCCGAGATGATGTACACCCATTCGGGTCCCCAGGCTTCGGCGATGACTCCGCCAGCGATGGTGCCGAGCAGTCAGGCCGCCATCGGTCAGCAGATCGCCAACGCCGACGATGAAACCGGTGATCATCAGCATCGTGATCGACGCTCGATCGGCAGCGGTAGCGAGGCCAACAAAGACCAGCGTCGGTCAACGACACCGCGAGCAACGCAAACCCCACAAGCGACAAACCATCGCCGAGGTTCGACGCGGTGAACGCCGACCAGAGGGTCCAGAATCGACTCCCGAGCGAATCACTCTGCCGTTTGCGGCTCACATCGGGTGGGTGTCGGAGCGAGCGGCGCGGCGTTCAGTAGTTCTGGTGGTCACGGCAGAGTTAGGCCGACCAGCCGCCGTCGAAACCGAAGACTTGGCCCATCGGACCGAGCACGAGGTCGTCGCCGGCATTCGCCATCAGCCCAGCGAGCACGCGAGCCGGTGGCCGGGTTGGAGGCGGCAGCTGTAGCATGTGGTTACGCCCGCTTTGGGGTGTGACGGTCGGGTCCTGTGCAACGGAAGCTCGTGAACCGGGTCAGGGCCGGAAGGCAGCAGCTCTCAGCGAGACCTGCCGTGTGCCGCAGATCGCCTGGCCGTCACTCCCGAAAGCGGGCGCTGCACGTTTTGAGACACGGCTTCAGATTTTCGAGCCGACGACCCTGTTGACTATGGTTCGGCGGGCGCGCAGTCCAGCACGTCAGCAACCGAAATTCGGTCCACACGATCCTGGGGAGGATTTCCGTGATTCAGGAATTCAAAGACTTCATCAATAACGGCAACGTATTCGAGACGGCGGTCGGACTCATTCTGGCGCTCGCTTTCGCGCCGGTCGTCACCGGTTTCATCGAGCACATCATCATGCCCATCATCGCCGCGATCGTCGGCGAGCCAAACTTCGACGGCATCGGTATCGACATAGGAGACGCCCGAATCATGATCGGCACATGGCTCACCATCGTTGTCGGCTTCATGCTGATCGCGCTCGTAATGTTCTTCCTCGTGAAGGCATACAACAAGGCGAACGCACCTGTAGCTGAAGCGGCCTCAGGCCCAACCGAAATCGACCTCCTCACCGAGATCCGCGACAGCTTGGCCAAGTAACACCAGCACGCAACGAGCGACGATCGCCTCACCTCGGGGCGGCCGTCGCTCGTTTGCGTTTTACGCCAATACCCTCGGCTCATGCACCCAATGCAAGTGCTGCACTCCATGAGCATCGGAAACGAAACGCCCAAAGGTATCGACCGTAAGACGGTCCGCCGCGTGTGGGAATTCTCGCTTCCGTATCGGCGAATGGTGTTCGGCTTTCTGATCCTCATCATTCTCGGAACGGTCATCGGCCTCGTGCCGACACTCGCGTTCCGAGACATCATCGACGTGGCGATCGAGCAAGAGAACAAGAGCCGACTTAACTGGCTCGGACTCATTGTCGTACTGGCCGCCGTTTCATCGGCGGCGATCTCGATGGTCGAGCGGTGGCTCTCGAGCCGAATCGGCGAAGGCATCATCTACGACCTACGCGACAAGCTCTTCCGGCACGTGCAGGACATGCCGCTCGGTTTCTTTACCCAGACCCAGACCGGCGCCCTGATCTCCCGACTGAACAACGATGTGATCGGCGCCCAGCGCGCGTTTACGACGTTCCTCTCCACCGTTATCGGGAACGTCATCAACCTCGCCATCACGCTCGTCGTGATGTTCACCATCGAGTGGCGGCTCACGCTTCTGAGTCTGATTATCCTTCCCTTCTTCCTGATTCCTTCGCGACGGGTCGGCGCTCGAATGGCCGAGATCACTCGCGAGTCGATGGACTTGAACGCGTCGATGAACACCACGATGACCGAACGCTTCAACGTGAGCGGCGCCATGCTCGTCAAGCTGTTCGGGCGACCACGCGTCGAAGCCGACGACTTCGGTAGCCGCGCCGCCCGGGTCCGAGACATCGGCATTCGCTCCGCCATGCTCGCCCGCGTCTTCATGACGGCGATGACACTCGTCGGCGCTTTGGGCACCGCCGCCATCTACTGGATCGGCGGTCGAATGGTAATCGACTCGACGATCAGCGTCGGCGACCTCGCTGCGCTAAGCCTGCTCGTCGTGCGCGTCTACCTCCCACTCACCGCCTTGAGCAACGCTCGGGTCGATGTCACCAGCGCACTCGTCAGTTTCGAACGTGTCTTCGAGATTCTCGACATGGAAAACCCGATCGTCGACGCACCCGACGCCACGGTGCTCAAGAACGTCAAAGGCGAGCTCGCCTTCAAGAACGTGACCTTCACCTACCCAAGCGCCGCGGAGTCGACGATCGCGTCGCTCGAAGAGGCGTCTTCACGCAAGTTGCCGACGCGCGGGCCAGGCAGCCGTATCGGTGCCGGACTCACAAACGTCACTGCAGCACCAAATCATAACGCCGGCGGTTCTGTCGAGCGAGAGGTACTGCACGGCATCGACCTCGTGGTCGGAGCAGGGCAACTCGTAGCGATCGTCGGGCCATCGGGTGCGGGCAAGTCGACGCTGCTCAACCTCGTGCCGCGGCTCTACGACATCACCGGCGGGGCGGTCGAAATCGACGGCCACGACATCCGCTCGGTCACCCAAGACAGCCTGCGGGCCTCGATCGGCGTCGTGAACCAAGACCCACACATGTTCCACGACACGGTCGGCGCAAACCTTCGTTACGCCAACCCCGAAGCCACCGACGAACAACTCGTCGAAGCGACGAAAGCTGCACGGATCTGGAAGGTCATCGACAACCTTCCAGAAGGTTTCGACACCGTTGTCGGCGAGCGCGGCTATCGGCTCTCCGGTGGCGAGAAGCAACGCCTCGCAATCGCTCGCATGCTGCTCAAGGATCCATCGATCGTGATCCTCGACGAGGCGACCAGCCATCTCGACACCGAGAACGAACACCTCATTCAACAAGCGTTGGAAGTTGCGTTGTCGGGTCGAACTTCGCTCGTTATCGCGCATCGTCTGTCCACCATCACCTCGGCAGACCAGATCGTCGTCATCGACGAAGGTGTCGTCGTCGAGCGAGGAACCCACGAGGAGCTCCGTGCGCTCGGCGGTCTCTATAACACGCTCTACGAGAACCTGCTGCGAACCGACGTCACAGCCGAGCACTAACGTCGACCGTTGTGGATCAGCTTTTCGTAACCGAACCGCCGGAGCCTCCTCGTGGCGAGCCGAGCTTCACGGTCTCTCAACTCAACGAAATCATCGGTGGCGCACTCCAGCAACTGTTCCCCGACGACCTTTGGGTTGAAGGCGAGATCAGCAGTCTTACCCGCTCTCGTGCTGGCCACGTCTACTTCGACCTCGTCGAACCGGCGCTGCCTGGCGTGCCATCGGGAGCGCGGCTTTCGGTGGTGCTCTTCAGCCAGACCAAACAGATCGTCAACAGCCAGCTGAAACGCCAGAACGTCGGCCGGCTCGTCGACGGGATGGCCGTACGCGTGCGCGCAGCGGTCGACTTCTACCAGCAACAGGGCCGATTGCAATTGCGGATGACCGGCATCGATCCGCGCTACATCCTCGCGGCGATGGCCGCCGAACGCGACGCATTACTTATCCGGCTCCAGTCCGAGGGCATCACGGAACGTAACGCGTCGCTCACGATCCCAATGGTGCCGTTGCGAGTCGGCCTCATCACCAGCACCGGAAGTGCTGCCGAAGCCGATTTTCTGAACGAGCTGGCGAGCACGGGGTTCGGCTTCCAAATTCTCACGTGCGACAGCCGGGTCCAGGGCGACCTCGCGCCCCGCACCCTCATTTCGGGCTTGCGCGCAATGTACGCCGAATCGGTCGATGTGATCGTGCTGATTCGAGGAGGCGGTTCGCGCGGCGACCTGGCCGTGTTCGACAACGAACAGTTGGCCAGAACAATCGCCGATTCGCCGGTGCCCGTGCTCACTGGTATCGGCCACGAGATCGATCGATCCGTCGCCGATGAGGTCGCCCACACATCATTGAAAACACCAACGGCAGTCGCGGCAGCGCTCGGCGGCGCGGTCGCCCGTTATGTCGAGCATGTCGAGGGACGGTGGGACGCCATTTCCGTCGTCGCCCGATCACAAGTCCGACTCGCCGAACAACGGCTCGCTTCTATGGCCAAACGTGGCACGCTCGCGGGGCGAGAAGGACTTAACCTCGCCGACCAACATCTTCTCGATCAGGCCCGACGCGCTGCGCGCTCGGGCCGAGAACAACTCGTGCAAGCCAACCAGCGTCTCGACGTTCATGTTCGTGAGCTCCCCAAGCTCACCGATCGGGTGCTCCGCTCCGCCGACACGACCATTGGTTATGTCGAAGCGCGGGTGCACGCTGCTGACCCTGCCGTTTTGCTCCGACGCGGCTGGTCGATCACCCGGACCGCAGACGGAGATGTCGTTCGCGCTGTTGAGGATGTCGCTGCGGGAGACACACTGGTCACCGCTGTCGCGAACGGAATGATCATCAGCAACGTCTCGCTCGCAGAACCCGCCCAGAAAGAAACGTTAGAAGCCTTATGACAACCGCCGACGACATCACCGACGAACCACAACTCGACTATTCCTCAGCCGTAGCCGAGCTCGACGAGATTCTGGCCGAGCTCGAAGACGAGTCCCTAAACGTCGACATTCTCGCCGACCGCGTCAAGCGAGCATCGCTGCTCATCACCTTTTGCCGGACGAGGATCACATCGGCGAAAACGCAGGTCGAACAGATCGTCGCCGATCTCGAACAACTCGGCGACGCCGAGTGACCATCCCCGACGCGCTCACGATCCCTGCGGGGAGGGTCGACGAACGACTAAACGAAGTCCTCGACGCCTACCGCGCCGAGTGGGGTGTGCTCGACCCGTTGTTTGGCGAGACGATCGACCTGCTGTCCGTACTCGTGCTCTCGGGCGGGAAACGGGTGCGCCCCGCAATGGCCTATTGGGGTTATGTGGGTGCCGGAGGCGACACCGCCGACCCATCGATTTCGAACCTCGGCGCAGCGCTCGAGCTGCTCCAAGCATTCGCCCTCTTTCACGACGACGTCATGGACGGCTCACCGACCAGACGGGGCGCCCCTACCGCACACGTGCAGGCGATTCGAATGCACGAAGCCAACAACTGGGCTGGCGAAGCTCGCCGCTATGGCGAAGCGATCGCGATCTTGGCCGGCGATGTCTCCCTGGTTCTGTCCGACGTCTTGCTCGCCGAGGTGAATAGCGACGTCCGCCGCCTCTGGAATGACCTTCGGGTAGAGGTCAATCTTGGCCAGTTCCTCGATGTCGTCGGCACCGCGCGCGGCGACGTCCCCCTCCAGACCGCGGAGCGAATCGTCGAGTACAAAACGGCTCGATACACGATCGTGCGCCCGCTCCAGATGGGTGCAGCGCTCGCCGGTCGAAACGACCTCGAAACCTCGCTCGGCAGCATCGGCACCCCGCTCGGCATCGCCTTTCAATTGCGCGACGACATGCTCGGCGTTTTCGGCGAACCGGAAGTAACCGGCAAGCCAGTGGGCGACGATCTGCGAGAAGGGAAACCCACGCCGCTCCTCGCTCGGGCTCGTTCAGCCGCCTCGGCCAGCCAAGCAGACTTTCTCGAGCTCATCGGCACCGACCTCAGCACTAGCCAGATCGACGAGCTGCAATCAATCCTTCACGACACGGGCGCCGTCGCCGGTATCGAGTTGCAGATCGAGGCGCTCACGGAACAGGCTCTGGACGCCATTGCTCGCACGCCCCTCGCTGGCGACGCGAACCGGCACCTGGCTGAGCTTGCGACGTTCCTCGCTTCGCGCACCAGCTGACACAGCCTTCTCGAGACACGAGGAAATGCACACGGAACCCGCTTGGCTTAACGGGTGACTTCATCCGAGCAGATCCTGTCTGAGGCAACACGTCGACGGACCTTCGCGATCATCTCGCACCCCGACGCGGGCAAAACAACCCTGACCGAGAAGTTCCTTCTCTACGGCGGCGCACTCGGCGCCGAGGCCGGATCTGTCAAAGCACGATCAGGGCGTCGATCCGCAACCTCGGATTGGATGGAGCTCGAGCAGCAGCGCGGCATCTCGATCACTTCGACCGTTCTGCAATTTCCCTACCGCGACCACATCGTGAACCTGCTCGACACACCTGGTCACCGCGACTTCTCCGAAGATACGTATCGCGTCCTTGCCGCCGCCGACGCCGCGATCATGGTGCTCGATGCAGCGAAGGGAATCGAGCCGCAGACGCTCAAGCTCTTCGAGGTTTGTCGCGATCGCGAGATCCCGATCTTGACCTTCATCAACAAGTGGGATCGACCTGCACTACAGCCCCTTGAGCTCCTCGACGACATCGAGAAACAACTCTCGCTGACACCGACACCCTTGTCGTGGCCGGTGGGTTCTGCGGAAGGTTTTCGAGGCGTACTCGACCAGCGAACGGGCGACTTCGTGCGATTCACACGAACTGCGCGAGGCGCGACGATGGCTCCTGAAGAGATCGTTGATCCCGAGCAAGCCATCGAGGAAGAGGGCGACCTCTATCAGGAAGCCGTCGACGAACTCGGACTGCTCGAAGCGGTCGGGGCAGAGTACGACGAGGAGACGTTCCTCGCAGGCGTGACCACGCCGGTCTTCTTCGGTTCCGCGCTGACCAACTTCGGCGTACGGCTCCTGCTCGACGCAGTGATCGACCTCACCCCCTCGCCAATCGCGAAAGAGTCGAAGGAAGGCGTGACCCGAGCGCTCGACGATCCCTTCAGCGGCTTCGTTTTTAAAGTCCAGGCCAACATGGACAAGGCACACCGCGATCGCACGGCCTTCTTCCGAGTCTGCTCCGGACGGTTCGAGCGTGGGATGGTCGTCACGCACCAGAGCACCGGCAAGCCGCTCGCAACAAAGTACGCGCACACAGCATTCGGCACCGATCGCGAAACGCTCGATGAGGCGTGGCCTGGCGACATCGTTGGCTTGGTGAACGCAAACGATGTTGGCATCGGCGACACGCTTTGGCTCGAGTCCGAGGTCGAGTTCGCGCGGATTCCATCCTTCGCACCACAACACTTCGCCATCGCTCGAGTGACCGACACCAGCCGGTTCAAACAATTCCGTAAGGGCGTTAGCCAACTCGACGAAGAAGGTGTCGTGCAGGTGTTGCGTCACCCCGACATCGGCGATCAGGCACCGGTGCTCGCAGCGGTTGGACCGATGCAGTTCGAGGTCGCCACGCACCGACTCGAAAATGAGTTTGGCGCACCGGTCGAACTCTCGATGACGAACTATTCCGTGGCTCGACTCACCAACAAAGAGTCGACCGACGAGCTTCGATCAATGCAAGGCGTCGACGTTCTGGAGCGATCCGACGGAACCTTGCTCGCGCTCTTCGAAAGTCCCTATTGGCTCGATCGCCTGGTGGGCGAACGTCCCGAGCTAATGCTCGACAAGATCGTCGCTGGGGCAGGCTGAGAGGGCGCCGCTACGATCTAGCTACTCGTCAGTAACTTAGGAGCACCCCATGAGCCGTCTCGTCGAAGGTCGCGTCGCCGTCATTACCGGAGCAGGTCGAGGAATCGGCCGCGAACATGCACTTTCGCTCGCGAGCAAGGGTGCCAAGATCGTTGTCAATGACCTCGGTGGCGACGTCAACGGGGAAGGTGGAGAGCTCTCCCCCGCACAGTCGGTCGTCGACGAGATCAAAGCCCTCGGCGGAGAAGCGGTAGTCAACGGTGCAAACGTTGCTGACTACAACGAATCGGCAGCGATGATCAACCAGGCCGTCGAGACGTTCGGTGGCCTTGACATCCTCATCAACAACGCCGGCATCCTCCGCGACCGAATGATCTTCAAGATGGAAGAGTCCGACTGGGACGCGGTTATCGCGGTGCACCTGAAGGGCACCTTCAACCCAACCACACACGCCGCTAAGTACTGGCGTGAACAAAGCAAGGCTGGCAACCAGCCCGACGCTCGCATCATCAACACCTCATCGCCATCGGGCATTTATGGCAACGTCGGCCAGAGCAACTACGGCGCGGCGAAGGCCGGCATTGCCTCGTTCACCACGATCGTTGCAATGGAGGTCGCCAACTACGGCGTCACCTGTAACGCCATCGCTCCAGCAGCGTTCACCCGCATGACCGAAAACCTTCCAGGCTTCTCGGACCTCACCGAAGAACAAAAGGGCGGCATGGATCCACGCTGGATCGCAAACGTCGCCACCTGGCTCGCATCGCCAGAATCAGCCGGCATCACCGGACGTATCTTCGATGTCGTTGGCGACCGAGTCGGCGTCTCCGAAGGATGGGTGCTTGGCCCTCATGGATCGCAGTCCGATGAGCCCGACGAGCTCGGTCCGCTCATGAAGCAGATCTGCAATGAAGCGCGACTGAACTCGAACATGTTCGGTCAGCCCCAAGACGGCAACGGCCGCCCACACAACAACAACTAGCTCCAGCTGGCGGAACCTACTGGAGCCAACACAACCCAGGTTTGCCCGGCTGCAAGCCGAACCGCGGAACCATTGCCGTCGGTAAGGCTGTACGGCTCATGACCCTTATTGCGCGTCCATGAGCCGAGGGTGACCGTGCCATCTCGGAAGATCCATGCACTGCCCGACCCGATCGTCTGTGCATCCACGGAGGACGAATCGATCTGGCTTTGCACGTAGGGCAAGAACATCACCACAACGTTGGTTGGAGCGAGCTCTGCTCCGGTTCGGGTGACGTGCCGAGACCCACTCTGGGAGCGAACCCAGCGTGAACCGTTCCAATCGAACCGATAGGGCGAACGGGCTTGCAGCGAAACCGAACTCGCCGCCTGCGCTGTCGTCGAACTTGCCGAGCCGTAGCTGAAGACCGCCGTCGGGTTTCCACCGCCGCCACATGCGCCAAGGCTCGCCGGGTCGACGAAGAGATTGTCGGGCGAGCTGTATCGACTATCGCGGGCGAACGGAGCCCGATCGGTATTGACGTAGGGAACGAGTAGTCCGTTGTCGGCTGCGAACTTCAGTTGCCGAGCAACGCCCTGGTTGCTTCCCGAATATGCGAACACCGGCCGGTTTAGGTTCTGCGTGATCTGAATGTCGATCGTGCGGCCAGAACGAACGGGCCCGACATTCGCTGGCAACGACGAGTGGAAGACCGAGAAGAATCGGGTCGCTGATACCTCGATGCGCTCCTCGAACACGATATCGGCTTGATCGAGTCCAATGAGCACACTACGACTGCTCGAGTTGTTGTTCGAGACCTTGACGACCACCGCTGGCATGTTCGAAGGGATCGATGCGGAGAGTCCGGTAAATGGCGCCGTTCGAGTCGAAGGAGCGCCAAGACCGGTCGCACACGCTGGTTTGCTAATTCGTACCGGCGCAGGTCCTGGTGCCGGGGCTGCGGTGGTTGCGGTGACGATTGGGGTCGCGGTCGAGTCGTCTTTCGGCGCGGCGGCCCAAGCGACGTCGAGTCCGGATCCGGGATGACCCGGAGCGGCCGTTGTGGCTGGACCGACTGCCTGTGGTTCGGCGTCGGCCGGGCTGGCAAACGTGCGCGCAGCGAGGCGCGTCGGTATCGCGGCGGTCGACGTTGTCGGGGACGTGGTCGGCGAGGGTTCAAGCGCCTCGGTTGCGAGATCGGACGCTAAGTCGCCCGCCGAGAACAGCACGATCCAGGCCACCAAGAGCACAGCGACGAGCGCGGCGGCGCCTCCAGTTCGCGTCACGATGCCCCTCATCGCTCAGTCACTTCATTCCCGGACATTGATTCCTATCGGCAGAACCGCGGCTAACTCAAAACGCACGAGATCGCTTTGAGGTACCGGCCTTGACGGAACGACACGGGATGATCGAGCGCATGGCCAAAAAATTGCTGACGGCTGGCGGTCCGGCCTTGGGAACGTATCGCTGCGTGCACGGTCGATATGAGGTCGTCCTCGCTCACCCGAGAGGAGCAAGACGCTTGGAGTAGCCGACCGCCAGGCGCAATGAGGGGCAGCCCGAGCTCGGCCAACTTTCGGTAGGCGCCTAGTGCTCGGTCGCTCTCGCTCGCCTTGGATGCAAATGATGGAGGGTCGATGATCACGATGTCGAAGTGTTCACTCGATCTTCCGAGTCGGTCCATCACTTCGAACGCATCGCCAACCGTCGCGAGGTGTCGGGTGGCCGATGTCGCCGCAGAGTTGTGGGCCATGTTTCGCTTGGCCGCCTCGATTGCCGGACCGGCCAAGTCGACGCTGTGTACAGCCGCCGCTCCACCAGCCGCGGCATGCACCGAGAAACCACCGGTGCAGGAGAACACATCGAGTACCCGCGCCCCGGAGGACACCTGGCGGATGAACTGTCGGTTGTCGCGTTGATCGAGAAAGTGACCCGTCTTTTGTCCCCTGACAACATCGGCTTCGAAGGACAAACCGTTCTCATTGAACATGATCGGCCCATCTGGAGCGTCGCCGAGGACGATCATTCCATCGATGAGTCCGGCATCGACGAACGCTGGATCGTCGGATGCCAAACGAGCGAGACGGAGCACGATTCGTTCGGGTTGTTGGGCCGCTCGAAGCGCCTCGAGGACGTCGTTGAGGTGCGGCAGCCACGCGGAGGAATACACCTTGCAGACCAATGTGGAGTCGTAGCGGTCGACGATGAGCCCGCCCATGCCATCGTTCTCGCCGTGTAGGAACCGCCACCCGGTCGTGCCCTTTGCCGCCAGCGGCTCTCGAATGTCGGCGGCGCGAGCAATCTTCGAACGCCAGAACTCAGCATCAACTTTGCGTGGTGACCCAGCATGAAGGATGCGGAGTCGGATCGGCGAATTTGGATCCCACAGGCCAATCGCAGCGAACTTGCGATCGGCATCGAAGACCACAGCGAGAGTTCCAGGTGCCGCTTTGTCGTCCGACACCGAGGTGATGGCCTCGGCGTAGACCCAGGGATGCCCGCCCCTGACCTGTCGAAGCGCATCGGGGGTAAGTCGAATCGCCAACCGACGCTCGGGTACTGGAGGCAGGGAGTCAATCACAGGTCAAGTGTGCCAAAATCACCGCAAGTTCGCCGGAGGCGAACTTGACGGAACCCGAAGGGTTCCCGTGGAGCCTGGGAGAATCGAACTCCCGACATCTTGCTTGCAAAGCAAGCGCTCTACCAACTGAGCTAAGGCCCCGTGCAGCCCACAATGATAGCGGGACATCCCAAGGATCAACATCGCTGTCGATGACCATGGAGATGTGAACATCTTCTAACCAAATAGTGGCTCTCGGACTCCAAACCCCATGGGGCCGGGTTAGCTGATGTGTTCTAGGAGGAATCATGAGCGAAACGGTCGCGCCGATCGAAAAGGCAACCGAAACTGGGGGGATGACAAGCCAATTCTCGTGGCGGTTGAGAAACATCCGAGAGCCATCCGTTGGATGCACTGGTTCAACTTCCCCATTCTGAGCGTGATGATTTGGAGCGGGCTTCGGATCTATTGGGCCTTCGACGTGTCGCGTGGCCGATTCGACGAAGATCGCCTGATCCCGCAAGGCGTGTACGAGACTCTTAACCTTGATCGAAAGCTGGCTCGCGGCCTCGCGTTTCATTTCAGCATCGGCTGGCTCTTCGTAATCAACGGCCTGCTCTACGTGGGATACCTCGCGTTCAGCAGGGAATGGAAGCAACTGATCCCAAACTGGTCGGCCCTGAAGAACGTGCCCGCACAGATGATGCACGAGATGGGCATGCGAAAAGACGCCCCACCTCGGGGGCAGTACAACGTGATGCAACAGCTCGCATACAGCGCGGTCATCGTCATGGGCGCGATCGTTGTCGCTACCGGCTTCGCAATCTACAAACCAACGCAGTTGTCATGGCTCACGACGATCTTCGGCGGTTACGAGACCGCCCGGACCATCCATTTCGTCATGACCGTGAGTTTCACGGGGTTCTTCATCATTCATATCGTCCAGGTTGTGCGGGCCGGATTCGCGAACTTCTGGTCGATGATCACCGGGTACGAACTCGAAGAAATCACTGATGCCCCCGAAGAACTGATCGAGTCGGAGGTCGCCGATGTCTGAACCAAAGACACCCACGCGAAAGATGTCTCGACGAAGGACGATGACCGAAGCTGAGTTCGACGTTCGGGGTCGGCGGTCCTTCCTTACCGGGCTAGCGGCCGCTGCTGCAGGCGGGTTCGGCTGGTACTCGATCTTGAACGACGAACCCGTTGGACGGATCCCGGGTGTATTGCGCTCTGCGCATGAACGAAACGGATCGATCTGGCAATCGCTTTACAGTTCCGATCGGCTCGCTCCCACGTACGACCCGAGCGAGGCTCGTGCGTTACCCATCAACGGTCGCCATGGCGTCCGTGACGAGATGGATCTCGACGCGTGGTCGATGGAGATCGTGGGCCGCGCGAACTCGACGATTGCGATGAACACGATGGACGATGTGCTCGCCCTGCCGTTCGAGGAAATGACGGTGGAACACAAGTGTGTTGAAGGCTGGAGTGAAGTGGTCACCTGGGGCGGTACACCGTTCTCGAATTTGGCTGAGGTGTATTCGAGCGACGCGCAGGCGCCGTTTGTGAATCTGGAAACTCCCGACGGCGACTACTACGTGAGTCTCGATCGCGACTCGATGCTGCATTCTCAGACATTCCTCGCGTGGGAACTCAACGGCGACGCCTTGACGCAGCTTCATGGCGCCCCGCTCAGACTCGTGACACCGCTCAAATACGGAATCAAACAGATCAAAAGGATCGGTCGGATTGAGTTCAGCGACACCCGCGCCCCGACTATTGGGCTGAACGCGGCTACGACTGGTACTCCGGGCTCTAAGAGTCTGGCGACAGACGGCGTTAGTCTGAGTGTCATGATCTTTGGTGTCCCGATCCTCAGAGTCATCATCGCGATCGCGATCGCGTACGCGATCATCCGCCTCGGCCTCATGATGCTTCGAGGCATGGCGGCGCCAATTCCCCAGCCACCGCCGGCGGGCGAGCTCCGTCGAGTGAAGCTTCAGTATCAGTGCGAGATGTGCGGAACCGAGGTCCGGATGACGTTATCGACCGACCAGGCACCCGAAGCTCCACGGCACTGCATGCAAGAGATGGAACTCGTTACCCCGGTCGAATAGGGAGTTTTCCACAGGAGCAGGCGCCCTATGTGGTTGTCCACTGTTCGTGGTCCACATTGTGGAACACCAAGAACAACATAAACAACATAAACAACCATCTGTGTCGTTATCCACAGCAGAGGCAGCCCTGAAATGCGACAAACTGAACACTTAACTGCAAAAGAGTGACCTATCCACGGCTGCGATCCGCCCTGTGGGCAAAGCTGTGGATGTTGTGGATTGTTCCAAACAAACTCAACAATACCTCGAGTTGTCCACAGCCTGTGTGGAAACCTGTGGGGAAATTACATCGATGTAATCAACTCGAACGTCGACCGGTGAAGTCAACGTCATCGGGAGTTTTACTTTAGACGCGTGGCCGTCACAATGCCGCCGAGAATGAAACCAAGGCCAAGAAGCGTGAACGCATTGTTGGTTTCGCCGCCGAGCAACTTGGTGTAGTTGAGGAAGATGACCACCATGCCAGTGGCGAGGAGTCCAAACAGGAGCCATGTCACCCAAGGCGCGCTCGGATCGGTATCGGCGCGGCGCACCGTTTCGACAGATTGTTTGGAGGTGTGGGGCTGAGTGCCCTTCGGGGTCACTCGGCCGCCTTGCACGCGACGCTTCTTCGGACTCGACATGGCCACCAGTGTACGCCAGCAACAGCTATACCCGGCTGAACCACTCCCAGATGAGCCCGCTAGCGTTGACGAAGCATGACCGACATCTTGGTGATCGACAACTACGACTCGTTCGTTTACAACATCGTCCAATACCTCGGACAGCTAGGCGCTAACCCAATCGTCAGACGCAATGATGAGATCGATATCGCTGGAGTCGATGCGCTCGACCCCGACGGTGTCTTGATCAGCCCCGGGCCCGGGACCCCCGCCGACGCCGGCATATCGAGCGCCCTGATCGAATCATCGCCTGGGAAACGGCCCGTCTTTGGAGTTTGCCTCGGACATCAATGCATCGGAGAGGTGTTCGGAGGCACGGTCAGTCGAGCACCCGACGTCATGCACGGCAAAACATCGATGATCTCTCACACCGATGCCGGAGTGTTTGGCGGACTGCCAAACCCCCTCGTAGCAACCCGATATCACTCCCTCATCGTCGAACGGGACAGCGTGCCGGCCGAGCTCGAAATCACCGCGGAATCGAGCGATGGCCTGGTTATGGGCTTACGTCATCGCGAGTACGACATCGAGGGTGTGCAATTTCACCCGGAATCGATCCTGACCGAATCGGGTCACGACCTCCTGGCGAACTTCCTCTCGCGCTGCTGATTTCCCGGAGCTTCGCTCCTCCAGCGGTCGCAATCCGAGCCTGGCGGCTCTCGATGCTCGGCTGCTGGGTTTCCCGGAGCTTCGCTCCTCCAGCGGTCGCAATCCGAGCCTGGCGGCTCTCGATGCTCGGCTGCTGGGTTTCCCGGAGCTTCGCTCCTAGCCCGCTGCGGTTGTCGTTGTCGCCGCTGTGGTTGTGGTGGTAGCGACCGTCGTCGTCGTGGTCGTAGTTTCTTCAGGTTCAGGCTCGATACCGATCACGATGGTGACGGCTTCGCCCTCGCGAAGCTCGATATTTGCAGGTGGCGTCTGGGCGACGACCCGATTCAGCTGATCCGGGGTCTCAGCCGGTATGAAATCGATCAATACTTCGAACCCGATCGCCGTAAGCGTTTGACGAGCCGAGTCCGCGAGCAGTCCGGTCACGGAAGGAACCGGCACTTTGAGCACGCCACTAGAGACGAAGACCGTGACGATCTCGCCACCACGCAACAGCGAACCCGCGGCCGGATCCGTTCGCAGCACTAAGCCTTCTTCAAATAGTGTGTCGGGCTCGTCGACGCGAGATGTTCGGAAGTTGAGCTCGAACAGTTCGGTCAACGCGTCGGTGAATTCCTGGCCCGCAAGATTTGGAACCGTCCGTTCCGACGGACCTAACGAGACCTCGAGGAAAACAACAGACCCAGGCTCGGCATCGGTGCGTGGTAGCGGATCTTGGCTGATAACTTCGCCGGCTCCGGCGGAGTTGTGGTCGACCTCTTGCACGCTCGGGGTGAACCCCAATTGTGTCAGGCGCTGTTCGGCCTCTTCGCGCGTAAGTTCGACCAGCCGTGGTACCTCGACCTTGCCCTCGGCCTCGCTCACGACGATGATGACGATGGAGCCCTTCTCGACGATCGTGCCAGCGCGAGGATCTTGACTAAACACACGTCCTTGAGCAACATCGCTGTTCGGCTCGAATCGGACCTCGGGGACGAGGTCTTGGTTCTCGATGAGTGTGATCACCTGATCGCGATCGAGGTTGTTGTAGTTCGAAAGCGTGACGGTTTCGGCGTTCGCCGGCAGTGTCGAATCGGGGCTGCTTCCTTCATCCTCGCCGCGGAGAACGTTGATGAATGCTTGGGCCAGGAAGGCCAGGAGCAACAGCAGCACGCATAAAGCGATGAAGAAAAGGATATTCCGCTTCCACGTGTCGTCGCTTCGCACGACGACCGGTTGACGCTCGATAACTGCTTCGGGGCCTGGAGCAGCCGCCGCAACCTGGGCGGGTCGGGGCGCGACCTGGGCGGGTCGGGGCGCGACCGCGGCCGAAGGGGTGGCAGGGATCACGATCGTTGGGTCGTCGCCATCTGGCGGAGTGGACCGTCCAGTCACTGGGCGAACGATCGGTGGTTTGACCGCGGTGGGTCGCTTCGAGGCGTCGCCTTGCCCGAGATTGTGCGCTCCGCCGAGGTAACGCTTGAGGTCAGCGGCAAAATCGCGCACTGACGGATAACGGTTGACGGGGCTCTTGGCTAGGCCCTTGAGCGTGATCGCCTCGAGAGATTGTGCTATGTCCACACCGAAGCGGCTCGGCGCCTGGGGTGCTTCTTCGACGTGCTTGCGTGCGATCTCGACGGGAGAATCGCCAATGAATGGTGGACGGCCGGTCATCATCTCATAGAGGACAACCGACAGCGAGTAGACGTCGCTGCGCGGCCCGACCTTTTGGCCCTGCGCTTGCTCGGGCGAGAGGTAGGTGGCCGTGCCCATGACGGTTCCGTCTTCGACCGTCAGATCGGTTTCAGCGCCATCGTTGAGCGCCTTGGCGATACCGAAGTCGGCGAGTTTCACCTGGCCTTCGCTGGTGATCAACACGTTGCCCGGCTTAACGTCCATGTGGACCATGCCCTGGCGGTGCGCGGCGTCGAGCGCCGCGGCGATGTCGACGGCGATCGTGGCCGCGCGATCTGGGTGGAGCCGGCCCTCGTTGCGGAGAATTTCCGCGAGGCTACGGCCATCCACATACTCCATGACGATGAACGGCGCGCCGTCTTGCTCGCCCTGGTCGAAGACCCCGACGATGTTCTGGTGATTCAGGCTCGCGACGACCTGTGCCTCTTTGCGCAGGCGCGCAACGAAAGCTTCATCTTCGGAGAGGGTGGCGTTGAGGACCTTGACAGCAACCGGCCGATTGAGGAGTTGGTCTCGTGCGAGGAAAACGTCAGCGGAACCACCGGTCGCGAGTTGGCGATGCAACTCGTATCTTCCTGCGAGGACCTCATAAGGCGCGTCAGACATAACCGGTGAATGTTATCGACCTCAGCCCGTTAACGCAGATCAAGAGTCACCCTCCATGATAAAACAACCACCGGCCGTCGATAATTTGGGCTGATCAAGCTCGGCAACATCATCTTTTTGCTTGCCAAGCAGCGAGAACTTGGAGCGCAACCGGGCCGGCGACACGACCACCCGTCTGCTCACCGATGGCATCATCGGCCTCGACGATGACCGCAATCGCGATGCCAGGGCGCTCGATGTCGTCGCCGGCGAAGGCG
>JBLIMK010000080.1:0-19334 GCA_047638715.1 Verrucomicrobiales bacterium
CCCTTCGAAGAGGTGGTAGGTGACCGGAATGTCCTTGGCTTCGAGTGCCTCCACGATCGCGTCGGCTTGGCTTGGCGGCACGACCATGTCTTCGGTTCCCTGCAGCACCAGCATCGGAACGTCGATCTTGTCGACGTGGGTCAGCGGCGAGCGGTCTACATATATTGCTTCGTCCTCGGGCCAAGCGCCGACGAGGCGGTCGAGGTAGCGAGCTTCGAACTTGTGGGTATCGGCTGCGAGCGAGCCTAAATCGGTGACCCCGTACCGGCTGATTCCACCGCTGAATACGTCGAAGTGGGCAACTGCGTTCAGGACCGTCAGCCCGCCAGCGCTTCCGCCCTCGATAATCAGCTTGTTCGGATCGACTCGGCCGGCATCTGCCAAATGTTTGGCGGCCGCTACGCAATCGACGACATCAGCCACACCCCAGGAGTTACGAAGCTCGTTGCGATAGAGCCTTCCGTAGAGCGTCGAGCCTCGATAGTCGACGTCGGCAACCGCAACACCACGGCTCGTCCAGTAACGAATCGCCAGACTGAGTTGCCGGCGCGCCGCCGAAGTGGGACCCCCGTGCACGAGCACGAGCAGCGGCGGAAGACCCTCGAGCGTCTGCCCTTCGGCGAGCGCCGGCTCGTAGAACAGCGCGTGGGCGGTGGTACCAGGAGCTTGCGTTGGGTCGACCTCGGACACGTCGAAGGCGATGAATTCGGGTTCCGGAAAGAGCTCGGCACCGAGGCCCAGATCGCGAGACTTCGATAGTTGCGTGGCCTCGATTCCATCGTGCACCCAAACAGCGCTCTCTTGGTCGTAGGACGCGCCGACGTAAACCACTCGGCCGTCGGACAACGAACGAATCGAGCCGACCGACGAGTGCCGATCCTCGACATAACCGTTGGGGAAACCAATCGTGTCGCCGTGTGGAGTGCCAGCAACCACGACGATCCCGGCTTGAGCTGCGTCATCAGTGTCGAGTTCGCACCAGCGGCTGATGCCAAAAACCCATCCCGGCGTAGCGATCTCGAAGTCTCCCTCAACAACCGGCGTGCGTTCTCCCGATGTTGGATCGATTTCGATGAGGTTCCACCAATTCGACTTGTCGGTGACGACGAGAAGCCGTCCGTCTCGGGTCCAATCGGGCAGCACCATCGACTCGGGGTCGGTGTGAGGCTCGATACCGGCAATCTGGTGCACCGCCGCAGACTCCACCTCACCGTCGAGCCACTGCGGGTCGATCATGACGAGATCCGTCGCGTCCCAGGGCATGTTTGGGTTGTCCCAGGCAACACACACGAGCTGTCCGCCGAGGCCGAAGCGCGGCGACGCAAAGAAATCGTGACTGGACAGGAGCACGAGTTCGGTGCCCTGGCCGTCGACGCTGACTGCGACAATCTCGTTCTCGACCGGGTAGTCGGGTGCTCCATCATGTCGTTCACGGACGCAGACGAACCACTGACCATCGGGGCTGAACCTGCCGTCGGCATACCTATACCCGGACGACGTGAGCTGTGTCTCTTTTCGGACATCGACGTCGAGCCGGAAGACCTCGCCAGCTCGAGCGTCATCGCTGTAGACCAAGCGGCCGTCAGCGACCCACCAAGCTCCCCCGCCGTATTCGTGCACTCGTGTGCGTACGTTCGCGTCGGGACCCGTGATCTCCTCGATTTCGCCTTCTCGCCATCGCACGATCGCTGTTCGTCCATCTTCGGACGGTCGACTCTCGGCCCAATACACATCGGTGCCGTCGGCGATGACTTCGCTGATCCCGACCGCGCCCGACACGAGAAGTTCGGCAGTAATCGGTGAAGGAATCATGCCAAAAAGTCTACGATACGTTGCACGCCCTCGCCTAGATCGTCGTCGCCGAGAGCGAAGGAGAGCCGGGCAGCGCCACCGATGCCGAAGGCTTCGCCCGGAACAATGGCCACCTTCGAATGCTCGAGTAGAGCTGCGGCAAGATCGAGTGTGGTGTCGATCTGGTAGCCCTTGATGTTTTGGCCCAAGATTCGCGCGAAGCTCGGGTACGCATAAAACGCCCCCTGAGTTTCGATGATGTCGATGCCCTCGACGCCCGACAGCAGCGCAAACATCGTCTGGCGTCGGCGATCGAAAGCTTCGCACATTTCGGCCACCGCGTCGAGAGGTCCCGACACCGCGGCGAGCGCAGCCTTCTGAGCCACGTTGTTGACGTTGCTCGTGAAATGACTCTGCAGGTTGGTTGCCGCCTTGACCACATCGGTCGGCCCGATCATCCACCCAACGCGCCAGCCCGTCATGGCGTAGGTCTTGGCCACGCCATTCAGGATCAGACACTGATCGGCGAGTTCTGGAACGACCACGGGCATTGAGTGGTGCTCGTTGTCTCCATAGACGAGGTGTTCGTAGATCTCGTCGGTGATGACCCAAATGCCATGTTCGACGGCCCAACGCCCAATGGCTTCGATCTCGCTTCGGTCGTACATCGAACCCGTTGGGTTAGACGGCGAGACGAACAACAGAATTTTCGTCTTGTCGGTGCGGGCAGCTTCGAGCTGTTCGACCGTGGCGCGAAATCCACTCTCGACGGTGGTCACCACAGGCACATGCCGAGCACCTGTCAGTGCAATCGACTCTGGGTAGGTGGTCCAGAAGGGGGCGGGCACGATGACCTCGTCGCCTGGATCACACAACACGGCGAAGGCGTTCGCCACTGCCTGTTTCCCGCCGTTCGTGACCAGAACGTTTGCCGCCTCACATGCAAATCCCGAGTCGCGCATGGTCTTGGCTGCGATCGCCTCTCGAAGCGCTGGCAACCCGCTGGACGGGGTGTACTTGTGATTCGCTGGATCGCTGCATGCAGCAATAGCGGCTTCGACGATGTGCTGGGGCGTCGGGAAGTCGGGCTCACCCGCTCCAAATCCGACGACGGGCTCGCCGGCGGCCTTGAGTGCCTTGGCCTTCGCGGTGATCGACAGCGTCGCCGACTCCTGAATTGCACCGATCCGATCCGAGATGCGCGCACCCATAGAAACTCCAATGAAAGTTATGTAGCTGAAACGACGCGAGTCGCCGATTCCAACTGCGAAACTACCGGGTATGACATCAATCCCAGACATCACGATTCCTGACTCGATGCGCCCGCTCGACGGCCGCTTCGGCTCGGGTCCATCGAAGGTGCGTTCCGAAGCAGTAGCCGAACTTGCTGCCGACGCCGACGGTCTCCTCGGCACGAGCCATCGCCAAGACACGGTCAAGCTGGTCGTCGCCGCACTTCGCAACGGACTGCTCGAAATGTTCGACGCCCCCGACGGCTACCAGATCCTGCTTGGCAACGGCGGTGCAACCCTCTTTTGGGACGCGGCAACCTTCGGCCTGATCGAGAACAGCGGCCAATTTCTGGTGGCTGGAGAATTCAGCAACAAGTTCGCGAAGGCCGCCACGCTTGCGCCACATCTCGGCGATCATCACATCGTCGAAGGCGAACCCGGCACCGCGCCAGAGATGATCGCAAACCCCGAGGTCGACGTCTACTGCTACCCGCACAACGAGACCTCCACCGGTGTTTCGTTCCCGGTCGAACGCCCCGACGGCGGCGAAGGCCTCGTGCTTGTCGACGCAACATCGGGCGCTGGCGGCCTACGTTTCGACGCAGCCAACAGCGACGCCTACTACTTCGCTCCCCAGAAATGTTTCAGCTCCGACGGTGGGCTCTGGCTAGCGCTTTGTTCACCCGCGGCTATGGAACGCATCAACCAGATCGATGCCACAGGTCGCTGGGTTCCAGAGATCCTCAATCTGAAGACCGCAATGGACAACAGCCTCAAGGATCAGACCTACAACACGCCCGCTCTGGCCACCATTTACCTCACACTCAAATACACCGAATGGGTGAACGAGAACGGCGGACTCGACTTCGCAGCGGGCCGCTCCGACCAGTCCGCCGAGATCATGTACGGCTGGGCGAACGCGAGCGACTACGCAACGCCATTCGTGCAGAGTGAGGCCAACCGCAGTCACGTCGTCGCAACGATCGACCTCGACGACAGCATCGATGCCGACACGGTCGTTGCTGTGCTTCGAGCGAACGGCATTCTCGACACATCTGGCTACCGCAAGCTTGGACGCAACCAAATGCGGATCTCGATGATGCCCGCGGTCGATCCGAGCGACATTCAGGCCCTCACCAACTGCATCGATCACGTCGCCAGCGCGCTCGCGTAGTTTTTCGGCTCATCGACGTCGAGGCCGAACTAGGCGACCGTTCAGATGTGTGAACGCGATGTGAAGCTGTTCATAGGCCAAAACACCCAGAGAACAAAGCGGCGCAACCGTTTCCAAATCGCGCCGAAAGTGATGGGCTTCTCGCTGCCTGGCAACCGCCAAGCATGCTGACGAAGGAAGTCCCCCATGAAGAAGAGAGCGAGTCTCGCACTCATCGCACTGCTCGCCACGGTGTTGCCCACCGTGGTGACATCGACGGCTAGCGCAAGCTCCTACCGGCCCGATGTGGAAGCGACCTACACGGTCGAACTCCGGAACATTACAACCGGCCAGTATCTAACACCGCCGAACTTTGCCGCCCACGACGACAACCTCGAGGTGTTCGAGCGCGGTGATGAAGCAAGCCCTGGCATACAGGCACTAGCCGAGAATGGAGCCGTGCCAGTGCTCGCCGCCGAACTCGCAGCCGCAGTCGCAACCGCTGGTGGCGTCAGTGGCGTTGGCAGCCCCGGAGCAATAGGTCCGCTCTCTCCCGGTGAGACCAGCGCCTTCGAATTCACCACGTCGGCCGAGTACCTCAGCGTCGCTGCGATGGTCGTTTGCACCAACGACGGCTTCGCTGGACTCGACGGCCGTCGCCTTCCCGGACGTGACGGTCAGAGCCGCACATACCGCCTCAATGCATATGACGCCGGAACCGAGATCAACACCGAGCTCCGCATCGACCTCGTACCAGCGCCGTTCTGCGGACCGGGCGCCGGCTCGACCGAATCGAACCCTGACCTCGCTGAGAACGGAGAGATTCGTCGCCACCGCACACTTCGTGGCGTCGGCGACCTCGCTCACTCCCTCGACTGGAGCGGCCCGGTAGCCGAACTCACGATTACACGCAACGACCCGGCACCCACCTACACGATTCAGGTCGAGAACATCACGAGCGGTCAGTACCTGACGCCGCCGAACATCGCGCTTCACAACAGGAGCGTCCACGTGTTCGAACGTGGCGAGTACGCCAGCGCGGGCGTGCAAGCGTTGGCCGAGAATGGCGCTGTTGCAGCGCTGGCGGCCGAGTTGGGCGCCTGGATCGATGCTGCTGGACTCGGTTCGAGCGGTGTTGGCAGCCCTGGGGTCATTGGACCTCTCGCTCCTGGTGAGACGAGCACCTTCACGGTTACGAGCAAAGAAAAGCGGCTCAGCGTCGCGGCGATGGTCGTCTGCACGAACGACGGATTCGCCGGGCTCGACAGCCGGGGCATACCGAAGCGGGATGGCGAGAGCCGCACCTACTACGTTCGCGCAAACGACGCCGGAACCGAGATCAACACCGAGCTCCGCATCGACCTCGTACCGGCGCCGTTCTGCGGACCGGGCGCCGGCTCGACCGAATCGAACGTAGACCTCGCTGAGAATGGTGTGATCTCGCGTCATCGGACACTTCGCGGTGTCGGCGACCTCGCTGACTCGCTCGACTGGAGCGGCCCGGTAGCCAAGGTCACGATCACGCGAAACGCGGGCTAACCACACCGCAGTCCTGAAGAACTGCTTCCCCCACAGCTGCTTCCCCGAGCAGCAACATAGGGTCTGGCCCTCTCCGTCTCCGGAAGGCCAGACCCTTTGTTGTTCCCGCGCGATGATGTTTTAGTTTGCGCTCAGCTCGTTGCGCAGATCGAGTTCGCTGCCGTCCGCCTCGGCGAGCGAAATCGGAGTCAAGCCCTCGAAGATGACCGCCAAGTCTTCCTTGTTCAAGGTCTCCTGATCGATCAGTGCCTCAGCGAGTCGATCGAGGACCGGGCGATGAAGCGTGAGGATTTCTCGGGCTTCATCGGCTGCCGTGTCGACAAGTAGTCGAACTTCGTCGTCGATCTTGTTCGCCATGACGTCGGAGTAGTTCTTGGCGTTCGCAGCTGCATAGATCTCGCCGATACCGACACCAAACTTCTGTAGCCCCAGGTTCGGACTCATACCGAAGTCGGTCACCATGGCCCGCGCAATCACCGTTACCCGCTCGATGTCGTTCGCTGCGCCAGTCGTTGGATCGCCAAAGATGATCTCCTCGGCGATTCGACCGCCCAGCAGCATGGCCATTTCGTCGGTCAACTCCGACCGGCTCTTCAGAACCTTGTCCTTTTCGGGGAGCGCAAGCGTCCAGCCGAGGGCCTTGCCCCGAGCGATGATCGAAACCTTGTGGATCGGATCCGCGTTCGGCAGGACGTGGCCGACCAGAGCGTGCCCAGCCTCGTGGTAGGCAATGATGTACTTCTCCTTATCGGAGAGGGTCATCGAACCCTTCTCGGGTCCGGCGATCACTCGGTCGAGCGCATCGTCGATCTCGGCCTGGCCAATTATCGAGAGTTCGCGGCGTGCCGCCAACAACGCAGCCTCGTTCAGGAGGTTTGCCAGATCGGCTCCGGTGAACCCTGGAGTTCGACGAGCGATCGTCTCGGGGTCAGCGTCGGGACCGAGGGGTTTCCCCTCCGCGTGCACGGCGATGATCTCGCGACGTCCGGAGACGTCGGGGCGTTCGACGGCCACCTGACGGTCGAATCGACCCGGACGAAGCAGCGCCGGATCGAGAACATCGGGTCGATTTGTTGCTGCGATGAAGATGACGCCGGTGTCGGCATCGAATCCGTCCATCTCGACGAGCAGCTGGTTGAGGGTTTGTTCGCGCTCCTCATTGCCGGCCACGGCGCTGCCGCCACGGTGCCGACCGACCGCGTCGATTTCGTCCACGAAGATGATGGCCGGAGCGTCCTTACGAGCCTGCTCGAACAGATCGCGCACTCGACTGGCGCCGACACCCGCATACATTTCGACGAAGTCGGAGCCGGACAATATGAAGAACGGGACACCCGCCTCGCCAGCGACGGCTCGGGCGAGAAGCGTCTTACCGGTTCCAGGAGGGCCATAGAGCAGCACGCCCTTGGGGATCTTTGCGCCGATCTTTTGGAAGCGGCCCGGGTCCGAGAGAAATTCTTTGATCTCGCTCAGCTCGACAACCGCTTCATTCGCCCCAGCGACATCGGCGAAGGTGACCTCACGCAGATCCCTTGAGTTCTTCTTCTTCTTGGCCGTGAACTTCTTGCGTGCTTTCTTGCCGTTGTTCATCCGGGACAAGATCACCCAGACGAGGACGATCATCAGCAGGAGCGGCGCAAGTCTGATGATCAGAGCAGCCCAATCGGTTCCTGGCGTTGATTGGATCGTGTTGACGGCGATATCTGGTGTGGCCTCGATCAGCGTGGCGGCAAGCTCATCGGTATAGAGCGGTGGCACCACGGTTCGGAACTCGCTGCCATCTCGCAACACTCCGGTGATCGTCCCTGAGTTCTGCGTGAACTCGACAGACTCGACCTGACCATCTGCAACCTCGGTGCTGAACACACCGAATTCCATGTCGGGAGGCACCACGGTCGTCGGCGAATCGCCGAGAATCGAGAAGACGAGGACCGCGGAGGCGGCCACGAGGGCCACGGAGAGAAGGCGGATTCGACGGGTGCTATTCACAAACACGAGAGTATGTCGCTGTCCGGCCCAGTGGACATAGCGCATTTGGCCCATCAAGTCTGATTTTCAAAACCAAACTCAGCGTTTACGTCGCCCTCGGCGTGGTCCGTTCGACGCTCGCTCACGCTCGACCACACGTTGTTCTGACTCGGCGAGTTCGTCCGCCATTGCGCGGTACCGGTCGATGCGACGAGGGTCGATCTCGCCGTTGTCGACAGCTTGCATGACCGCACAGCCAGGTTCGGCCCCATGGGCGCAATCGTTGAACCGGCACGACGCCGCCGCATCGGTGATGTCGGAAAAGACTTGCTGCAGCGCATCTTCAGCATCCCAAAGACCGACGGCGCGAATTCCAGGGGTATCGATGAGCACTCCGCCGGTGGGAATCCGCAACATGTCGCGGGTGATCGTGGTGTGACGGCCCTTTGCATCGCCGGACCGAACGGGCTTCGTGTCTTGCACATCGGTTTTCATGAGGGCATTAACGAGCGAACTCTTCCCCGCACCCGACTCACCGAGGAGCGTGCCTGACCGATTCGGTTGCAAAAGTTCATGCACCCGGCCGAGGCCGACGCCGGACTCGATACTCGTGACCACAACTTCAACGCCAGGTGCCACGGCTTGCACGATTCCAACGAGCTCGTCTCGACGGTCATCATCTGAGAGGTCGGCCTTCGTCAGGACGACGACGGGGGTAGACCCTGCATTCCACGCCAAGACGAGGAACCGTTCCAGTTTTCCGGCTCGAAACGGTCGGTCGAAACCGTGCACGAGAAAGACGATGTCGATGTTGGCCGACAGCGGTTGTTGTTCCTCGCGCTCACCTGGGTCTCGTCGAACGAGTGCGGTGCGACGCTCGAGGATCGCCTCGATCGCCCAGGTGCCGTCGTGTTCACGAACCGCCACCCAATCGCCGGTGACCGGAGCGAGCGACGACTGAGACCGCTGCGAATCGGACATCGCACGGATGATCCCGGACTCGATCACGACATTGGACTCTCCGCGCTCGACGCGGCTGATACGGCCAGGTTCCCCTGGAAATCCGCCGACTTCGAAAGTATCGGCCCATTCAGCATCCCAGCCGAAATGAACGAGTTCGGAACGATCCACGACTGGCACTGTACTCAGCAGCCCGACTGGCACACTGAGAACATGGCCAACATCGACGAACCTGCGATGACTCCGGATGACGAGCCGGAGACACAAGACGACCGCTCAACCCCCGAGCGACTCTCGATCGGAACCAGCTGGTTCGCGGGCGCGATCGGCGCGGGCGTTGCCCTCGGCTTCGGCGAATTCGCCGCTCGACTGAGCGCCGACCTGACATCGCTCGTCATCGGTGTCGGGGAACTCCTCATCGACATCACCCCTGGCAATGTCGTTGCCACGAGCATCAACAACATCGGCACCCTGCAAAAGCCTCTCCTCGTGGGCGGCATCATCTTGGCCTCGCTCGCCATCGGCGGATGGCTGGGAATCAAGAGTCGCTCGAGCCGCCGCGCCGTTCCGGTCGGGTTCGCCGCATTCGGCCTATTCGGCGCTTACTCGACAGCGCGCAGCGACCTCACGAATGGCCTCGGGTCTGTCGTCGTTACATTCCTCGCAGCAGGTCTCGGCGCACTGATCACCCTGGCCCTGCTCCAAATCGCGCGAAGCGAAATGGTCGCACAACCCGCCTCAAAATCGATTGCTCCCGAGAACGCCATCATCCCTGGTTCCCCGCTCAGCCAAGCCGCGAACCGACGCCATGTCCTCGCATTCGGGGGCGCTGCTGCCGGCGCCGTGGCGCTTACCGCTGCTGGCCGGCTCGGACGCACCAGCGTCGCTGAGCGAGCTCGCGACCAGATCCTCATCGACGCGGCGACTACCACCACCACCATTCCTGGCGCGGTAACGCCACCAACCCTGCGCCCAATACCGTCCGGGGCGTTCGACAACCTCGACGGCATCACCCAATTCATCACGCCGATCAACCCGACCGACGAGTTCTATCTCATCGATACTGCGCTGACGAAGCCTCAGGTCGACCCCTCGACGTGGACCCTCACGATCAATGGCGAGTACGTCACCACTCCCGTCACGTACACCTACGAAGAGCTCCTCGCTCGCCCAATGATCGAGACGGAAGTGACTCTGTCATGTGTCTCGAACCCGGTAGGCGGAGACCTCGTCGGCAATGCTGTGTGGACTGGCATCCCGCTCACCGAGCTCTTCGAAGAAGCCGGCATCATCGATCCGACCAACGCCGAGACCCAAGTCTTTAGCCGCTCCGTCGACGGCTTCACCTGCGGCTTTCCAGTGCCACTCGCCTACGACGGACGCACAGCGATGCTCGCCCTCAAGATGAATGGCGAACCACTCCCGATCATCCACGGATTCCCGGCTCGCATCGTCGTTGCCGGCATCTATGGATACGTATCGGCGACCAAATGGGTCGAAGAGATCTCGATCACCGACTGGATCGGGGTCGACGGATTCTGGATGCCTCGCGGCTGGAGCAAAGAAGGACCGATCAAAACCCAATCGCGGATCGACGTCCCGCGACATGGAACAGAGCTCAACGCTGGCCCGACCGCGCTCGGCGGTATTGCGTGGTCGCCAACGATCGGGATCGATCGAGTCGAGGTCTCGTTCGGCGAGGACGATGTCTGGGTCCAAGCCGAGCTAGCCAACGTCGAGTCCGATGAGACCTGGATTCAGTGGCGCTACGACTGGGACGCACCCGCCGGCGATTGGCTCATTCGTGTCCGGGCCACCGACAAGAACGGCTTTACACAATCGCCGATTTCGGTCGCCCCGGCACCGAATGGCGCCGAAGGTTTCCACACGATTGTGGTTCGGGTCGGCTAGATCAGCTACGCCGCAACATCTGCCTGGGTCTCCCAGACACCTGCGTCGTCGTTCTTGGTGAAATAGATGTTGGCGACACGGTCGATGGCGTTGCGGTCGAGCACCTTTGGGCGGCCCTCGTAATCGCAGATCGCGTTCAGCGTCTTGCAGAAGTCAGCTGGGTAGTACGGGCGCAAGTCCGTCCCGGTCTGATCCTTGATAAGCGCCTTGAGATAGTTGGCAGCCTCTTGATTGCAGCCGATCCCCATGCCCTTGCACACAGCGGCGAGGATCTGGTCGAAAGCGGCATCATCGATCGCACCCACGAAGACCTTGTTCGGAATACGACGTGCAAACGCATCGTCGCCGAGTTGGTCCGGTCGCATGTTCGTCGAGAACACGACCTTGGCGTCGAACGGAATCGTAAACGCAGCGCCATGGGCCAGGGTCAGGAAGTCGATGCTGCGCGACAGGGGCACAATCCAGCGGTTGAGGAGCGCTTCAGGTGTCATCTTCTGGCGGCCGAAGTCGTCGATCACGAAGATGCCATTGTTCGATTTCATCTGCAGAGGAGCGCGGTAGACACCGGTCGAGTCGTCGCGTTCAAGATCGAGCTGTTTCGCGGTGAGCTCACCGCCCACGATCACGCACGGGCGCAGGCACAGAACCCAACGATTGTCGAGACCAGCAGGCTGCGGGGTGACCGGTTCATGAATAGAAGGGTCGAAGACGGTGATGATCGAGCGATCGAACTCCACGGCTCGGGGCACGAGGACAGGATCCTTGTACATCTTGATCATCCGCTCGGCGAGGCTGGTCTTGCCGGTCCCAGGGGGGCCGTAGAGAAAGACTGCGCCTTTCGAGACGAGCGCTGGGCCGAGGTCGTCGAAGAAGCCCGGTTCGATGATGAGATCGTTGAATGCTTCGTTCAGTGTCGCAGCGGTGATTGGAGAGCGTCCAATTTGAGACTCGACCATGGTGGTATAGACGTCGAGCGAGACCGGCGCTGCGCCGGCATACGACAGAGCTGCGCCACGACTGAGCGCTTCCGCCTTGCCCTTTTCGGTCGGAGCGAGAATGTAATCGCGACCATCCATGCCCTGGATCTCGAGCATCAAACGCTGGCGAAGTCCGTCGATCGTCGAGTCAACGATGCTCACTGAGAGCGCTGTCGCTACCGCCATTCGAGTGACCGATGAGCGACCGTCGAGCACGAGGCGCTGCAAAATGATGTCCTCGATCAAGTTGGCTGGAATGCCGAGCTCCTGCATCGTCGAAGGAGCGGACGGGTACGCGACAGCGGAGGCTTGGACCGTAGGCATATCGAAACAATCGTCAACTCTCAGCTGAACATGAGCACCAATTCACCAAGCTCGGCCATCGTCAGGAACCCTCCCTAACCCCGGGCACCACGGCGCGTAGCCTTTCGCCCATGACGTCCCGCTCCGCGCATTCACGCCGTTTACTTCTCACGATGCTCCCGCTAGCGATCGTTGCCTCCCTACTGTCCACCGGAGCGCTGTCGAGCCAGGACGCTGTGCCCAACGAAGATGAAATCCTCGTCGTCTCCGAACCGCTGCTCCCTTCTTCGATCGTCTCAGTGTTGGGCGACTCCTTCATGGCCGCTCCGAGCGTCGCACCAATTCGGCCGGGAGGATGCGCCACCTCGTTCGCCGGTCCCGTCGAGCTCGCGGCCAGAACAGCCCCTGAAACCATCATCACGGTCGACAATCGATCGTGCGCAAATGCGTCCTTCCAGGCCGTGACGGGCGAGCAACTACCCGGTATCGACGCTGAATCGGGCTTGGTGATCATCGGTGGAATCGGCCTTGAGTTCGATTGGAATTCGTTGGCCGCGCAATGTCTGGGTGAGGAGACGCGGTCAGCCGATGGTTGCCGTGAAGAGGCCAACCTTGCGAGAGCAACCGCGTCCAACTCGTTCTTTTCGTGGCGATCTCTGCTCCAACAAGCGCATCGTCAGGCGCCCGATGCAACGATCGTGGTCGTTGCTCCCCCGGTTCCCGTGAGCACGCGGCCACTCGTTCTCGGAAGCGCCTGCTGCGGTTCATCGACGGACGCCAACGGACAGGTTCGGGCGGTCTTTGACACAGCCGGGTCACTTCGACGAGCGGTTGCCGAATCGGTTCCCGAGATTCCAGTCCTCGTTATCGAGACAGACGTTGTCTTCGAGGGCCATCGCATCGACGACGACGCGAACTGGCTCGTTTCGAAGGCAAACATGGTCGGTTCGCCAAACCGGCTCGGCGTCGCAGCTATCGCCGAGTTGATCGACGCTCTCATGCCCGTCGGCCTCCCTCCCACGGAAGCACCGGTTGCGCCCGCTGAAGTGGTCCTCGTCCTCGGGACGACTCCCGATGACCAGCCGGCACTCGACGCCATATCGGCGGATGCCGCGGCCTGGTTCGATCGTTTCTCGGCGGCAGCTGTTTCACCTTCTGTTGCCATAGTGCCGTTGGCGGCCACCGCACCACCGACGACTGCTACCACCGCTGCACCACCGACGACTACTACCACCGCTGCACCACCGACGACTACTACCACTGCACCAACCACGACGACCACCGCTGCACCAACCACGACGACTACCGCGGCGCCGGCAGTTCCCATCGTCGCTCCCAGCTACGCCTCGGCCGAACAACTCTCGCAGGCCCTCGCTGAACTCGAGATCACCGACGGTATCTCAACGCTGCAAGAGCTCGGAGCAGCCATCGAGACCGCCACCAACCTTCTCACGCCAACAGTTACCGATGCCACGATCGTCGTCCGTGCCCAAAACCTCACAATCGATCTGGCGAGTCAAGATGTGGTCAACGCCATTCGACGCACGGTGTTCGAGGCTGGCGCCAAGGTCATAATTTTGGTCGATGACGTCCGTTTCGCTGCTGCTCTCTCCAATGTCCTCACCGACTCCGGCGCCGCCATTGGGCTCACCCCGACCAACGAACTGGGTAGATCGCTGCCGGCGCCAAAAGCGCAACAAACACTCCAAGAACTGATCTTTCCCAAAGCGGTCGAAGGAGTGGTCGGACAGAATGTGCCCTTCGAACTCGCGGTTCGTGCCACGAAGCAAACCAGCGCTGCAGTCACCTGGTTCATCGATGACATCGCAGTCGGCTCGGGACAACGAGCAGTCCTCAACACCGCCAGCCTTGCTGAAGGCACACACATCGGACGGGTCACCGTCGATGGTCAAACCGAAACCCTCGAGGCGCCATTCACCCTGACCATGACACGCGATGGCGACGGTCGTGACGACGCCCAACTCTGCGGCACGGCCTTCGATCCGCTCCCAATCGATGTCGACGGCGACGACTTGCCCGCCGAATGTGACAGCGACGACGACGGCGACGGCCTCCCAGACGACCTCGATCCCTGCAGATCCGATGCCACGAACGACCTGCGCGATCTCGATCTCGACGGCCTCCCCGACCATTGCGACGCAGACCCCGACGACGGGCCAGGGGCCGACACCGATGGCGACGGCTTCCCCAACCTCATCGACAACTGCCCGTCGGTCAGCCAAGTCAACCAATTCGATCAGGACGACGACGGTCTAGGCAACGCGTGCGAGGGACGAATCAGCCCCGCCTGCACGATCATCGGCACCCAAGGCAACGACCGACTCAATGGGACTAATGGACCAGACGTCATCTGCGGCCTGGGCGGAAATGACGTCATCACGACACTCGCCGGCGAAGACATCGTCTTCGGCGGTGACGGCGATGACCAGATTCATGGTGGTGTCGACGCTGATCGGCTCTACGGCGGTGCTGGCAACGATCGACTCTTTGGAAACGGCGCGGCTGATGTTCTGATCGGCGGACCGGGCAATGACGAAATTCGAGGCGGGTTCGGCGCCGATGTCGCCTTCGGCGGTCGTGGGGCTGACACGCTCCTTGGAGATGCGGGCAGCGATGTTCTCTTCGGCGGACGCGGCGCCGATCTACTTCGTGGCGGACCCGGACGCGACACACTCGCTGGTGATCGCGGCGCCGACACGATCTTCGGCGAGGACGGAGCCGACCTGATCTCGGGCGGACCGGGCAACGACACGCTCGGAGGCGGACGCGGCGACGACGTACTCATCGACGTGTCGAGCACCGATTTTGCCCGAGGTGGTAGCGGCCTCGACATTATCGACGCCGCACCCATTCGGGTGAGCTGACAGACACGAACCCGGCGATGGCGTCCCGACGTCGCTGGTCCATGTCGGCAAGACTCCTCCAATGAGCTCTTCAGACGATGACGCGAGCTATGTAGCGCCCGATGCGGGGACATGGTTCGGCGCCGAGGATCAGTTTCTCTTCAACGCGGGCGATCACACGAGACTCTGGGACGGCCTCGGTGGTCGATTGGCACATGTCGATGGTGTCGGTGGAGCTCGTTTCGCCGTGTGGGCGCCCAATGCAGCGTCCGTCGGCGTCATTGGAGACTTCAACAACTGGACCCATCCGGGCGAACCGCTCCAAGCAGTGAGCTCGAGCGGCGTGTGGGATGGATTCATCGCGGGCCTCACCGCGGGAACTCGATACAAGTACCGCGTGGAATCGTCGTACGGATCGGTCCAGGAGAAGGCCGACCCAATGGCCTTCGAAGCTGAGCTCGCACCAAACACGGCGTCCGTACTCGCCGATCTCTCACACGACTGGGCTGACGATGCCTGGATGGCGACTCGAGGTGAACACAATCGTTGGGATCAGCCGATCTCGATCTACGAGGTGCACCTTGGCTCCTGGCGGCGAACGGTAGGGCCCGAGCACCGGTCATTGACCTACTCCGAGCACATCGGCGCCCTCGTTGTTCACGTTGCCGAGATGGGCTTCACCCATGTCGAATTTCTCCCCCTGACCGAACACCCGCTGTACGCATCTTGGGGTTACCAGACCACTGGATACTTCGCCGCAACCTCGCGTTATGGCGGCGCTGGCGAACTCATGGATCTGATCGACGCATTTCACAACGCGAACATCGGCGTCATCCTCGATTGGGTGCCGTCGCACTTCCCCACCGATGCCTTTGCCCTCAATGCGTTCGATGGATCGTCGCTGTACGAACACGCCGACCCTCGCGAGGGATTTCACCCCGACTGGAAGAGTTCGATCTTCAACTACGGGCGCCACGAAGTTCGCAGCTTCCTCATGTCGAGCGCCCGCTTCTGGCTCGAAGCCTTCCATATCGATGGCATCCGAGTCGACGCGGTCGCGTCGATGCTCTATCGCGATTACAGCCGCGGAGATGATTGGATTCCGAACGAATACGGCGGCCGCGAGAACCTTGAAGCAATTTCGTTTCTGCAACAGCTCAATCACGAGATGTACTCGATCTTCCCCGACATCTTGATGATCGCCGAGGAGTCGACCGCCTGGCCTGGCGTGACAAAACCGACCGATCAGGGTGGCCTTGGTTTCGGCTTCAAGTGGGATATGGGATGGATGAACGACACCCTCGAATATTTCCACGAGGATCCAATCAACCGTCGGTACCACCACGACAAACTGACGTTTCGAGCCATCTACGGCTTCAGTGAAAACTTCGTGCTGCCGCTGAGCCACGATGAGGTGGTCCATGGCAAAGGATCGCTCCTCAACAAGATGCCGGGTGACGATTGGCAGAAGTTCGCGAACCTGCGCATGCTCTTCGGCTGGCAGTACGCAACACCTGGCAAGAAGCTCGTCTTCATGGGAGGCGAGATCGCCCCGTGGACCGAGTGGAATCACGAAGACAGCCTTCCCTGGCATCTCACGAACGACCCGTCACACGAGGGTGTCCTTCAGTGGGTTGCCACCTTGAACCATTTGTATCGGACGGTTCCGGCGCTGCACGTCAAAGATGGTGAAGCCGACGGGTTTCGATGGATCGATGCCAACGACGACGAGCGAAGCATCATCACCTTCCTCCGTGAAGACGGCGAAGGCGACATGGTCGTCGTTGCGCTCAACGCCACGCCAGTTCCTCGAGATCGGGTCATGACCGGCGTACCGGCGGCTGGAACGTGGGAGGTGTTGCTCTGTAGCGATGACGAGGCTTATGGCGGTTCGGGATACGAACAGTCCGCGGCGTTCGAGTCGACGCCCGATGGGCACAACGGGTTCGAACAGTCGATTTGGCTAACCCTTCCGCCACTCTCGCTGACGCTGCTGCGCTACAAAACGGGATAATCGTGGTCAGACCCTCGCAAGCTCACTTGGCGAACGGGGCTAGCTCCAGAGCGTGATGTGGACTCGGGGCTTGAAACGTCCGATGTTGCTGCCAGATCCGCTGAGCATCGCCTGGATGGCGCGCGGCGTGCTCACGAATCGCAGGAGTTCGCGAGCGACCTGCGTTGATTTGTGGGCCGGCAAAGCGCTGGCTGACCAGGTTCCTGTCGCCGCGCAGTTCGGCGTGTCGATCAGAACGAGTGCGCCAGATTTAAGCGCTTCACCAACAGCGAACTTGGGCGCAAGCGCGATCCCATTGCCATTGCGAGCCTCAGCGATTGCAGCGGAGTGGCTTGTATAAATGCGCTGCATGCTCTCCCGCACCCCGACCCGCTCGAGAATGAACTGGGAAACACCGAGGGGTTCGACGGCCGATGGGCCGAGGAACCAACTGAGCTCCTCGATGCGCTCGAATTTCAGGTCTGGCGTAGCTACGGCGACGACGTCGTAGCGCAAGAACTCCGCGCCCACGATTCCAAAGGGTGCTGGCCCGGACGCTTTTGGGCCGATAGCGACGTCGACCTCGTGCGACATCAAGAGCTCGGGGAAACGGTTGGACGCCTCGACCAAGAGCTCGACTTCAAGGTCGTCAGCTCGCATAGAGAACAACTCGATCAAACCGGGCGCTGCGTACTCGGCAAACAAGCTGGTCGCTGCGATTCGCAACATTCGCCGACCGTCGTGCGCATCATGGACCTCGCGCCGAGTCTGTTCTTGCAGACCGAGCATCTCCACTGCTCTCTGCGCAAGCCGGAGTCCGCCGGGCGTGAAAACGAGCCCCCTTCGCGACGGGCTGAAGAGCGAATCGTCAAATTCCTTGCGCAGCGATCCAACGCTTCCTGATACGGCAGCCTCGGTGACTCCCAACTCTCGGGCGGCGCCGCGGACGGACCCAACCCGAACAACGGTGGCGAAGCTACGAAGCTGAGTGGGCGTCATCGATTTCCATCCTGACACAGTGACTTAAGGAAGTGCTTAAGTCACGTTGACGGAACTATCTGAGCATTGGAATCGTGTCTAAGCCACCTTTTGAGAGAGAATTCACGAATGAAGATCGAAAACACGTTCACCGTCGACGCACCTATCCAGGATGCGTGGGAACTCCTCACCAACATCCCCGAGATAACGCCATGTCTCCCGGGAGCAAAGCTCACCGACGAATCCGACGGCGTCTACACCGGCGGCGTCAAGATCAAGGTCGGTCCGGTCACCTCGGAGTACAAAGGCTCGGCCGAGTTCGTCGAGAAAGATGACACCAACTACAAGGCCGTGATCAACGGTAAGGGGCGCGACACCCGCGGCGCCGGCAATGCTCAGGCTCTAATCACCGCTCAGATGACCGCCGTCGGCGACAAGACCAAGGTCGACATCGAGACCGATCTCAAGGTTTCGGGCAAGGTCGCACAGTTCGGTCGAGGCGTGATGCAAGACGTTTCGACGAAGCTCCTTGGACAGTTCGCAGAATGCCTGGAGGCAAAGATCGGAGAGCCAGCGGCGATCGATGGCATCGCCGAGGCAAGCGCGGAGGCCGCCCAGGAAGACGCTGCAACAGACGCTGAGGCTGACGAGTCGATAGTCGACAAGGCAACAGACGCTGCGGCAGATGTCGTCGTTGCCGACGATGACGATGACGATGACGAAGTACTCGACCTTCTCGGGGTCGCTGGAGGCGCCGTGTTCAAGCGGTTCCTCCCCGTCCTCGCTGTTGGCATCGTCGTGCTGATCATCATCATCTGGCTCATCGCCAAATAGTGAGCCGCTGGACGATTAAGCGTTCCCTTAACTCGGATTGACGCAACGAAGGGACCCTTGGGAATGTGGCGGCTACGCCAGATCCAGGGGGTTCCACCATGCAAGTACCCGCACCGTTCGAATACGAGAGAGCCGAAAGCGTCGATCACGCGATCGGATTGCTTGAGCGCTTGGGGTCTGAGGCGCGCCTAATCGCCGGCGGCCACAGTCTGCTCCCGATGATGCGGCTTCGCCTAGCGAACCCCGAATACATCATCGACATCAACGATCTCGCCGACGAGCTCGGCTACGTCCGGATCGAGGGTGACCACATGCACATCGGGGCCATGACCCGCCACCAGCAGCTCCTCGAGAGCGACGAACTCGCCGAGGCCTTCCCGATCTTTCGAGATGCTGAGAGGGTGATTGCCGATCCCGTGGTGAGAAACCGGGGAACCATCGGCGGCTCGCTGTGCCAAGCCGATCCGTCCGAGGATTTGTCCGCTGTCTGTTCGACCCTCGATGCGGTGTGTGTGATCAAGGGTTCAGGCGGCGAGCGGCTTGTTTCGATGCACGATTTCCACCAAGGTCCATACGAGACCGCTGTCGGTGACGCTGAGATGCTGATCGAAGTTCGCGTTCCTATTCGTGCAAACGGAAGCAGCGCATACAACAAGGTGGAGCGACGAGCCGGTGATTGGGCTGTCGTGTCCTCGGGCGCCGCTGTGTGGATGGATGGCAACACGATCGCCGATGGCCGGGTCGGACTCGCTGCTGTCGGGCCGAACACGATCACGATCGACGCTGCCCGAGATGCGCTCACTGGAGCAACCCCGTCCGAAGAGCTGTACG
>JBLIMK010000081.1:0-19321 GCA_047638715.1 Verrucomicrobiales bacterium
ATGTACATGCCGAGGATGATCAGCGGGAAGTGCGCGACAGTCAGTGAGGTGGCCGCTCGTTGGAGCGAATAGAGCGGCGTGCCGGGAACCGAAAACTCACGTCGTTGAGCGATCAGCCAGATGACCAGGGTCAGCAGAATCCATCCGTACGTGCCGATCAGGATCATGCGCACCGGCGAACGAGGGCCGAGGACGGCCTGTGCGCCAAAACGGTTCCACGCGGCGAGCGCGAACGCTGCGACGACGGTCAGAGATCGACGGGGCAGCGTCTCGGCCTGGACCCGCGACCATGTGCCGTTGTCGATGCGCAGGAAGATCGAAAACCTACTCATCGCGCCGCATCATCATCTCCCAGAATCAATGTCCCAGACGGTGCCGTCTGGCCAGAACGTCGGGAAGTCTGAAGGAAAGCTCGTGAACGCCGCGAGATGATCGAGCGTCTCCTCGCTCAACGGCCCGTCCAAACCAAAACCCCTGGCCGGGTTGTACGTCGTACCCGTGGAGCGCTCGAGGAGTTCACCGCCCACCATGTCGAATTCGCGAATCTCGCCATCGACCACACGGGAGTACACCGCCCACCGTGTCGGGTCAGCAGGGTCGCTCACGACCGCAATCGGAATGCCAGCGACCGTGTCGTTTACGACGCCCACCTGGCGCAAGTCTGGGACTGCATAACCCCGAGCCTCGTCCGTGAAGTCGACCACG
The DNA here is from genome assembly GCA_047638715.1 of Verrucomicrobiales bacterium. Taxonomy (GTDB): domain Bacteria; phylum Actinomycetota; class Acidimicrobiia; order Acidimicrobiales; family SHLQ01; genus SHLQ01. The sequence goes on from JBLIMK010000081.1 coordinate 706, forward strand.
ATGAGGAAGTCGGTGAGATCGAACGACGATGGACCGGCGGGCACGTCGAGCGCCTGGGTGTTTGGGTACGACTCCTTCCACGCTGCCCACGAGGTGAACTGCGACGGCAACAAGTCGACGGTCTGGCCCTTGCGCGGCCCGGCGATCGCTTGGCCGGTCGGCTGAGTCCAGATCGAACCCGTGCCGTGATCCCACCAGGTCATGGCGTTTCCGAGCAGCGCCCCGTGGACGCCAAAGATCAGCGTTTCGTTCTCGACCTGGCGGCGATGGACCATCGCCGTTGCGCACAACGGTCACCAACTGACGAGTATGGGTATGCCGATGACGTCGGTCGAGTCCGGCCAGTCGACCTCGTCGGCGGGGGCGAACGTCGGGTCGTAAATCGGCCGGATTCCGTCGCGGGGGAGGATCTGGCGGAAGTCTGCGGGCAGCGATTCGCCAGCGAGCACCGGGTTGTACGCCGATCTCGGGCTGACGCGCTCGCCGGCTGTGGTTGAGGAAGTGGCAGCGCTGGGCCAGAACGCCCACGTGCCGAGCAGCAACAGACCGACCGCGGCGATGCCGAGCTTGCGGATCCGTTCGGGAGACGTTGCGGAATGATCCATCGCAAAAGAAACCCGTGGGCGGGCATGAATCTTCCGCGGTGCGATGGACTTAAGAACCTTCGGTTATCGCCTGCTCGAGTATTTCCAGTTCAATGACCGTATGAGTCGGCGCGGGTGGGATGTCTTGGAGTCCATGCACGCAGCGGACGGCGTGTACTGCGTCGACTACTTCGTCGATGCAGAGGGTCACTTCGGATGGGCGCTACAGCGAACTTGGCTGGGCGGTGTGCCGACGATCCGTTTGAATGCTCGGCTCGCTCATGTATTCGTGGGGCAGGTCGAATACCACCGACGTGGCAGCGTGCGGTCGGTCGTACGCGGTTTGGCCGCCTCCATGTGGGAAGACGATCACGTCACCGCTGCGAACCGAATGCTCGACGCCAGAAGGGTCGCGCACGGTGCACGAACCGCTGGTCACGACGTGGAACCACAGATGGTCGGCCATGTACGGCAGATCGACACCCCAGGGGCCGCTGAGCTCTGAGGGGCAGTAGAACATGTCGTCGATGCGGAAGCTTCCGGCGCCGTTGTTGAGCGGGTCACGAATCAGTCCAATGACACTCGCTCCTGGGCCGTAGCTGTGGATGGTTCTCCTGGGCGTGACCTTTACGAAGCAGCCGTCGGGCGCGTCGAGCGCACCGTGTCCGGCGATTGGGGAAAGTTCTCCGGCGTCGAGCAGCTCGGTCACTTCAGGCGCATTCATGGGCACGATCTGTGCGTCGGCCTGGAAGTGGATCGTGAACGGAGGGCCAGCGGGAAGCCGACGGAACGGGACCGTTACGGCTGCCCGCCCGTTGGCTGCGATACTCCTGGCCTTGCGGCTGGTTGCCATCGAGTGGATCCACATATTTCCATCGACCCACTCATAGACCACGCCGACGACATGCGGGCTTCCGACGGGTGATGAGGTGGCGACCGTGCAGCAGGTCTTCTTCGCCAGCAACTTCATGATTCGGCGCCGGTGTTTTGTCTGTGCTGCGCTCTCTCCAGCGGGCGGCGAGCTGTCTGGCGCAGCCATGCTGTCTGAGGGAGTGGTGATGGCTGAGCCGGGAGCAGTTGTTGTGTTCATTCGTCCACCTTGCGCCTCGACGGGTGGACGGTGAATACCTCAATGACCTCGATTCTTGATCGAAACGCCGATGTCTCGTGTCAGTGTCTGAGTTTGAACCTGGCGTGCCGTGATCCCTATTCGGAATCTGTGTCTGAATCGTGCCGAGACTCCGGCGTTCATGCTCGCGTTCCTCAAGAACAGCCTGAACAATCACCTTGATCTGGCTCGGATTCGCCGAGCTCGGCCTGCCCCTGCAACGACTTTGTAGGTGTTTTACAGCGAGCGAAAGGATCAGCAGCGCACTCCTCGGCGCACACTTCGTCAATAGAAGGATGTTGTCTACAGCGCACCAACGGCAGGCCGGCCAGTCGTTACGGCAGACCCAACTGCGCTTTGCGTTCGGCCGACCAGGTGGTGATGAGCTTGTCCGCGGTGAGGCCAATGCACGCAACCGTGAGTCCTACGACCATTCCGTTGCCCATATCAGCGCCCCCGAGTGCGACTTTGAGCGGTGCTGCCAGCCCGCCCACGCCGCCGATAAGGGTTCCCAAGATCGCCATGAAGATCGCGTAGAGGATGGTCTGGTTTAGCCCGAGCAGGATCTCGGGCATGGCGAGTGGCATCTTGACCTTCCACAGCACCTGCCACGACGTGCAGCCGGAGGTTTTTGCCGCCTCGACCTTGTCCACTGGAACGCCGCGCAACCCGAGCATCGTGTATCGGACCGCTGGAACCATCGGGTAGATGATCATCGACGTCAGCACTGCCGCTGGGCTAATGCGAAACAACATGATGACCGGCAGGAAGTAGACGAACGGCGGCATGGTTTGAAAGGCGTCTAGGACTACTTGCATCGCGCTGATCCGGCGTGCGGACTTCGAGGCCCACACGCCGAGCGGTACGCCTATCGTTGTGCAAATTCCGACCGCAGCAACGACGAGGTACGTGGTCTCCATCGCTTCGAACCAGTACCCGGTGAGAGCTATGAGAAGCGGAAACGTTGCCGCAGATAGCGCAAGGCGCGGCCCGCGCAACGCCCAACCGATGCTCGCCACAATGGCCACGCCAAGTATCCATGGAGTTGCGCGAAAGGCATCTCGCATGGGGAGCAGGAGGTTGAAGAGGAGCCAGTTCTTCGTCGACTCGACGGGCAGGCTTGTCGACATCCACCGGACGAACTGGTCGACCTGGTCCGCGAAAGAGAACTGCCACTCATCGGGGAACACATGCATCGACTCGAAGATTCGTGAAGCAGCGAATGTTGCGATGACGAGCACGAGGGCGACCAGTAGATGTTTGTAGCGCTGGACGAACGGCAGACCCTCCCGGTACTGGGGTTCCCGTTCGGCCCATGCCTGGCTCAGTCGGTCTAAGGCGATCGCCATCAGTACTACGGCGATACCGATCTGGAAGGCCTCTCCAATGTCGAGCTGTCGGAGTCGCTGCCGCAACGACAGGCCGAGGCCGCTGGTGCCAATGAGCGAGGCGATCACGACCATAGCGAGCGAGCTCATGACCACCTGGTTCACACCCACCATGAGCGCCCGGCGGGCTGAGGGCAGCTCGACCTTTCGAAGCAGCTGCAACGACGATGAGCCCGACATCTTGCCCGCCTCGATGACATCGGGCGGAATGCCCTGCATCCCAACGATGGTCAGCCGAGCCATCGGAGGGAAGGCGAAAATTATCGTGGCGATCACACCAGCTCGGCCAAAGAGACCAATGAACACAACCACGGGAATCAGATAGGCGAAATGGGGGAAGGTTTGCAGGACGTTTAAGAACGGAACGAGCACTTTCTCGAACCAGCGTTTCCGCACAGCGAACAGGCCGAGGGAGAAGCCGAGGATCACGGCTATTGGGGAAGCCACGGCAAGAACCGCAAGGGTTTCCATGGCGTCTTCCCACACACCAACGACAGCGAAATACAAGATCGATCCCACGGCGAGCAGGGCGAGGCGTCGCCCTCCCAGATACCAGCCCAGCACACCACCGAGAGAGACGAGCATCGGCCAAGGGATCGGGCCAACGCCCAAGGAGCCTTCCCCGGTTCGAAGGAGGCCCTCAGCAAAGTCGATTGGATAGTCGAGCAACCCGGACAACGACCTCGTGAGCTCCCGAAAGTTGAAGAGCCCGAAAATTTCGTCCTCCTTCAAGAAGTCGACGAAACGATTCACCGGCTCAGCCAGATTTGGAATCGCCGCGTCGGGCATGACCAGAGCCCAATCGGGGAACGAATTGGGAAACGTCGAGCGCCACAGTTGCACGACGCCAAATGGAGCCAGCACGATGATCATCTTCTTCAAAACAGTGAGCCACGGCGACGTTCGAGCGTCCTCGACGGTCGAACCCGCTCCGATGGTCATAGTCATGCGCTGCCAAGTTTCGCATCCACGGCGCTGCTCCGCCTCAGTCGACGATTCGAAGAGTGCCCAAGGCTTCGATGTGTTCGGGGAACATCTGGCAGCAACCACCGATGATCGAGGCGCCGTCTGCTATCCACCCAGCAGAGACTTCTCGGTAGATACTCGGGGTGAGGTCTTCGCGGCGACCGAGGAGAGTTTCGTTTGCCGAGTGATCAGGCATCTTTGGTGCGAAGGCGTTGGCGTATGCGCCGACTCGAACTCCGCTCGGGTTGTCGGCGAGGGCTTCGTGCACATGGCCGAGCGCAACCGTGATTGCTTCGGGCGGCGAGCAGTTGAAGAGGATGGCGCTGACTCGTTCGCCAACGGCCGCGACCGCATCGGCGATCGATTCACCGGAGCGGAGCCCGACCTCGCTGCCTGGCGGATCATCGGGCACGGTGAACGACATCCAAACTTCGGCCTCGGATCCGGCACGCCCGATCGCGTCGAGGATCGCTTCAGCCTCGGCTATCAAACTCACCGTTTCACCGATCCACAGGTCAACGAATGGCGCCTGAGCTTCGACCAGGACGTCGTACATCGCAGGTGCGTCGTCCGGTCGGAACTTCGCCGGCTTGTATGACGCAAACAGCGGCGGCAACGACCCGGCGACCAGCACTTTCCGGTCGGCTATCTCAGCGGCCTCTCTCGCCAGGCGCCCAGCGAGTGTTGCGAGCTCGCGGCCCCGTTCCGCGAAGCGATCAGCGCCGAGATGAAACGGAACGACGGAGTAAGTGTTGGTGATGATCACGTCTGCGCCCGCGTTGATGAAGTCCGTGTGCGCACGCCGCACGGCGTCGGGATCTTCGAGCAGCGCAAGCGCTGACCACTCGGGCTGGCGAAACGGCGCGCCCGATCGCTCGAGGTGTTTGCCCATGCCGCCGTCGAGGACGATCATCTCTTTTTGCATGACTGAGAGTATTGCTGATCTCGGCGCTTCCCGCGGCTACTTGTTGCGGGCGCGGGCGTCGTCGATCGACTCCCACGGCGACAACATTTCCGGTGGCACCCGTAGATGCAGAAGCGCCCCTGTGGGGGAGGCCTTAGCTCGCTCGAAGGCCCCAGGGAACTGATTGGTTCGCTCGACCAGTTCGCTGTGCATTCCGTAGGCGCGGGCGAGCGCGACGAAATCTGGATTGACGATCTTCGTACCGGATTCGCGCTCGGGATAGTTGCGCTCCTGGTGGGCACGGATTGTGCCGTACATGCCGTTGTCGAGTACGAGCACGATCGGTTCGATTCCGGCTTGGCGTGCAGTGCCGAGCTCCTGGATGTTCATCTGGAGATCGCCGTCGCCTGCGAAACACACCACCGTGCGTTCCGGGTGAGCGGCCTTTGCGGCGATCGCGGCTGGGAGCCCGTAGCCCATGGTGCCGTTTTGGGGAGCGAGCAGCCGAGCGTCGGCGCCGTAGCGCAGCAGCTTGTTCGGCCAGATCGAGAAGTTGCCGGCGCCGTTGGTCACGATGACGTCCGGCGGCAGGTTGTCCTGAAGCCAGCGCATCACGACGCCCATGTCGAGGGCACCGGGCTGTGGTGGGGCGACAGCGGCGTCGATGTATGCGCTGCGTCGTTCATGTCGCCACGCGGCACGGCGATCGCCGTGGTCGACGACCCGGTCGCGAAGGAGCCCGATCGTGACCGAGGGGTCGCCGATCACGCCGACAGCCGTTGGATAGATACGCCCAAGCTGGATTGGATCAGGGTGCACGTGCACAATGCGTTGGGTGGGCTCGTCGAGATCGATCAGCGTCCATGCAGCGGTGGTCATCTCGCCGAAGCGGATCCCGAGCCCGAGGATCACATCCGCGCTACGGATCGTGTCTTTCACCGGCTGCATCATGCCGACGCCGGCCTCGCCAACATAAATGTCGGTGAGATTGTCGACGAGATCGTGAAAGCGGAATGCTGGCACGACGGGGATGTCGTTTTCAACCGCGAATGCGGTCAGGTCGACGCGGGCTTGCTCGGTCCAGCGCCCGCCACCGGCAATAATCACCGGACGTTCGGCATCGGCGAGCTCGCGAATAATCGAATCGATCTCGTCATTGCTGGGTGTTGCCCGTTCGATTGGGCGTGGTTCGACGGCGGTGACCTTGGTGGCTGCCCGCAGCATGTCTTCGGGTAGTGCAATGGCGACGGGGCCCGGACGGCCCGAAACGGCGATTTGGAAGCCGGTGATCAGCGCCTCGGCAAGCTCGTCGACATCATCGACCTGGGTGACCCACTTGGTGATTGGGTCGAGGAAACGCCGATAGTCGATCTCTTGGAACGCTTCGCGGCCCATCTCGCCGGTGGCGACCTGCCCGATCAATACCATCATCGGCTGGGAGTTCTCCATTGCGGCATGGATGCCGACCGATGCGTTGGTGGCGCCGGGGCCACGCGTGACCATGCAGATACCGGGGTCGCCGGTGAGGCGACCCCACGCCTCAGCGGCGTAGGCGGCGCCACCCTCCTGGCGGCAGATCACGAAGTTGATATCGGTGTCGTGCAGGGCGTCGAGCACAGCGAGATAACTCTCGCCCGGGACGCCGAAGGCGGTTGTAACGCCGTGGCTCACCAGCGCATCAACGACTAGTTGCCCACCTGTTCGCATACGCCCCACTCCTGGAAGTTAGATGACGGCCTTCTCGACGAAGGGGACTCCATCGAGCACTCGCTGGTAGCCGAGTTGGGTGAGATCGAGAGAGCGGTACTCGCCGTAGGTGAGGTATTCGCTGACACCGCGACCCATGGCGGGCGACTGCTGCAGGCCATGTCCGGAGAACCCGTTCATGAACACGTAGTTCGTGACATCTGGATGAGGACCAACGATCACATTGTGGTCGAGCGTGTTGACGGCGTAGTGACCAACCCAGCGGTTGATGACCTTCACTCGCTCAAATGCGGGCACCCGATTGGCGATCGCCGGCCACATTCGGTCTTCCCACATATCGCCGTCGACGCGAAAGTCGTCGTACTCGACGGCTGGGTCGAGGATTGCTGGGCCGCCAGCTTGGTACGCGTCGCCCTCGCTCCTCATGTGGATGCCCGACGGATCGATGGTGAGGGGCAGATCGCCATCGAGGGGCTCCGCAGCATTGAAGATGTACGAATAGCGCTTGCGGGCCTCGACGGGAAGATCGAATCCGGCCATGCGTGAGACCTCGACCGCTCGTGGACCCGCAGCATTCACGACCGCGCCGCAAGAGATCTCCTCGCCCGTCCCGAGTGCCACCGAGGTGATGCGGTTACCGGCCTGAGCGATCGCTACCACCTCGTTCCGGCAGAATTCGACGCCGTTCTTGCGCGCTTGTTTTCGCCAGGTATCGAAGAGGGTGCCTCCATCGAAGTAGCCCTCGTTCACGAGGTTGAGCGACCCGCAAACGATGCCGTCCAGGTTGTAGAAGGGGTAGGCGGCGAGAATTTCCTCAGGCGACATGATTTTCGTGCCCGCGCCGAGTTCAGCTTGCAATCGTTGGTTCTGACGCAAGTTCTCGGCGGCCGGTTCGGTACCGGCGAGGAACATGTAGCCGAAGTAACTCGTGGCAAGTTCTGGAACGTCGGGACCATCATCGATGTACTGACGGAAGTTGTTGACGAAGTCGGCCGCGAATTGGCTGATGCGGATGTTTACTTCGTTGCTGAACTGCTGGCGCATGCAGCTGTTCGTGAGGCTTGTTGACGCGAACTCATACGTCGTGTCTCGCTCTACAACGAGCACGGAACCGTCGAAGTCGGGGTTGGTCGACAGCCACCACGCGGCGGACGCTCCCATAATCGCTCCGCCGACGATGACGACGTCGTAGGAGCGTTGGCGTGGCTCGCTCGTGATTGGTTGGAGCTTCACGAGACGTACCCCTGCGTCTTGTCGTTGGCCACGGCGGCCGGGTCACGCTCGGCTGGATCGCCGAAGCCTCCTCCGCCCGGGAGCTCCATGATGAGGTGCCGGTCGGCGGGCACGGTCTCTTTGCCCTTTGTGGGGAATGGCGTGCCGTCGTCGAGATAGACGGCACCGGGAGCGCCGTCCTCGCCTCCATGTCGTCCGTGCGCAGGGTTCGCCACCCGGTCGAACATCGCAGAAAACTCGAACTGGTAGCCGTCCGTTGGGCCGATCTCGAGGATCTGGCCCATGCCGCCGCGGTAGGTTCCGGCTCCTCCGGAATTCTCTCGAATCTCCTTGCGCCAGATGATGATCGGGCCAATCTGTTCGGTTGCCTCGGCCGACATCGTGCGAACGCCCGATGGGAACGCAGTAGCGGTCATCCCGTCGAGCGCCGGGCGAGCACCCGACCCGCCACTATTGAACATCAGTAGCTCAACGGGCGGCTTCGGATCATCGGGTGATGCCTGGCGGGCGCTGGCCTGGAAGTTCCAGAGGGCGCCGGCTCCCTCGGCGGGGATCACGTCTGGCAGCACACCAGCGAGCGCGCCCATCGTGAGGTCGGTCACGAAATGACCAATGACATGGCGTACCGCGACCGGGTTTGGGTGCTGCGCGTTGAGAATCACGCCAGGCGGAGCGCTGACCGTGAACGGGGCGAGCGATGCGAAATTGTTCGGCAGCTCGGGAGCTAAGGAGACCAACATTCCATAAGTGAAATAGGCCTCGGCATAACCGAGCGGTACGTTCACCCCGCGGCTGCTCAGTGGCGATGTGCCGGTGAAATCGGCATGCATGCCCTCGTTCGTGACGGTGATCGTCGCGACGAGCGTGACCTCATCGTCGTACCCGTCGACTGTCATGGTGTTCGTGTAGGTGCCCGGGGGGACGTTCTTCAGGGCGGTCATCGTTGCTGAGTGCGTGCGTTCGAAGATGAACTCAGCAAGCTCGTCGAGATTTGGGAGGTCGAACTCGTCAAACATCGCAACGAGTCGTCGTCGCCCGGTCTCGTTGCATGCCGCCAGGCCGTGGATGTCGCCAATGACCTGGTCGGATTCCCGTACGTTCCACCGCACGACCGAGATGAGTCCCTCATTGAGCACGCCGCGTTCGACCCACTTCAGGATCGGGATGCGGATGCCTTCCTCATAGACCTCGCTGGCCTCGGGTCCGTAACCGCGCCCTCCGACGTCGACCACGTGGGCGGTAGAAGCGAAGAAACCGACCAACTCGTCGCGATGAAACACCGGCGTACAGACGGTGATGTCGTGAAGATGGCCGGTGCCCTTCCAGGGATCGTTGGTTATGTAGACGTCACCTGGATAGATGCGCTCCGGTCCGATGTCGTTTATGAAGTGACCGACCGCCGCAGCCATCGTGTTGACGTGACCTGGCGTGCCGGTCACGGCTTGAGCGACCATGCGACCGGTACGGTCGAACACTCCGGCCGAGAGATCGCCGGCCTCGCGCACCGACGTCGAGAAGGCTGTTCGCACCAACGTGACCGCCTGTTCCTCGACGATCGAGATGAGCCGGTTCCACATCACCTGGTAATGGAGATCACGATTTGCGGGTGCCACGTTCATGAGTGCGTTCCGATCCGATGCACGAGGAGCGTGCCGTCGACCTGCATGGTGGCTATGTGATGCGACGCAAGTGTGGTGGTGGTCTGTTGTTCGACGATGACGCCGGGCCCTCGGACGGAGGTTCCAGCGCTCATCGCAGTGCGTTCAACAATCACGCCCTCAACATCGCCCCCGGTTACCGGGTCGTACATCATCCGAGTTTCGACGCTCGGGGCGCCCAGGTCAGACCTGATTCCAAACTCTGTAGTGAGTTCGACGCGAGTCGGTGGCTCGACGATCGATGCGACTCGGACCGACCAGCTCACGGCCTCGATGGTGAGGTCGTCGATCGCCCGACCGAAGAACTCTTCGTACGCTTTCGTGAACTTTGCGCCGAGCAGTTCGGCGGCCATGTCATCGAAGGGGCCATCGTCGAGGGTGACCGGGATCTCCCAGCCCTGCCCCTTGTAACGCATGGCGACCTGACGCTCGGTAATGATGTCGGCATCGGTGCCTTCACGTACGAACAACATCGCCTCGTCCGCGAGGTCGGCCAGGATGGTGTTGGCTCCGTCGACGTCGAACGATTCGGTTGTGGTGTAAAAGCTGCGCACGGCCTCATAGGCGAAGGGCGCTCGTAGGAAGCCAACAGCCGAGCCAACGCCGGCATCGGGCGGCACGATCAACTCGTCGAGTCCGAGCTTGTCGAGCAGGCGGCAGGCGTGGAGCGGACCGCCGCCACCGAAGGCGATCATCGTGTAACCCGCCAGATCCTTGCCATTCTCGACGGCATGTACTCGGGCCGCGTTGGTCATGTTTTCGTCCACGACCTCGGCAATGCCGATGGCCGAAGTGTGGGCGTCGAGACCGAGGTGCTGGCCAACCGAATGGACGAGCGCGTCCGCTGCGAAGCCAGGGGAGAGGTCGATGTCTTTCGCTCCGAATGTGTCGGGGTGAAGACGACCGAGTTCGAGGTTGGCGTCGGTGACCGTGGCGTCCACGCCACCGAGGCTGTACGAAGCTGGTCCCGGCTCGGAGCCCGCGCTGCGCGGGCCGATCCGGATTTGACCGAGCGTGTCGACCGAGGCGATCGAACCGCCACCGGCACCGATCTCGATCATCTCGATCACCGGGATTGAGATGGGCATGCCGCTGCCCTTTTTGAAACGAGCGCTGCGGTCGACCTCGAAGGTCTTGGCCGTAGCGGGCGTGTAGTTCTCGATCAGGCTGATCTTTGCCGTGGTGCCGCCCATGTCGTAAGACAGCACCCGGTCGCGTCCATACCGTGCTGCCAGGTCTGCCGCGAAGATCGCGCCGCCAGCGGGGCCAGATTCGACCAGGCGGACCGGGAACGCCGCTGCTGATTCGACCGACATGAGGCCGCCGCCGGAGTGGATCATGTAGAGCGGGCAATCGGCTCCGCGCTCCTTCAACTCGTCTCGGAGCCGCACGAGGTATGACGCCATCAACGGTTGGACGTAGGCATTCGCGCAGACCGTGTTGAAACGCTCGTACTCTCGCATTTGAGGCGAGACCTCGCTCGAGATCGAGCAGGCGATGTCGGGAAGCTCGGCGAGAAGCATCTCACGGAAGAGTCGCTCGTTGACCGGGTTGCGGTAGCTGTGAATGAAGCCAACAGCGACCGACTCGTAGCCCTCTTTGCCAATGTGGCTGACGAGCTCGCGGGCGACGGTCTCATCGAATGGCAACAGCTCTTCCCCGCGAGCGTTAAGCCGTTCGGTGACGGTGTAGCGGTCGGCTCGTTGGATCAGCGGCGTCGGAAGAACGATGTTCAGGTCGTACTGCTCAAAGCGGCTCTCGGTGCGGGTCTCGATGACGTCACGGAAGCCGTCTGTCGTCACGAGAGCGGTGCGAGCACCGCGGCGCTGGATCAACGCGTTCGTGGCCAGCGTGGTGCCGTGGATGATCTGTTCGACGTCGGCGAGATCGATCGCGTTCTCGTTCGCGATCATGCTGATGCCGTCGAGGATGCCCAGCTCGGGCGCGTCGTACGTCGTGAGCACCTTCGTCGATTGGTAACTCCCGTTGGCCAACTCGATAACGATGTCGGTGAACGTGCCACCAACGTCAGCCCCGATTCGGAGCCCCATACCTAGAGATCCTCGATCGCGGGGAAGGTGTCGGGATGAACAATGTCAACGGTGGCGCTGCGTTGCTGGGCGAGCATCCCACCGTCGACCTTGATGATGTCGCCGGTCACGTAGCCAGAGTCGGCGGAAGCAAGAAAGAGTGCTGGTCCCGTCATGTCGAAGGGATCTCCGATCTTGCCAGCAGGGATATTGACGCCGCGAAGGGCCCGAGCCTCATCGTCCATGCCTGTTGTGTCGATCGAGCCGGGCATCAACGCGTTGACCCGAATGTTGTACGGGCCGAGGTCGAGCGCCATGGCCCGTGTGAGGGCGTCGATGCCGCCCTTCGATGCGTCATAGGCAGTGAAACTGCGGTGGGCACGGGTCGCGCCCCCGGAGCTCATGTTGATGATCGACCCGCCGCCCGCTTTCGCCATGATGCGGGCAGCTCGATGACAACACAGGAAATGACCGGTGAGGTTGACGTCGATGATGCGCCGCCACCAGTCTTCGTCGGCGTCGAAGAAGTGGAGCATCGGCGAGATGATTCCCGCGTTGTTGACGAGCACATCGACGGTGCCGAAGTCCTCAATTGTGGCGTCGAACATGGCGTTCACTTGGGCGCTGTCGCTGACGTCGGCCTGTGCCGCGATCGCTGTTCCTCCGGCGGCGTCGATGTTTTCAGCTACGGCTGTCGCGGAAGCTAGATCGATGTCGTTGACGACAACCAGAGAACCAACGGAGCCGAAACGAGTGGCGATCGCTTCACCGATGCCCTTTCCAGCGCCGGTGACGACGACGACCTTGCCGGCCAAATCGGGATGTGTAGACATGTTGGCTCCTTAGAGCTCGTTGATGGTGCGTTTGAGATCGGCGAGCGTCGGCTCGTTGCGTCGGTAGTAGGTCCACCCTTTACGGGGGGTGGGGATGATGAGGTCGGCATCGGTCAGCACCTTGAGGTGTCGAGATGCGGCCGGTTGACTGACGCCGAGTTTGTCGGCGATGAACTGGTTGCAGGCACCGTCGGTGACTGGGTCGCCGTGCTCTTGTGGCGGGAAGTGCGCAGTTGGGTCTTTCAGCCACTCGAGGATCTGCAATCGCCGCTCGCTCGCCAGCGCCTTGAACGTCGCTTCGGGGTCGACCGCGGTGTCAGTAGTCAATGCCATAACGATATAACTAACCTGTTATGTAGCGAACGTCAACCTTTTCTCGGAGGTTGACGAGAGCGAACGCATGTTCTAGAACGGTAGCGGCGGCCCGTGGCGGTCGGATACCCGACACCGAGAGTGAGAACCATGCCAGTCGTAACCAGTCATGCCCAAGGAACCCCATCTTGGATCGATCTCAGCACGACCGATCCTGCAGCTGCCCAAGCGTTTTACGGACCGCTCTTCGGCTGGACATTCGAAGCAAGTCCGACAGACCAAGGCGGCGAATACATCATGGCCTCGCTCAACGGCAGCAGTGCCGCGGCATGATGCAACAGCTCCCTGAACAAGCGGCGATGGGGCTGCCATCGCTCTGGAACACCTACTTCACCGTCGACGATATCGAGGAGACCGTTGGGAAGGTCGAAGGCGCTGGTGGTTCGGTGATGATGCCGCCAATGCAGGTCATGGACGCCGGACAGATGGCGGTCGTAGTCGATCCTTCGGGAGCGGTTGCCTGCCTTTGGCAGCCGGGCCAGCACATCGGCTGCGAGATCGTCAACGAGCCCGGAGCGCTCATGTGGAACGAGCTCGTCAGCACCGACGCAGAGGCCGCGCTGAAGTTCTACAACGACATCCACGGCACGACCACGGTGGAAGAAGATATGGGTATGGCGGAGCCGTACCGAATGCTCGTCGTCGGCGAGAAGCAGGTTGCAGGCGCCATCGCGCCGCCGATGGAGGGCATCCCAAACCATTGGTCGATCTATTTCAATGTTGCCGATCTCGACGCTACCGTCTCGAAATCCAGCGAGCTCGGGGGAGCTCTCGTCGTTCCAGCGTTCGATGTTCCTGGCGTTGGGAGAATGGCCGGGATTACCGACCCAACAGGTGGCATGTGCATGCTCATGCAGAACGAAGCTCCCGCGACCTGACGCCAATGCATTGGGGGCGACGACGCGGGAGCTAGCGCCGCGTCGTCGCTAACTCGCGGCGCGCATGAGTGGAACACCGTCGCCTTTGCAGTGATCGAGCGCGTCGAGTCGTCCGGCTATTGCCATGATGACGTCGATCCCGGGGCCTGCAATCTCGGGTCCCTCCCCGAACCGAAACTGAGAATCCGTGGCACGGAACGAGAGTCCCGGTGTTCGCGACTTGCCGTTGAGGGGTTTGCCAGTCTTGGCGTAGTTCGGCCCGAGTGTTTCAACGTGTGCGGCTGGGTGGTCCCATCGATCTCCCAACGCTCGGCGGATATCCTCGCCGTGGCACATGAACTCTCCTAACGCGGGAACCTCGAGGATTTTTGGTGTCGACGGATTGGCGACCGAGCGTTCGAAATTTTCCAGCATCGTGGCGGTCGGGTGCCGCCATTTCTGCAGGTCGCCATCGACCACCTTCTGGAAGTTGAAGCCGGTCATAACCATACGTTTGGCAAAGTTCGGCATTGTCTGGTTGCCCAACGCTGTGAGGTGAGCAACGAGATGCCGCACACTCCAGGGATCGCACACCGTCTGTGTGTCCCAACTCTCCTCGGGAAGTCCCTGCAAGTACTCGAGCAGGGCCTCGCCCTCAACCCTTGTCATTTCCTGTGTGTCGGTCATGTTGGTCTCCTCCGTGTGCTGTCCTAGTACAACTACGACGAATGACGAAGGCGAATTCGGACATCGTCTTAGCGGGTTGTTGCCGAGGAGCACGGTTTCATGGAGAGTTGCCCACGGGCCCGCCTTTCCCTTTTGGCGACCATGGTGTCTCCTGCCGGAGCGTCCTCTCGCGGCAGAGATCGAGACCGTGGGTTCACGACCAGTGAAGCGCCGTTCCTCTCGCTGGCCAACGGACTTCCACGTGGCTCGAGCCTGACCGCCATCATCTCGTCGGGAGACGAGATCGGGGACTTCATGTTCGAAGGTCTTCCAGACGGCGTCGGTGCGCGGCCCCGCGAGGTTTCGCCCGCAGTGCCCCGAGCGACCGCTCTTGGCGACCAGGACGTCCTTGAGGCATGGTCGAACGACAACAACGTGATGCCGTTCATCCGACTCGAAGATGTTGCTGTCGACAAGAAGAACTCACGAAAGGTCTACATTGCCGATCACGGCCGCATCTTCGAGATGGTGATGAACGAAGACGATCCACGCATCGTAGACAGCCTGACGATTCTGGCCGATGGTGATGTGGCGCCCGATAGCCCTGCCTACGTGCCGTTCGTCAATCCCGACAATCTCGACACGTCGAAGAAGAGCTTGATGGTCCAAGAAGATGCCGACAACGCACGAATTTGGCAGCTGAACTTGCGGAACGGAAGATCCCGCGTCGTTGGCACGGTAAATGACATCGACGGGGAGTCGAGCGGGATCGTTGACGCCTCGGAGTGGTTCGGCAGGGGTGCCTGGCTCCTCACCGTTCAGGCGCACAGCACCTTTATCGATGAGGAACTCGATGGCGATGTCATGGTCAAACGCGAAGCGGGTCAGCTACTGCTGATGAGGGTGCCCGGTACCTGATTCCGTCAGTCGTGCTCGAGGTGGAGGTCGACCATGAGGTCGACCGCCACCTCTTCGAGCGCGTCGTGCAAGGCGTCGGCGCCGAGGTTCGGCGGCAGTTCGAGTACGGCGGTCGCTTTGAACAGAAATCCGCCTTGAGGGGCAGGAACGGTCTCGGTCTCGAGCTCGTCGATGCTCACGTGATTGGCCGCCAAAACATGTGACACCTCATGCACGATGCCGGGATGGTCTTGGCCGACCAAGTTGAGTCGGACGCGAACAAGGCTTTCGGCATCGTTGCTGGGCTTGACCGCTAGCTCCGCGGTGATGTGGAGAAGCCCCTTCGACCCGAGCTGATCAAGATCGTGCGTGAATGCATCGACTCGCGAGTCTGCGATTGTGACCAAGACAATGCCAGCGAACTTGCCAGCGAGCTCGGCCATATGACTTCGATCCCAGTTCCCTTGGTGCTGGGCGATCACGCCCGATAGTGCATCGACCAGTCCTGCGCGGTCGTCGCCGATTGCGGTAATCACGAGAGTTGCCATGGCAGGAGCGTAGCTTTCATTCAGTTTCACAATCCGATTCGGGAGGACACAATGACCGATCACTCCAATTGGCATCTCGCTGAGGTCAACATCGGACGGCTGAATTATCCTGTCGACGATCCGCGTACGGCTGAGTTCATGGAGGCCCTTGACCCCATCAACGCGATCGCGGAAGCGTCTCGGGGATTCGTGTGGCGGCTGCAGGACGACTCTGGAAACGCCACTGCAATTCGTGCCTTCGACGACGAATTGATCCTTCCGAACCTCAGTGTGTGGGAATCGGTCGATGCGCTGAAGGACTACGTGTTCACGACCGACCACGCGCCGTTCCTTCGCCGTAGACGCGAGTGGTTCAAGGCAATGGATGACCTTCCTACGCTCACCATGTGGTGGGTTCCCGCTGGCCACCTCCCAACGATGGAAGAAGCCAAGGAGCACATCGATCATCTGGCCGCGAACGGGCCCTCGGGCCACGCGTTCACGTTCCACCCAACGTTCGAGCCGCCGGACTGAGGAATTCGGGAACCAGGGTTGACACTTACGATGTAAGTAAGTAAGTATGACTTACATCATAAGCTTACTACGTAAGTAACCTTGCTGTCTTCCCCGAGGTTCCCCCATGTTTTCAGCCATCTCGTCATTTCCCGTCCGTCGCCCCAAGGCGGCGCTCGCTATCTGGCTGGTGGCACTCATGGCCTTCATCGTCTTGGGCTCAGGGGTGGTCGATCGGCTCGAGACCGTGCCGGTCGGCGACACCAACACCGAAAGCCAATTAGTCGAGGACACCCTCGCCGAACTGGGCGCAAGTTCACCTGATGTCGTCGCGCTCTATGACGGCATCGACGTCACCAACCCAACCCTCGCACAGGAGGTGCGATCACTCGATGAACGACTTTCACGCACTACTCACGTCTCCAACGTCTTCCACACTTTTGACGAAGGCCCACTCTTTACCTCGATCGACGGTGAGGCGACGATCATCTCGGTCGTTCTCGACCGTTCTCTCCCAGAAGCCGAATTCGAAGAACTTGTCGAGACTGTTGAGGCCGAGCTTCGCTCTATCGATGCTCCTCAGACACTCGTAGGTGGAGTAGCGATCCTCGACCGGGAATCGGTCGAACAGACCGAACGAGACCTTCAAAAAGCTGAACTCATCACCCTCCCGATCACGCTCATCGCGGCGATCGTCGTGTTTGGTGGCGTTCTCGCTGCGATGCTGCCGCTCGCGATAGCTCTCGTCGCGATTCCTGGATCGATGTTTGTCTTGTGGTTGCTCACACAGGTCACCGACGTCCAACTCTTTGCGCTCAACGCGGCCACGATGCTCGGTCTGGGTTTGTCGATCGACTACGCGTTGCTGATCGTCAATCGATTCCGCGAGGAACGAGCGCTCGGCAAAACGGTTGCAGACGCGGTCACCCGAACCGTCGGTACCGCCGGCCGCACTGTGACGTTCTCCGGTGTAACGGTCGCGTTGGCACTCGGCGGGTTTCTGATGATGAGCGGCAATGTGTTCCCCTCCATAGGTATGGGCAGCATCGGCGTTGTGATCCTCGCCATGCTGGCCGCCAACACGCTGCTTCCCGCACTGCTCATGTTGATCGGACACCGAATCAAGCCAGCGAAGAACTCCGAGGACTCGGGCGCCGTCTTTGGGCGGGTTGCCCAGTTTGTGCAACGACGAGCGACGATCGTCGCTGTCGTAGTCGCGGGCGTCTTGCTCCTCCTCGCCACCCCGTTCGCCGGAGTTCGCCTGCAGATCCCCGGAGCTGAATCGCTTCCAGAATCGCTTGAGACCCGCCAACTCCTCGACATCCGAGACGAGCGGTTTGCGGTCGGCGGCGAGGATCCAATCACCATCGTGGCGTCCATCCCGGGTGATGTGAGCGCCTACATGATCGAGATCGAACAGCTGCCGAACGTCCTTGGTGCGCAGGTGCGTTTCGCGACCGAAGCCATCACCGTCATCGACGTGCTACCCAACGGCACGGCGCAGAGCGAAACGGCCGAGGGCGTCGTCGGCCTGCTGCGAACTGTCGACCCCGGCTTCGACACCGCCATCGGTGGTCCCGCGGCCGAACTCATCGACCAGCGAGACGCGTTGCTGGCTCGTACGCCCTGGGCGCTGGCGTTCGTCGCCGGGTCAACACTCTTGCTGCTGTTCTTGCTCACGGGCTCTGTCGTTATGCCGTTCAAGGCAATGGCGATGAATCTGCTCTCGCTGACCGCGACATTCGGGCTGTTGGTCTGGGGCTTCCAGGACGGCAACCTCGAGAGATTTCTTGGCTTCGAGTCACCAGGCTTCATTGGACTCTGGAACCCGTTCCTCGTGTTCTTCTTGGCCTTCGGACTCTCGATGGACTACGAGGTGTTCCTTCTCTCACGCATCAAGGAGATCCACGACGAGACCGGCGACAACGATCTCGCCGTCACAATCGGGCTGCAGAAGACCGGTCGTGTCATAACCTCAGCAGCGCTTCTGATCGCTATCGTGTTCGGTGCATTTGCCACCGGTGAATCGCTCGACATGAAGGTGCTCGGTGTCGGTCTTGCCGCAGCGATTCTCATCGATGCGTCGATCGTTCGCATGTTGTTCGTCCCAGCCGCCATGAAACTGATGGGGGAGTGGAACTGGTGGGCACCCGCCCCGCTTCGTCGCTTCCACGACCGGTTCGGCCTCAGCGAAGGCGGTCGGCCTAACGACAGTGGGCCCAGCGTCGACCTTGACGATACGATCATCCTCGATTGTTTGGAGCGTGAGTCGGACTTGGTCGGCTAGCTCCAGCCGTTCTCGGCTAGCTCTTTCTCAAAGCCCGAAAGGAGCGTATTGAAGCCCGCTTCAAGCCGCTCCTCGGCAGTCCAGGC
>JBLIMK010000082.1:0-19218 GCA_047638715.1 Verrucomicrobiales bacterium
CGATCGGCACGGAGACACCGATCGCATCGCGAAGGCGGCCAGCGTCCTCCGATGCAGCGAAACGTCGATCAGCTCCAATGCCGATGTCAATAACTCGAAGGTCCGCCTGCAGCCGATCGAGCGCAGACTCTACATCGACCGAATCTGTACACCTCGCTTCGATCTCGTGACGATCGAGGGGTCCGAGGAGACGCAGAAGGTCGTGGAGTTCGTCGGGATCTCTGGCACGTCGCCCATCGACCAACCGCTGCAACTCAAGTTCCAGATCGGCGAGCACCCCAGGATCCAGAAGCTCCCGAAGTTCCTCCGCCCCGAGCAGGTCGCGAAGCATGTCTCGATCGAGCGATAGCGCGGCCGCCCGGCGCTCCGCTAGTGGGGCATCGCCCTCGTACATGTACACCGCAATCCATCCGAACAGCAGCGATTGAGCGAACGGCGACGCCCTATTCGTTTCGACACTGACCATGCGGATCGAGCGATCGGCCAGCCCCTGGAGAATACCTCGGAGCGCGGGGACGTCGAAAACGTCGTTCAAACATTCCCGCGTCGCTTCCAAAAGAATTGGAAAGCTCGGGTACTTCGCCGCCACGCGAAGCAGGTCGGCAGAACGCTGCCGCTGTTGCCACAGAGGCGTTCGTTGGCCGGGTCGGCGACGCGGGAGAAGCAGCGAGCGGCCGGCGCACTCTCGGAAGCGGCTCGCGAAGAGCGAACTGCCAGGCAGCTCGGCCACAACCGCTTCGTCGATCCTGTCGGGGTCGAGCCGTAGCTCGTCGATATCGACATCGTCGGCCGACTCGGGAAGCCGAATCACGATGCCGTCATCGGACCACATCATCTCGACGTCGACGCCCCATTGCTCTGTCAGCTTGGAGCGCAGCGCCATCCCCCAGGGTGCATGCACTTGCGCCCCAAATGGAGAGAGCACACAAACTCGCCAATCGCCGATCTCGTCCCGGAACCGTTCGACGACGATCGTGCGGTCGTCGGGAACGACACCGGTCGCCTCGCGTTGATCGGCGATGTAGTTGAGGATGTTCATCGCCGCGAACCCATCGAGGCCGTGCCTCTCTGTGAGCCGCTTCTTCGCCGAAGCGCTGTCGAGGTCCTGGAGCTCCCTGATGAAGGCACCCATGGCCTGTCCTAACTCGATTGGCCGACCCGGTCCATCGCCATGCCAGAACGGCATCTTCCCCGGCTCACCGGGAGCGGGGGTGACGATGACGCGCTCGAAGGTGATGTCTTCGATCCGCCAAGTAGAAGCGCCGAGGAGAAATGTTTCGCCTGGCCGCGACTCGTAGACCATCTCCTCGTCGAGCTCTCCGACCCTCGTCCCGTCGGGCAAGAACACCCCGAAGAGGCCTCGGTCGGGGATCGTGCCGGCGTTCGTTACCGCGAGGCGTTGAGCCCCGGATCGGCTGCGAATCGTGCCGCCGACACGATCCCACACAACTCGAGGTCGCAGTTCTTTGAACTCCTCAGAGGGGTATCGGCCGCTGAGGAGATCGAGCACGCCATCGAACACATCGTCGGACAACTCGGCGAAGTTGGCCGCGTTCCGCACCGTCGTCATGAGCTCATCGACGTTCCAGTCTTCGAGCGCGGTCATTGCGACGATCTGTTGGGCGAGCACGTCGAGTGGGTTCCGCGGATATCGGGTGTGTTCGATTTGGCCCTGCTGCATGCGGTCGACGACCACGGCTGCTTCGACGAGGTCTGAACGATGCTTCGGAAAGATCTTGCCGATCGAAGTGGCCCCAACCTGGTGGCCCGCGCGGCCGACACGCTGGAGGCCTCGGCTCACAGCGCCCGGCGACTCGACCTGAATCACAAGGTCTACGGCGCCCATATCGATTCCGAGCTCGAGTGAGCTGGTTGCGACGATCGCGCGAATCTGACCTTGTTTCAGTTGGTCTTCGATCTCTAGCCGTTTCGGCTTCGACAGCGACCCGTGGTGCGCTGCGATCCGAGATGGGGTTGTCGAAGCATGGTGATCCTGCTCGGCGCCCTGGGGATCGGGGTCGGATGTGCGTTCGGCCGCCTCTACCTCCTCTTCGTCCCAGAGGTCGTTAAGACGACCAGCTAGACGCTCCGCCAGGCGGCGAGAGTTGACAAAGACGATCGTCGACTTGTGCCTCTGAATCTGCTCGAGGACCTTTGGGTGGACGGATGGCCAGATGCTGTTGTTCGGCCGTCCATCGGTCTCGGGATCTTCGTTCGGTGATTGCGCTGAGCTGCCCGGGTTGGACATGTCTTCAACCGGGACGATGATCTCGATATCCATGTTGGCGGGTGCGCCGGCATCCACTATCTCGACGTCTCGCCACGTGACGGAACCATCGACGACATGGCGTCCGCCGAGGAAACGAGCAATCTCGTCGAGAGGACGTTGTGTCGCCGACAAGCCAATCCGTTGGACCGGCCGGCCGATCAGATGCTCGAGGCGTTCGAGAGTGACCGCCAGGTGCGCGCCTCTCTTGGTGCCGGCGACCGAGTGGATCTCGTCGATGATCACCGCATCGACGTTCCGCAACGTTTCCTTCGCTGCCGAGGTCAGCATCAGGTACAACGACTCCGGTGTAGTGATGAGCAGGTCGGGAGGATTGCGCACAAGCTTTCTGCGCTCATCGGCAGGTGTGTCACCCGTGCGCATGCCGACGGTCGGGACATGCACCGATGCACCGATTCGTTCGGCCGCGAGGGTGATCCCTAACAAGGGCGATCGGAGGTTCTTCTCGACGTCGACCGCTAGCGCTCGCAGGGGCGAGATGTAGAGGAGCCGGGTGCGAGCCTCTTTCTCCGGGACCGGCGAGGTCATCAGTTTGTCGATGCCCCATAAGAACGCCGCGAGGGTCTTCCCCGATCCTGTGGGCGACAGGATCAACGTGTTCTCCCCTGAGGCAATACTTGGCCACCCCAGGCATTGCGGAGGGGTCGGCTCGACGAACGAGGTCTCGAACCAGG
Source organism: Verrucomicrobiales bacterium (assembly GCA_047638715.1). GTDB lineage: Bacteria > Actinomycetota > Acidimicrobiia > Acidimicrobiales > SHLQ01 > SHLQ01. Next base: position 2,962 of record JBLIMK010000082.1, read on the forward strand.
TTCGAACAGGTGCCGAGAACGGTGTAAGTGAGTCGGACGGCACCCTCACAACGGTAGTGCTCTAATCAGGTTCGTTGTACCTAAGCAAAAGACCGATTTGCCTACACGGAACCTCCATGAGGATGTCGAACAGGAATTGTGGCCTTCTTGTCTTCCCTGAAACTTCGCATCGAAGCCGACCGTGAACGCGGTGCGATTCTCGTCCTCACCGCCCTCGTCATGATGCTGCTCCTTTTCATCGCAGCGTTCGCAACCGACCTGGGCGCCTGGTACCGACAGGGCCAGGAACAACAGCGCGCCGCCGACGTGAGCGCGTTGAATGGCATCCAGGCATATGACCGTGGAGTAAAGACCTACTTCGAGTCTCTCTCGCCCGCAGCATCGACATGGACGGACCTCTCCGTTGCCCAGTCGATCGATGCGGAGCGCGATGGCATGATCGAGGCGATCAACACCGTCCTCGGCCTGCTCGAGACCGGCGGCAAGTCCTTCACGCAAAGCCCGGTCGAGGTGCAATTGTCACCGCCACCGAACAATCCTGGCGATCAGTCGATCTACACGATCACCGCAGATGATGGCACCCTGATCACGATTACCCGCGAGGGCAATGGCATGAGCGTCGTGCTGTCGTCAACCGGCAGCCAGTACTTCTCGAACATCCTTCGAGAGGCGCCGGAGATTCGACGAGCATCGACAGCGGTTATCTCGAACTGCAACGCGGATTGCAGCCGTGACATCCCCCTCGAGCCGCCGTTCGCTGGGTTTGCTGCAGCAGGTCAGGGCGACGGCTGGCGGCCGCTGATCGGCGACAACGACCGGGTGTGGCTCGTGAACCATCTGTGGGATCAGGGCTTCAACGGTGGCACGGGCAGCGTCGTGTGTATGGACGTGAAGGAGCAAGCAATCTGCTCGGACTGGGCCCCGCTGACCCGTTCACTGTTCGGCGCAAATCGCCCAGCCGATCTCATCGACAACTCACGAAACAAGATCTTCTACCCGGGCATCAACCGCAGCGATTCATGGACGTTCCAGATCGGTTGCGTCAACACCGATGTGCGCTCTGACTGTGCGACAACGTCGATCGGCGGAGGCTGGGGAGGCGGACCATGGATGGTCGACGACGACATCTGGGCGGTTTCGGCCGACGGCCTCATGTACTGCATCGAGCCGGACAACATTGGCACCGGAAGTCCGTTCTGCTCGGGCTATTCGAGCGGCAAACAGACCGCTGCATATGGCGTTGTTGGCAACGGCATCTACGTGGCGGGTGACGTCATAGGCAGCAAGATCATCATGTATCACGCATCATATCGTGTGTGGCACTGCTGGGACACGGCGACCGACGCTTCCTGTGGCCCACTCCAGAACGGGTCGACATTGAGCGCCGGGTACGACGGGTCGAAGTTCATCCGGTACAACACTTCGGGTCAGCCACAAGCACTTTGCTTCGCAATCGAGAGCATCGGCGCGGGCTTCAGCGACTTCATGACACACGAGTGCTTGAACGAGAACAACACCCTGGAGAGCAACCCGGTACCAAACCTGTACATGCGAGCACCCAATGATTGGGGATGGTCCAACGGAGGCCAGTGGACAGAGGGCTACACCTGGAACGGCGAGCGCATGTACATGAGCTTCTGGCCGAGCAATCGGATCAACTGCTACGACTGGACAACGCAGAACACCTGCTCACCGATCGATGCTGTGGCGTTCGACGGAGGCCACATCGACTTCTACACATTCGATGCGCTGAACGAGAACTGCATCGTGGCTCTCGGCGACGTCTCGAAGTTCTATACCTTCAATCCTGAGACCGGCCTGGTCTGCACCGGGTCGACGGTCACGACAACGATCATCCCGTGCAGCTGTGACGATGGGGTCAACACGCGGTACGGCGTTCTGGAACTGCCCTCCGAGATCGGGCTGGTCCTCAACTCGGCTAGCGCCGTGGTGAACGACCTGGCCGGGAACGAGCTCCTCGTAGTGCCCGACCTCTTAGCTGGGTCTGTTGACCTCTCTGCGATCGACTCGACCTTGTACCCCACCGTCGAGCTGATCATTACGGTCGACTCGAAGGTCGATGCGAATGACATTCCGCTCTGGACCGAACCATTCAACGCCTCGTTGTCGCTCGTCGTGCAACCAACACTCTCCGAGTAGGTCTTTGCAAGATCCGACGACCGGAATTTCTGCCTAGGTCATCGGACCTACAAAGATAAATACTTTCTCTACCGAAGCCTTCCTATGGCAAAGCTCGCGGTGCTCGATCTGTCAGGCGTCGTCGACCATCACCGCTGGCAACGGTTCGGTGTGAAGCACGCCAACCCTCTTGGTCGCCCTCGTGAGTGCAACGTAAAGTGAACGCATTCCCTGAGCTTCTTCGCGGACGATGCGCGCCGGCTCGACGACCAGAGTCGCATCTACCTCGAGCCCCTTCACCAGTTGCACGGGAACGATGGTGACCTGCTTGTCGAGCCCGGATCGGGTTGCACCACCAAACGACACGTCTGCGTCTGCGAGCGCTTGCGTCAGCGGCTCGAGGAGCGACCGGGGCACGATCACCGCCACGTTGCCCGCGTCGATCTCGGCGAGCTCAGCTCGAACGGCGTTGGGTAGTTCCGCTGCGAGGTCGTGGACCTGGCGCAATACGGGCGCAGCGCCTTCGTGCCGGATAGCTACCGGAGGGGTCAGCCCCGGAGCGGCCTCGGTGAGCACTCGCGCAGCGAGTTCCATCGCTGGGGCAGGAATGCGATAGCCGGTCGTGAGTTCACGACGTACGGGGGGATGTTTCGAGCTTTGGGGTAGTTGTTCGATTAGCTCGTCCCATTCCTCTCGCGCCCAGGACCCAGTCGCTTGAGCAATGTCGCCAACGACCGTCATTGAGCCATTCAGTGATCGACGCGAAATCATCCGCAGTTCCATCGGTGAAAGATCCTGAGCTTCATCGATCACGATGTGGCCAAATGTTCGAACCTCGTCGGTGGACTTCTTGCCTGGGCGCGCACCGAGATGTGACCGCGCTTCATCGAGCAACGGCGCATCCGAGAACGACCAGATCATCTTGTCGACGTGCACCCCTGGCTCTCGGTGCAGCGGCTCGAGTTCGTTCGATGAGAAGAGTCCTCGACCCGCTGCTTGCAGCAAACCTGGGCTTCGGAAAAGGTCGTGTAGTAGCCCCGCAGGAGATAACGCTGGCCACATCCACTCGAGCGTCTCGCGCAGTGGCATCGTGCGACGAATCCGATCACGGAGCTCCTGTGCGTCGACTTCTTCGCGCCCGCTGTTCGCGAGCGAGGCGAAGACTTCGGTTTCGACGAACTTTCGGGCCGCGTTGTGCGTGCGGTATCGACGCTGTGCCTCCTTGATGATCATCTCGCTTTCGAAGACCGTGAGACGAAGGTTCTGCAACCCGTAGCCAACGACGAGATCCTCGCGGATCGGACGTTCTCGCTGACGAACCGAGCGCCGAATGAGTTCGACCATCCGCAAATCACCCTTGGTCGCAGATGCAGCGTCGCTGTCGAGACGATCGGTTCGTACTCTCGGTACGACCAAATCGCTCAGCACCGACAGACGAACGCCAGCTTCACCAAGTGATGGCAGCACTTGTTCGATATAGGCCAGGAAAAGTCGGTTGGGGCCGATGATGAGGACGCCTTGGTCGTGCAGAGGGAACCGATGCGAATAGAGCAGGTAGGCGGCCCGATGAAGCGCGACGACCGTCTTGCCAGTGCCAGGTCCACCTTGGACCACCAATAGGCCCTGCAGAGGCGCACGAATAATCTCATCCTGTTCGCCTTGGATCGTCGCGACGATGTCGCCGAGGCGTCCGGTGCGAGCGGTCTCGAGTGCCGTGATGAGCGCGCCGTGGCCTTGTATCTTGCCAGCTGCAAACTGCTCGTCGAGTCGGTCGAGGTCACCGAAGAACTCATCATCGATATCGAGGAGTGTCTTCTGCCGAGTTGCGAAATGACGGCGGCGTTCGAGGCCGAGCGGTTCGGCACCGGTGGCGCGGTAGAAGGGTTCCGAAGCAGGAGCCCGCCAGTCGACAACTACCGGATCTTGTGATCGATCCCAGACTCCCACGCGACCGATGTAGAGCGAATCGTCATGTACCTCATCATGATCAATCCGCCCAAAAACGAGCGATGCGTCACCGATATCGAGCTGCTGTAGCCGGTCGAGGATGTTCTCGGTGAACGCGTCACGTTCGAAGCGGGCTTGATTTGTGCCACCTGCACCAACTTCGAGATTTGCGGAAAGTCGGCGGGCGAGGGCGCGCGCATCTTCGACACACGCGTGCGCGTGATCGAGATACTGCTGCTCGGATTCTAGATCGGGATGAATGATGTCTCTCCGATGCGTACGTCCCGCGCGAACGGGCCGATTTGGGGGGATTTCAATCGTACCGGCGTGTGTCGTCAACGCTGCGCCGAGTGAATGGGGCCAGTCGATCCGGCCGTACGCTGGAGCGGTGACCGGACGCCCAGACTCTCCATTCCTCGCCGCTTGTAGAAGCGAGCCACATGAGACAACCCCTGTGTGGTTTATGCGTCAGGCCGGGCGATCCCTACCCGAGTATCGAGCGATTCGCGGCGAGGGCAGCATCAACGATGCGATCGCGAACCCCGAACTTGCGACCGAAATCACTCTGCAACCCGTGCGTCGGTACGGTGTCGACGCTGCGATTCTGTATTCCGACATCGTCACGCCGGTCCATGCGATCGGTTTCGGTATGGACGTCGTTCCCGGCATCGGACCGGTCGTCGAATCGCCTTTTCGCTCGAGCGACGATCTGAGCCGTCTCCGGCCGCTCGACGCCGAAGCCGACACGCCGTATGTGTTGGAGACCATCGACAACCTGGTCGCAGAACTCGACATACCCCTCATCGGCTTCGCCGGAGCCCCGTTTACCGTAGCGAGCTACCTGATCGAAGGCCGGCCGTCGCGGACGTACAACAACACCAAGTCGATGATGAAAACACATCCCGACCTCTGGTTTGCGCTCACCGACCGGTTGGCAGATCTCGCAATAGCGTCACTGCACTCACAGGTGGCTCACGGCGCCGAGGCAATTCAGCTGTTCGACTCGTGGGCAGGATCGCTGTCGGCGCCCGACTACGAACGTTATGCGATGCCGTCGAGCGCGAAAGTCCTCGAAGCCATCGGTTCGACCGGAGTGCCACGGATCCACTTCGGCGTCGGAACGGGCGAACTCCTCGGACTCATGGCCGATGCTGGGGCCGATGTCGTCGGCGTCGACTGGCGCGTGCCCCTCGGTGAAGCCCGTCGGCGGGTTCCGGCCGACCGCGCCCTCCAGGGGAACCTCGACCCAGCGATCCTCGGAGCCCCGTGGGAGGTCGTCGCTGCCGAAGTCGACGCGATCCTCGAAAGCAACGCGGGCCATCCAGGACACATCTTCAACCTCGGCCACGGAGTAACACCCGAGACCGATCCCGTGGTGTTGGAGAAGGTCGTCGAGCGAGTCCACGCATACCGTGGCTGAGTCGATCGCAGTGATCGGCGGCGGAATCACTGGACTTACTTCGGCACTCGACCTGTCCGCGGACGGCCGTACGGTTCACCTGTTCGAACAAATGGACGTCCTCGGCGGGAAGATCGCCGAAACGTCGATCGCTGGCCGCGTCGTCCCGACCGGACCGGACGCTTTCCTCTCTCGCCGGCCCGAGGTCACCGAACTTGCGGTGTCGCTGGGGCTCGAACCCATGCTGGTCTCCCCGTCAGCCGCATCGGCACGCATCTATCGAGACGGCCGTCTCCATCGACTCCCGGCCAATGTGTTGGGCGTGCCGGCAACGAGCGAGCTGGGCTCGACCGGACTCATCTCCGCAGAAGGCATCGAGCGGGCAGCAGCAGACCTGACCGCTCACGATGACCGGCCAGGCACCGACGAGTCGGTCGGTGCGATGGTCCGGCGCAGGCTCGGCGACGAAGTGCTGGAATACATCGTCGACCCTTTGCTGGGCGGCATCAACGCTGGTGACAGCGACCGCCTCAGTATCGAAGCGGGCGCACCTCAGCTCGACGTCCTCCGCCAGCGTCATCCCAGTTTGATCAAAGCCGCAGCCGACACGCTGGCGAGCGCGAACCGAAATGCTGGCCCCGTTTTCACAAGCGTGACCGGAGGGCTGAATCGGCTCATCGACCGGGCCGTCACGGAGCTGCGTTCACGACCGAATGTCGAGGTATCACTCGGAGTGCCAGCAACACTGATGCGGACCGAGGCCGGGTGGTCTGTCTCAGGCGTCGGGGTCGACAACGTACTCATCACAACGCCGGCCGTCTCAGCTTCCTCGCTCGTTCGGCCCTTCGCACCTGAAGCCAGCGTCGAACTCGACGCGATCGACTATTCATCAGTGGCTCTGGCGGTGCTGGTCGCATCGCCCGAGACCTTCGCGGTGGATAGATCCATCAGCGGTGTCCTCGTACCCCGTTTGGCTGGCCTGACCGTGACAGCGGTGTCGTTCGCTACACACAAGTGGCCCGAACTCTCCCACGATGGCGATCACGTGCTTCGAGTCTCGATCGGTCGGCGTACCGCTCGCGAATGGCAGAACCAGAGCGACGATCTGCTGCTCGAGAACATCCGCGCCGACCTCGGCCACATCTTTGACACGGACGTTCCCGTTGGGCCCGCCGTGCTCACCCGGTGGATGAATTCTCTGCCTCAGTACGACGTTGGCCACGGCGAGAAGGTGGCTCGAGTCGACGCCGCAGTCTCGAACGTGGCGGGGCTCTTCCTCGCTGGAGCGTGGCGAAATGGTCTTGGGCTCCCCGCTTGTGTCGAATCCGCACATAGCGCCGCCCACAAGATCCGATGATCCTTCGCCAACAATCGAACGCGACCGCGGTGCATTGCGAGCGCCGGTGTGGTTCACTTGCGGGTCGACGGGTGACGAGGTTGTACGAATGAAACCCAACATGACGGCCGACCGGCTACACACGATCGGGCGAACCGAGCAAAGCAAGAGCACCGTCGTGTCCGACGAAGATGCTGGCTATGGCGGGCCCGCGCTCGATTGGTATCAGGCCAAGCAGAACTCTGGCCACGAAGCTCCACACGAGTTGCCCGAAGGCGATGCGCATCTCAACGTCGATCGCACGTTCGTCTTCGCCGATCTTTCTGGTTTTACGCAATACACGCGTGAGAACGGCCCCCACGAAGCAGTGAAGCTCCTCGGTGAGTTCCGAAGGGTTGCCAGGAACGTGGCGGCCAAACGTGGCGTTCGCGTTGCGAAATGGCTCGGCGATGGCGTGATGATCGTGAGCGTCGATCCCACTGCTGCGGTCGCCTTCGGCGCACACCTGATCCATCATTTCTCGACGACCGACCTCAAAGTCCGAGTCGGCCTCGCGAGTGGCATTGCCCTGTTGTTCGAGGGCGATGACTACATCGGCGAGCCCGTGAACCTTGCGGCAAAGTTGTGTGCGGCAGCGCAACCAGCAGAAATTCTCGGCGCATGCCATCTCGATGACCTACCCGATTGGGTCACGGCTGAAAGCGACGTTTCTGTATCGATCAAAGGTGTGGGACTCATCCGAGACATCCACCGCCTCGTCCCAGTCCTCTAGCGGACCTGGAGGTGCGCGATGGAATTCCGCACACCTTGGCCAGTGTTCATTATCAACGTCTGAACGTTTTCTGACGAAAGGTCAGCCATGGAGCTGTTCGTTACCCAAGAGGCCGTGTCGCTGATCAAGAAGCGTGGTGGCGTGGCCGCCATCGACTTCGTCCCACCGATTGGTTGAGGCCGCACAAAATATGACGTGTCGGTCGACATGCATCTCAAGGGCAAGAACCTGACTCCATATCGCGTCCTGCGACAAGATGGCGTCAAGATTCACGTCGCGCCAAACCTGATGGGATACGCCCAATCGGTTCAGCTCGGCGTGCGCGGCGCCGTGCGCAAGAAGATCAACATCGATATCCACCACGAACACGGGCCTAGCTGCTCGCACTAAGCGAACATCAGCCCGACGGAGGTATCGAATCGCCCACTTAGGTCGTGGGCGGGATCGGCACTCCACCGGCACCCTCCTGCGGATCCGCTACTGGGTCGGAGCCCCCCGTGGGTGACGTTGGCGGCGGAGCTCCCGGGCCCTCATCTTCGGTCCCTTCGCCCTCTTCACCTGGGTTTGGGGTGCCTTCTGCTCCCTGCGGAGCTTCCGACGTGAGGGCTGGGTCCGGCTCAGGTTCGACGACGGGCGTCCCACATGTGCTCGAGAGCACCTCTGTCGATTGGACGTTGCTCGCCGCTGCTCGACCAGATTCATCCAGTACGGCGTTTCCATCGGAACTTCGTGCGAACTCTGCCTGACCGTTGTCGGCGAGCGATGCAACCGACCATATGGTGCTCGATTGAGTGAGCACGGTGAGCGTCAGCGAAAGACCAGGATCTGCGTAGGAGATGGCACCGCCCGGAGCGCTCCAAGCAAAAGTGTTTGGCGTGCTGCGAAGTTCACGGCCTGTCGGGGTCGCTGTTCCGAACACGACGGCCAGGCCCTTCGAAGAATCACTGCTCGTGACGATGATTTGCGCAGCGTTGCATCCCACTGAGCCGATCGAAACCGATCCGATAGGCGCTCCGTACGTGACACCGCTGTCCGCACGTCGACCGGCCTCTTGTCCGTCACTCGTCCGGATATAGCCGCGTTCAATCGGCTGGAAGTTGTCGGAGCGAACCCAGCCAATGCCGGTCCCAGCAGAGTTTGTGACGTCCACCCATGTTTCGCCGTCCGCGGCTAGGGCTGTCGTTCCACCGTGGAACGTGATCTCGCCGTCGGCCAACGAGCCGTCGGTCGAGTCCGAACCCGGACCCGTGTGGATCGGGAGTTCATCCTTGACGCGTCCAACGACACGAAGTTCGCCGCTCTTGTCGGCATTGGTCGTGATTATCGATTCGGTGGTCGGCAAAAGTTGTGATGCCAACAACCAACCCAGGGATTCGGAGTCTTCGGGATTGCGGACCTGCACCCAGAGGTCGCTATCGACCTTCCGAGCCTTCGTTGCTTGAACGAGTTGGCCGCTGGCGAGTTGGCTAGACGTTTCAGCCTCGGCATCGGGTGCGATAAGCCCCGCTCCGGAGCTCGCCACAGAAAACAACCGCCCGATGTCCGAACTGGAAGCGAAAGCGAGCTGGCTCGGTGCATCGCCAGACTCCGAGATTGTGGTGGGCGCACTCGACGTCGTGGGCTCACTCGATGGAGGAGCGCTCACACCGTCGAACACACTGTCCTCGATCGTGGGCGGGCCAGCTTGTGGTTCGGTCCCACCCGTGCAGGCCGAGCCAACAGCGAGCAGAAGCGCTGGTCCCGCGAGATGTTTCCAGTTCACGTCATTTCCTTCGATCGAGCGAGAGAACCGTGACTTCGGGTCCTCAATGGGAGATCGGCACGTTCACCCTGAACGTGAAGGCGTATCAACCGGAAATCTTCAGGCCAGACTGTGCCCATGCGTGTCGTCCGACTGCCCGTTCTTGGCGGCCTCGCTGGTTTCTTGATCGCCTTTTCTCTGCCGCCGTGGGGCTGGTGGCCATTGGCGTTCTTTGGATTCGCCTTGCTCGACTTTCTCTGCGATGGCGCCGCGAGGCGGGCTCGCTTTTTTGCTGGCTGGGCGGCCGGGTTTGTGTGGCTGGCAATGGGCGAGCTCTGGATGTTCGACCTGACACCTGCGGGCTACATCATGGTTTTCGTGGTCTTCGGCGCCGGGTACGGTCTGGTTACTCTCGCTGCTGGAAACGGAGATGCCCGGCTTCTGCTGTTGCCAGCGGGATTCGTGCTCTACGAATGGTTTCGATGGTCGTACCCGTTTGGCGGCGTACCACTAGCGACCGTTCCGATGACCCAAGTCGACTCCCCCCTAGCGTCGGTGCTCCCCTTGGGCGGAGCGCTCATGCTCACGGCGGTCACCGTCGCCACCGGCTCTGCGTTGCGCCTCGTTATCCAACGACGCTTCGATACGGCCGGCCTCGTGCTCGGAGCTGTCGTCGTCGCTACGCTCGCTGGCGCAGTTTCCCCAACCGGATCGGTACTCGACACCATCGACGTGGCCGTCGTGCAGGGCGGCGGGCCACAACGCACTCGGGCTGATTCCTGTGAGAACCAGCGGGTCTTCAACCGACACAACGAAGCCACCGCGAACATCGACCGTCCCGTCGACCTGGTTCTGTGGCCAGAAAATGTCGTCAACCCAACGCCGGACGGGCGGCCGCTCGGGCGCTGCGATGATTTGTTCTTTATGTCGGAGGCCATTGCTGAGACCGCCAAGATTGCGCGATCACAAAACGCCGTGTTGATCCCTGGCTGGTTTCATTCGGCGGGCAGCGACTTTCCGAACAATACGGTCAACTACTCGACGGCGATTTCTGCCGATGGCAAAACGGTCAGCAGATACGACAAAGTGCGCATCGTCCCGTTCGGCGAGTTCGTCCCACTCCGCGGCCTGATCGAACAGTTCTCGAGCGACGTTCCAGGGCGCGATGTCCTCCAGGGAAAAGGGCCTGCTGTGCTCGAGACGCCGATCGCCACGCTCGGCGTCAGCATTTCTTGGGAGATATTCTTCGACAGCCGCGGCCGGGCCGCGGTTCGTGATGGAGGCGAGATCCTCGTCAATCCAACGAATGGATCGAGCTATTGGCTGACGATCCTGCAGTCGCAACAGGTGGCGTCATCTCAGTTGCGGGCACAGGAGACAGGCCGGTGGGTGCTCCAAGCCGCGCCGACCGGATTCAGCGCGATCGTCGACTCGGACGGGAAGGTGCTCGAACGAACGGGCATCTCCGAGCAGCGGGTTATGTATGCAACGGTGGAACGTCGAGACGGTCTGACGCTGGCGACACGGTTCGGCGCGGTGCCGATGCTGACCGCTGCACTCGCCGCCTTTGCTCTCGCGCGCTGGCGTTCGTCACGGCAGTTCGAGCATCACGGTGGCGGGACCATCGTTGATCAGACCGACCTGCATGTCGGTGCGGAACCTGCCGGCCTCGACGGTGGCGCCGAGACTCCGTAGAGCGTCGATCAGCGAGGAGAACAACGGTTCAGCGTGCTCGGGTCGTGCCGCGTCGATCCACGACGGACGGCGTCCCTTTCGAGTTTCGCCGTAAAGCGTGAACTGGCTGACGAGCAACAGCGATCTCGTCGTGTCGGCGACGGAGAGGTTCATGACGCCGGACGGGTCGTCCATGATCCGGAGGTTCCAAAGTTTGTCGGCCATCTTCGGAATCAGGTGTTGATCGTCATCGTGAGTGAAGCCGACGAGACAGCACAGACCCTCGCCGATTCGACCGACCTCGACACCATCTGATGTGACCCAAGCTTCTGAGCATCGCTGAACGAGCACACGCATCGACAAAAGGGTACCCGAGGTGAACCCGGTCGCCCGGCGACGACCAGCGACAGCGGCGAGAACTGGTTACCGACCGGTAGATTGAGGCGCTATGTCCACGACCACGCCGCCGCGCGATACGTCAAATGACTCGCTGCGGATTGCGTACTTGTCGTACCGGGGGAAGCCCCACGTTGGTGGCCAGGGCGTCTATACCCGTCATCTCACGAAGGCGCTTGCGGATTTGGGTCACTCGGTAGAGGTCCTTGGCGGCCCTCCGTATCCCATTCTTGACGAGCGGGTGCCACTCACGAAACTGCCGAGCCTCGAAACGTTCAACGATCACTTCCCCATGCGTAAACCTCGTAGGTTCGAGCTGAACGATCGCTGGGACCGCCTCGAGAACACCTCGTTCAAGCTCGGGAACTTTCCCGAACCAATGGCCTTCTCTTGGCGAGCGTGGGACAACCTGCGTCACCGCCACACAGACTTCGATTTGGTTCACGACAACCAAACCCTTGGCTGGGGCCTCCTCGGCATTCACAAACTGCTCCCGGTACTCGCAACGATCCACCATCCAATCACCGTCGATCGCCGTCTCGAGATAGCGCACGCTCGTACGCGGATCGAACGGATCGGCAAACGCCGCTGGTATGCGTTCACGCGTATGCAAACCCAGGTAGCCAAGCGCATGGACCGGGTCATGACCGTTTCGGAGAACTCCAAGATCGATATCGCCGCCGATCATCGGGTCGATCCCGAAAAGATCCACGTCGTACCGGTCGGAGTCGATCCCGACCTCTTCCGTCCAATCCCGGGCGTTGCCAAAGTGCCCGGGCGGATCATCACGACCGCAAGTGCCGATGTCGCAATGAAGGGTCTCGTCTACCTGCTCGAAGCAGTGGCCAAGGTCCGCGCTGAACGCCATGTCGAGATCGTGATCATTGGCAAACCAAAAGAAGGTTCGAAGACCGAGGCCACACTTCGCGAGCTCGGCCTGTCAGATGTTGTCGAGTTCGTCAGCGGCGTCACCGATGAGCGGATCGTGGAGCTCTATTCCGAGGCTGAGATCGCCTGCGTCCCGTCGTTATACGAAGGCTTTTCACTACCCGCCATCGAGGCAATGTCGTGTTCGACGGCCCTTATTGCCACAACCGGCGGGGCATTGCCCGAGGTCACCGGCACTCACAACGAGACCTGCCTGCAAGTCCCTCCGGGCGACTCTGATGCACTGGCAGCCATGATCAACACGGCGCTCGCCGATCCGGCTCTACGAGCTCGAGTGGGTGCCGCTGGGCGAGAGCGAGTGGCGAACCAGTGGAGCTGGAAACACACCGCGCTGAAGACGGTCGATCAGTACCGGGCACTCCTCGAGGAGACCGCGTCCCGCTACACCACGGCCACCGGCGTGCCCGGACCGAGCGACGCGGAATAAACAGTGCTCACCGTCGACTACGAAAAGCTTGAACTGCACGCCGGCGATCGGCTGCTCGACATTGGTTGTGGCTTCGGCCGTCATAGCTACGAAGCTTTACGACGTGGTGCAGATGTTGTGAGCAGCGACTTTTCGCTTCCGGAACTCGTGGAGGTCGACAACACGGTTACCGCAATGGAGGCCTTGGGGGAACTCCCGGACGGCGTGTCATCAGCGTCGTGCAACGGCGACGTCACAACCCTTCCTTTCCCCGACGCTTCATTCGATCGAATCATCGCGTCGGAGATTCTCGAGCACATCGACGACGACGTCGGGGCACTCAAAGAACTCGTCCGGGTGTTGCGGCCTGGCGGGACGTTCGCTGCGACAATCCCCGCCACAATTCCTGAGAAGATCTGCTGGATGATCACCGACGAATATCACGCCCCGAAGGTCGAGGGCGGACACGTTCGCATCTACGGACGGGGCGAGCTCGCACACCGGATGGAGGCTGCAGGTCTCACGGTATTTCATCACCACCGGGCACACGCTTTGCATTCGCCGTATTGGTGGTTGCGTTGCGCGGTTGGACCACAACGGGATGTGAATGAGCACCCGCTGACCAAGGCATACAACAAGTTGCTCGAGTGGGACATCATGAGCCAGCCGGCCGTCACCAAGCTGGCCGATCGAGCATTGAACCCGGTTTTGGGCAAAAGCCTCGTGGTGTACGGAGTGAAACCGATCGCTCAGGAGGTCGCGGCATGATCGAACCTATGGCACCTCGACTTCTCACCGCCACACAGATCGACGAAACCGCTGATTCGATCGTGGAATGGCAGCTTCCATCGGGAATGATCCCCTGGGTCCCCGGCGGACACGCCGACCCGTGGAATCACGTCGAAGCAGCAATGGCCCTGGCCTCGGCGGGGCAAATCGAACACGCCGAGCGCGCCTACGACTGGTTGGTCAGCAAGCAGCTCGACGATGGATCGTGGCACCAGTACTACACGGCTGACGGAGTCGAGCAGGACAAGTTCGATGCCAACGTCATCGCCTATGTCGCCACCGGGGTGTGGCACCACTGGCTGGTTAGCCAAGACCATGGATTCGCTGAGGCCATGTTTCCGGTCGTCGAGAAAGCGATCGACTGGATCTTTGAACTGCAGCAGGAACGCGGTGAAATCTTGTGGGCACGACACGGCGATGGAACGCCGTGGTCGTTTGCGCTGCTCACTGGATCCTCGTCGATGTATCTCTCGTCTCGCGCCGCACTCGCACTGAGTCGAATCGTGGGCGCCGACAGATCTGACTGGATCGAACGGATCGATCGGCTTGGCGAGGTTCTGCGCACGCAACCAGATGGAGCGTTCGCTCCCAAAACCCGCTGGGCAATGGATTGGTACTACCCGGTTCTCTCGGGAGCACTTCAAGGCGATGCAGCTCGAGATCGTTTGGCGTCCCGATTCGAAACGTTCGTGATGCCGCGGCTCGGCGTCCGGTGTGTGGGCGACCGCCCGTGGGTGACGACTGCCGAAACCTGCGAGTGCGCAATGGCGCATCTGTCCATCGGTGACCGATCGACGGCCGAAGCGCTGTTCGACACCACGTGGCGGCTCCGAGGGGACTCGGGCCGTTATTGGACGGGCGAGGTTCATCCCGAAGAAGTGCACTTCCCCGGCGGGGAGATGTCGACCTACTCGTCCGCAGCGGTCCTTCTCGCAAACGACGCGCTCGCCAACCACAGCCGCGCCGCGAGCGTATTCACCGATCACGACGAGTTGCCCGTCTAGCTGCCTAAGGCGCCTGCAGCGCTCGTAGCGAGCCCGTGACGGCAGTTTCGATGAAACCGTCGCCGAGGGCACGTAGGTAGATCTCATAGGGCGGACGTCCACCATCGGCGGGGTCTGGAAAGACGTCGTGGATCAACAAGGTGCCGCCGGTGATGAGCTTCGGCGTCCACCCTTCGTAGTCGAGGTGGGCAGGTTCTGTGCCATGCCCACCGTCGATGAACAAAAGTGCCAGTGGAGTTTGCCAGTTCGCCGCGAGCTTCGGGGAGTCGCCAACCACAGCGACGACCGTGCCCTCGAGCCCCGCATCGTAGATCGTTCTCCGAAAGATCGGCAGCGTGTCGATCAGCCCGGTGGCGCGGTCGACGAGATCTGGCTCGTGCCATTCCCATCCCAGCTGGTTCTCTTCGGAGCCTCGATGGTGATCGAGCGCGAAGAGCAGTCGGCCCAACTCACGTGCAGCGGTTCCGAGGTAGATCGCTGACTTTCCGCAGTAGCTGCCGACTTCGAGAAACGGCCCAGCCACGGAACAGGCCTTTGCGTGCTCGTGGAGCGCGAGACCCTCGATCGCTGGCATGAAGCCCCGGGCAGCGTCTGCGTTCGCCAAATCCACGGGCCGCATGTCAGACACGCTCGTGAATCGGCTCGCTGTCCTTCCAGAGATACTTTTCGAGGAACGCGAATTTCACTAACCAGAGAGCGCCGAACGCAGTGAGCTGTGTCAGCAGCAGAATTGGATTGGAGTCGGTGACCCTGCTCATGAGCCAGACTGCGACCGTCGAAACCACGAAGCCGACAAAGGTCATGATCCAGAACGGTCCGACCTCTTTGGAGGCGCTGTGGTTCCCTGCAGCTCGCTCCCATACATAGTGACGATTCAGGTAGTACGCGAACGGCGTACTCATGAAGACCGAGACCAGGTTGGCGTAGACCGGCGGCCAGTCGAAGCCGTACAAGCCGACGAAAAAGGTCGTCAAGCCAACCAACGTGGTCACGATCGTGACGCCGCCGTAACGAAGGAGGCGCATCCCGTAGTCGTTCCACAGGCGCGCTAGAGCCGAGCGGCGGGGCTGATCCATTCGGATAAGGCTAGGCCACGGGGTGAACAATTGGGCGGGACCACGCACACTGGACCCATGCGCCGTCGATGTGTGCTCGTGAGCCTGCTATTCGTCCTCGGCGCGTGTTCGAGTTCGGACGGCACACAACCAACGGATGCTGCCTCCGCGCCGGTGATCGGCGTTCCGGTCCCGAAGGTGGCATTGGATGGCAAGACGCTCAGCGGCGCGAAATCTGGATCGAACGAGGTTCTCGTCGTCGACAACGCCCGGGACACCGAGCCACCTCAAGCCTTCAACGGCCGGCCCGTCCCACACACGGTAAGCACACCGGGCGAGGCGGCCTCACTCTTCGTCGAGATCGAGCGTGCGCTCCGTATCGATGGCGAAACGACGGCTACATACGCTGAACTCGGCCACACCGAACAGCTACTCATCCGTTCGCTCATGCGGAACCAAGAGTGGCTCGAACCGTTCCGCGAAGCCTTGCCGACCAAGTGGCTCGAGGTTGCCGACCTGCACCTGACCGCTCGCCGAGAGCTCGGTCAACTGCACTCCGGCGGCGGCCCGCCCATCGAGGACATCCCCGCGTGGGAAATCATCCCGCCAGAACCGCTGGACGAGCTGATCAGCCACTACAAGCGCGCTGCT
>JBLIMK010000083.1:0-18656 GCA_047638715.1 Verrucomicrobiales bacterium
TCGGCCCCGTACGGAAAGACATCACTGGTAATGCCCACGTATCAATACCGCTGCAAACAATGCGGAAACGAGTTTGAAAAGGTGCAGTCGTTCTCGGACGACTCGACGCCAAAGTGCACGAGCTGTGGCACCCGTTCCAAAAAGAACATCTCCAAGATCTTCAGCGCTGTAGGCATCAGCTTCAAGGGCAGTGGGTTCTACAAGAACGACCACAGCCCTGGTGGATCATCGTCTTCGAGCGAATCGAAGTCCGAGTCGTCCTCGAGCGACTCGTCCTCGAGCGAGTCCTCCTCGAGCGACTCGAAATCAGAGTCGAAGTCCGATTCCAAGTCGGATTCGAAGTCGAAATCCGAGTCCACCTCGAAGAGCGATAGTTCGTCGAAGAGCGATAGCTCATCGAAGGCTTCGTCGTCCAAAGACTGATCTAACCATCAGCGGCTGAGCGGAGCGCGACCACAACCGACCGATTCTGAGTGGCGTGCGCGACGTCGCCCGCGCGTGATTCGAGGACCGCAACGACGAACGAGTCGTGTGACACCTCGATCACGATCCCGGAAGCATCGAAGTTGGGCGCTCGGTTCACGTCGAGCCCCGGAGCAACATCTTCAAAGACGAAGAAGTCGACGATGTCGCCTGCGACGAGTGACGGCACAGACGCATCCATCGGCATGCTGATCGCACGTCGTCCGGAAGGCACTTCCATCGCCGCGCTCGTCGATCGGAGGTCCCGCAGTGTCACTACCTCGCCGAGACGGAGGGTTCGACGCAACGAATCATCGGCCGATGGCAGCTCGCCGAGCGCGTCTGCGGCGACGAGGGCCGCTGGCCAGTGAGCAATGGTGAGCGAACCGGGGGCCAAGGGAGACCCAGCCGCAAGATCGCGTTCGGCGATGACAACATCGACCATCGTCCCCCACCGATCGCGGACTTCGGCTGCTCGGGAAAGCGAACCGACCACGACCATGACAACGGCGGTCGCAACGAGGAGAAGCGCTGCGCGGCGGACGAGCCGATGACGAGCGAGCTTCACCCGGCCACGAGCTACGGCTAGGCGAAGCGGGAACGGCGCCCATCGCCACGGCTGGTGCCAGCGATCTGCGTAGGCGCGCGACTTGACCACATCACCTTTTCGGAGACTTCTCACGATGACGACACATCCTCGAATTGTTTAGCGAGACACGAGGGGAAGTCGTTGTCGTCAGCGTAACAAGAGCAGGGTCGCATACGTCGATCTGCACCGCGGTGAGGGCGATGCTGCCATCCATCGTGTCGACTTGGACGGCCAGCATCCCGTTCTGGTCTTGGAGCGCGTGAGCGAGCTCAGGCGATCGTGTTCGTGCCAAGCAACACGAAGGCGAGAATGCCGACGGCAATTCGATACCACCCAAAGACCTCGAATCCTTTGTCGTTCAGCCATGCGACCATCCACTTGACGGCGAACATCGCGGACACGAATGCGACGACCAAGCCAACGAGCGGGGTTCCGACTCCAAAGGTTTCAATGAGCTCGGGACCGCCTCGCAGCCCCTCATACGCCGTAGCGGCACTCAACGTGAGCAAGCCCAAGAGAAAGCTGAACTCAACGGCAGCACGCAACGACAGCCCGACGAGCACCGCCGCGATGATCGTAATCATCGAACGGCTCACACCCGGCCACATCGCCACCGCCTGAATGAGACCAACAATGACGGCGTTCTGCCACGTCAGAGATCCGAGCTCTTTGCTGGTCCTGTCGAACCAACCAATACGACCGAGCGCAAGGATCAACAGCCCACCGACGATCCATGCCGCAGCGATGGGAGCAACGCCGAAAAGGTTGTCCTTGACGAAGTCCTCCGAAGCCAGGCCGATGACCGCGGTGAAGCCGAATGCGATGATCACGGCCCTGAGGATCGTGCGCCCCTCCTCGCTGCGACCGAGCAATCCGTCGAACATTTGGCGAATTCGCTCCCAGTACAAAAACAACACAGCGATGATCGCTCCGACCTGAATGCAGATCGCATAGGTCTCGATGGCGTCTTTGCTCACCTGGGTGTCGTTCAGGCCGAGCAGCTCGTTGGCGACGAGCAAATGCCCGGTCGAGGAGACCGGAAGGTATTCGGTCAAGCCCTCCACAAAGCCCAAGATGATGGCCTGCAAGATCGTCAGCTCAACGCCATCGGTATCTTGCGCGAATCCAGCGCCCGCGGGGGTCGTGGCAAGGAACCAAAAAACGGCGGCTAAACCGAGAAAGCCTGCGATTCGGTGGGTGTTGGGCAAACGCATCGATGCCAATCGGCGAAGTGGACCCACCATAAAGCTCTACGCGCCACCAAGAGCGACGTCGGCTATGGCGATCGACACCGGGCCAGAGCCACCTGGCTGCCATTCAGTATCGGCGCCGACGGCGATGATATCGGTGAGCATCTTTTGCACCGTCGACGCGATCGTGGCCTCACGGATCGGCTCAGCGAGAGCGCCGTTACGGATCATCAAACCTTCCGCGCCGACCGAAAAATCGCCGCTGACGCCATTCACGCCCGAGTGCAGACCGCTCATCGACGTGACCAAGACGCCGGTATCGACGCCCCCCACAATGTCGCCCAGCGTGCCCTCTCCCGGAGCGATGATGACCGCGTGTGGACCGAGCCCGGGCCCACTTCGGTACCCGCGAATTGCGTTCGCCGTCGTGCCCTCTCCGCTCCTGCGACCGGTGTAGGTGTTGTGCATGAAGCCGCCGAGGACGCCGTTCTCGATCAGACGCAGGGGTCGACACGTTTGGCCCTCGGAGTCGACCGAGCTGGCACCGAACGAACGAGAATCGGTCGGATCATCGAGCACGGATAGAAGGGTCGACGCGATCAATTCGCCCTGACGATCGAGGAATGGGGTACGTCCCTTGAGCAATAGTTCGCCACTCAGCATTCCTACGACGATTCCGATCAGGCTTGCGGCCATCCGGGGTTCGAGCACGATCGTGAGCTTGGCCGACTTGGGCTGAGTCGCGCCCAACAAGCGGGTCACACGGTGTACTGCATCTTCGGCGGCCTTGTCGATAGACAGGTTGGCGGGGCCAAAGTCGACGTCGTATCCACCGGCGATCTGAGTGTCGTCGCCGTCCTTGGCCATGGCTGCGACCGAGACATGCGCGCCAGTGCCGCGGTCGGTCGCGCGAACTCCTGTACTCGTGGCTAGCGCAATCTCGCCTGTGCTATCGGCGTAGACGGCCTTGCGGACGCCCGTGACGCGAGGATCCGCGGCGAGCACGCGCGCTTCGAGATCGATCGCCATCTGGACCTTGTCCTTGGTCGGCATGGCGGCAACGCCATCGTCCCAGTGATCGTGAACGGTCGGCGTCAGGCCGTCGGGTTCACTCAAAGCCACCCATTCATCGGGTTCAGCGAAGACTCGGTTATCCCGCGCTTCATGGAGGGTTTCGGCAATGACGTCGTCGTCGAGAGTTCCGGCATGGGCGAAACCGACTCGGCCATCGGCGATGACGCGGATTCCGATTCCGGCGCTGCTGGCCGCGGTGAAAGACTCGACCTCGCCCTCGTACGCCGTGACCTCGGTGGAGCTACCTTGGGACACGAACGCCTCGACTTGTTCGCCATTCTTTGCTTGTTCGGCGACACGTTCGGCGATTCGAAGCAGCTCTGACATTCCGTTGAGTCTACGATCATTCCCATGCCGTGGTGGTTGTGGTCCCTCGTTGTCCTAGTCGTGCTCGTCCTGGGTCTTGCCATCCACGACGTCTCTCAGAAGAAGCATGCGATCCTTCGAAATTTTCCGGTGGTTGGACATCTTCGCTACCTGATCGAGAAGATAGGGCCGGAGCTGCGCCAGTACGTTGTTGCCAGCAACGATGAAGAGCTCCCCTTTAGTCGCGACGCTCGTCGATTCATCTATGCATCGGCCAAGAAGCAGAACTCCTATTTCGGCTTTGGCACCGACAACGACCTCGACCGGCCGGGTTATGAGTTGTTCCGCCACGCCGCCTTTCCTCACCCTTCTCCGCCTGAAGAAGAAGCAGAACTCCTCCCGATGCTTAAGGTGCTCGGGGAGGCCCACGGCCGACCAAAGGCCTTCCAGCCGCCGTCGGTAGTGAACGTCTCTGCGATGAGTTTCGGGTCGTTGTCCGGCCAGGCGATAGAGGCCATCAATCGCGGTTCGAAGATCGCTGGCTGTATGCACAACACCGGCGAGGGTGGCATCAGCAAACACCACCGCCATGGTGCACCGCTCATGTTTCAGCTTGGGACCGGCTACTTCGGAGCGCGGAACCCAGACGGTTCATTTTCGATGGAGCGCATGCTCGAGTCGATGGACGGCGCGAACGTCCAGGCGATTGAGATCAAGCTCAGCCAGGGCGCAAAACCGGGGTTGGGTGGTGTGCTCCCAGCGCGCAAAGTGACCGCCGAGATCGCCGAAGCTCGGGGCGTCGAAGTCGGCGTGACCGTGAAGAGCCCGAGCCGGCACCGTTCGTTCTCCGACGTCGCTTCGATGATCGACTTCTGTGAAGAGATCGCTGGAGCGACCGGCGTGCCCGTCGGCATCAAGTCTGCCATTGGCGAGAAGGCGTTCTGGCGTGAGCTCGCGGCCGAGATGGCAGCGAAGGGCCGAGGACCGGACTTCATCACCGTCGACGGCGGCGAAGGTGGCACCGGCGCAGCACCGCTCCCCTTCAGCGATCATGTCGCGCTCCCCTTCCGCCAAGGATTCGCCGAGGTCTACCGCGCCTTCGCCGAGCAACGGCTGCACGAAAGCACCGTGTTCTTTGGCGCTGGCCGCATCGGCCTACCTACCGAAGCAATGGTCGCAATGGCGATGGGCGTCGACGGCGTCGGCGTGGCCCGCGAGGCCATGATCGCTATTGGCTGTGTGCAAGCGCAGAAATGCCATGACGACCACTGCCCTACGGGCGTTGCCACACAAAATGCATGGCTGACCCGTGGTCTCGATCCGACAGACAAGTCGGTTCGGCTGGCGAACTACGTTGCCGCACTTCGCCACGAACTCATCCGGTTGTCCAACGCAATGGGTGCAGCACACCCCAGCGAGGTCGACCCGTCAGCCGTCGAGATTCGCCTAGAGGCAAACCACGTCACGCCCGTGCGCGAACTGTACGGATACGACCCCAACTGGTAGAGGGCTTAAGGCAGTTCGATCCGGATGTACTCGGTGTTCTGGCCACCGCCATAATCGCGTTCCCACGACTCGAGAGCATCGATTTCGGCCTCGGTCCGCGGCGCCGTCCATGTGTTCTTCACGAAGATCGCCTCATCGTCACCAACTGCAACCGGGGAGATTCCCGAGTTGTTGCTGTTCCCGAGTCGCACATCGACGAGCTGGGTCCATGACGATCCATCGGCCGAGAACCACACCTCGGTCTCGAAGTCAGGTTCCTCGAAGTCGCGCTCGATCGAGCTATAGGCCTTCTCGAAATCCTCGTCGGTGAAGGTCACCATGTCGTCGCCCGTGTCAGGGTCGAGGAACGTGGGGGTACCGGTGAACGGGCTCGTGCGGACGACGCCATCAGCCTCGCCTTCCCCGTACATTTCTTCTTCGGTGAGTTCGTAGATCACCGCACCGTCTGGCCCGGTCAACGTGATCGTGGCCCGATCTGGGCCATATGTCATCGTCAGGGTGAATCCGTCACGGCTGACCACGATTGGGCCCTCAGGGCCATATTCGGGCATTGGTTCGCTCGAACCTTGAAGGAGAGCAACAGCACCGGCCGGCCCCGACACGATCTGGGGGTAAGCCCCGAAGAGCTTGGTCGGAATGGTCGCCTCGACCCACGTCGCTCCACCATCTGCGGACGAAAGCGCCTTCGGCCCCCGCTCGCCGCTGCCAACAATGAACAACGAGTCACCAATCGCCGACAGCTGTCCGGAGGTGTTCTGAGGCAACGTTCCAACAGAAGCCCAGCTCGTTCCATCGGCGCTCGACAAGATCTGTGCAGCGCTGCCAGCTTCGGTCCAGTTCTCGAGAAGTGTGAAGAAGGATCCACCCGATGAAACGAGTCCCGTCGGGTAACCGTTGGTCGGCAGCGGCGAGGAAGTGAAGGGACCGTCGATCGGGCCCGAGAGCACATTCACCTGTGCCATCTCTTCCTCGTGGCGACCGAAGTACATCTCGCCCAGCTCAGCGTAGAGAGGGTCGTCCGGGTTGATCACCGCAATGACCTCCGTCTCGTCGAAGGAAGATTGCATGCTGTCGAGCTCGGCTTCGATAGCGAGACGCTCTTCTTGTGTCTCGGCTGCCTCGTAACGCTCCCTCAGCTCTTCGTACTGCTCTTCGCCGAACCCCTCCTCTTCACCATGACCGTCGCCGCAGAGCTGCACTTCGAACGGCTCGCCCTCATCGTCGACGCGGATACCGCAGTACCGCTCGAGGTCAGCCTGGGAAAGGATGCCAGCGTCGAACAGGATTCGCATCTCATTCGGCCCCTCGTCGTGGCTTTGGGTCAAAATGATGACGCCGGAGGCATCGATGGCCAATCCATTCACACCGGTGTAGACCACGCCACCTGCCGAGGAGGCCGCCTTTGGAAGTTCGGTGAGCGTCCAGTCGACAAGGTTTGTGGACGATGCGAGGTGCTGGGTTGAACCCTGCCCGCGGCCGAAGAAGTCGACTCCTTCATCCTCTACGAGCTCCCACTGTTCAATGATTACAACGAAGGTTCCGTCGTGTTCAGCGAGCTGTGAGACGTTCGAACCCTCGGACGCCGGGAATGGCGTCTCGGCCCATTCGACGCCGTCGCTCGACGTGCGAAGCGTCGGGCCGTCACCGCTGTGGCCTATCGCAACGAACCTGCCGTCAGCAAAGACGACTGCATTCGGACCGCCGTAGCCGAACGCCGCGTCGTCGGCGCCGAAGTCGGCCCTGGCTACTTGTCCGCTAGCCGACCGCGGGCCCGTGAACGTCGGCGACGCGATCGAGTCCACGCCCGGTAGCGCGGTTGCGGTGGGACTGTCGTCTTGATCGTCGATGAGCACGGCGTCGTCGTCTGCCGCAGCGACATCGAGTTCGCTGTCATCGTCGGCTGCGCCGAATGCCCCGATGAGGAGCGCGCCGACCAAGGCCACCGCGGCCGAAACCGCAAGCACCCATCGGCCGGACCGAATGTCATCGATGGGAGTTATGTCCAGGTCGACTTCGGTGACTTCGCTGGTCGCCTCGGTTGGGTGGTGTTCGCTGGTCATGTCATGCCCTTTTCCACAGATCGATTGTTCGTAATGCCAGGTCGCTATTTCATAGACGTCTGAGGGCACCGTTTAGTTCCCCCTCGCGACGATTTTCTTGCGCAACGACTTCTTTTGTCATCGACCATCTTTGTGCAGATCCCAAAAAGCTCAATGGGGTCCAACCCCTGCGGGCTAATTAGCGGGTGCGGTGGCGGCGGCCGAGGGGTGCAGCAGAGTTGGTCAGGAGCGATGCGACGAGCGCTGTCCACCCGGTCTGATGGCTGGCGCCCATACCTCTGCCGGTATCGCCGTGGAAGTACTCGTGAAAGAGGATGCGGTCATGCCACACGCCATCCTTCTGGTAATTCTCGTGCGCCGGTAGAGCGGGACGACGCCCAACCTCGTCGACCTCGAAAAGCGAAACCAAACGCTCGCCGAGTAGGTCTGCGACCGCGCCGACCGAAAGTTGCTCACCCGAACCCTTCGGAAACTCGACCATGAGCGATCCGCCCGCCCAGTAATCGAATCGGCGAAGCGACTCGATCAGGAGATAGTTGAGCGGGAACCACACAGGCCCGCGCCAATTCGAATTACCTCCGAACAAAGCGCTTTCGGACTCGCCGGGTTCGTAGCCGACGGAGAACTCTCGGTCACCGACCGATAGCCGGTACGGCTTCTCCGCATGGACCTTCGACAGTCCCCGAACCCCGAAGTCGGAGAGAAACTCGTCCTCATCCAACACGGCTTGCAAGAGCCGTACGAGACGCTCGGGGCTCACCAGCGACATCAAGACATCGCCATCGTCGTTTTCGCGCATGTGCTCGGTGAACTCGGGCTTGTTCTCGCGAAACCAATCGAGGTGTTCCTTGAATGCCGGAAGTCGATCGAGATTTGCCGCACTGACAATACGGGTCGCGAATATGGGGATGAGGCCGACCATCGACCGGACGGCGATAGGAATCGACGCGTCATCCAGCCGGAGTTTGTCATAGTAGAAACCATCGGTTTCATGCCACAGATCGTGCTCGTCCATTGCGGTGGCGATGTATGCGAAATGCTCCGCGAACTTCGTTGCTAGATCCTCATACGACGGGCGATCTGCGGTCAACCGCAGCGACATGTCGAGAAGATCGAGTGAATACATCGCCATCCAGGCGGTTGCATCGGCTTGCTCGAGGCGTCCGGTTCCAAGACCAGCGGAGCGGTTGAACGGCCCGATGTTGTCGAGCCCGAGGAAACCCCCGTCAAAGACATTGTTCTCATCTGCGTCACGTCGATTCACCCACCACGTGAAGTTCAACATGAGTTTGTGCAGAACCCTCTCGAGGAAGTGGGTGTCCCACCCTCCGTCGAGTTCGAATACACGTAGTGCTGCCCACGCCTGCACGGGCGGGTTCACATCGCTGAAGCTCCACTCGTATGCGGGGAGTTGGCCGTTCGGGTGCTGGTACCACTCCCGACCCAACAGGGTGAGTTGGTTCTTGGCGAACGTCGGATCGAGGAGCGTGAACGGCAAGCAGTGAAACGCCGTGTCCCAGGCTGCGTACCAGGGGTACTCCCACGTATCGGGCATCGCAATGACATCAGCGTTGTTCAGGTGACGCCACCGAACGTTCCGTCCGTTCAGCCGCGACGCGGGTGGTGGTTCTGACGCTGGATCGCCATCGAGCCACCGATCGACATCGAAGTGATACCACTGCTTGGAGAACAGCAATCCGGCAAGTGCCTGTCGAGTGATCGAACGACGCTCCTGCGACATCTCCTGGGAAATCACGCCGCCAAAGAAGTCGTCAGCCTCGTGTTGTCGACGTTCGAAAATCGATCCGGCATCGTCGACCGACCGAACATCGGGCGATAGCCGAACCCGTATTGATTCGCTCTGCCCTGCGTCGACCGTGAGTTCGTACCAGAGCGCCGCCTTCGTGCCTTGGCCTTCGGGGTTCACCGTTGGATCGCCTCCGATCACATGGTCGTTGATGCCGTCCTTGGGGAAGGGGGTGGAGGCCGGCTGCCCATGGACGAGCGGTCGATTGGTTTCGTTCTCGCAAACAAGCACTTTCGCGCCCGGCGTGCAGGTAAGTTCGAGTCGGCCCGTATCGGACTCTTCGAGGGTGATCCCTCCGTGGTCCGCAGCGCGAAGTGACGGTTTCGCCGCTTCGCCGCGACCCCAGCTCCACCGGTTGCGAAACCACATCGTGGGCAAAAGGTGGATCGTGTCACGCTCCGAGGAGTGGTTCGTGACGGTGATCTCGACACACAGATCGTCCGGTGCTGCCTTTGCGTGGTCGACCTGTACATCCCACCAACCCGAATCGAACGCGCTCGTGTCGAGGAGTTCGTACTCCGGGTCGAGTCGACCGCGGGCACTGTTCTCCTCTCGAAGTTCCGCATACGGAAATTCACTTCGGGGGTAGGCGTACGCCGCACGGCCCCACGAATGAGTTGGCGTGGCGTCGAGATACCACCACTCTTCCTTTACATCCTCTGCGTGGTTGCCCTCGTGCCCGTCAAGACCGAACAAACGCTCCTTCAGATGAGGATCCCGACCGTTCCACAAAGCCAAGGACAAACACCAGCGTTGGTCTCGATCGCTGAACCCAAAGAGGCCATCCTCGTTCCACCGGTAGGTACGACTCCGAGCGTCGTCGTAGGTGAAGGCGCTCCAGGCATCACCATCGGCGCTGTAGTCCTCGCGCACGGTTCCCCAAGCACGTTCAGCCACATAGGGGCCCCACGCAGTCCAAGCCTCATAGTCGTCGACGAGACGTTGCTGCTCGGGGTTCGTCACCGAAGAAACCGTAGTGGTGCCGACCCTAAAGCCCTCGTTTATTCGCCCGTGATTCGTTCGATCGCCGGCGAGGCGAACGGGTCGATGGCCGCCGTCATCGGGTCAGCGCCAGTGGACGCAGAAGTGCCGCAGGTCCCGAGCATTTCGGCCACCGCATCACGCTCTGCGACGGTGACATCGAGCTCCCATCGAACCTTCACCGCTACCCAATCAACGGCATACGCACACCACGATTCAGCGTTGCTCGGCTTCCACCGCGATGGATCTTGGCCGCGCGGGTTGTGACCGCTACCAGCACTCGTGATCTGCAAGGTGGCCGGATGGGTCGTGTCGGTGAGGTAGGCGTCCCGAGTAAGTTCGGTCCACGTCGAGCCACCGGAGACAAACACAATTGCGGGCGGGATGTGCGGCGAAACAGCAGCGTCGATCGTCCGCGAGATGACGGTGCCGAGGTACCGGTCGGTCCAACGTCCCTGATCGGGAACACACTCCAGCTGGTCGGCCCACACGATCGGTACCGACGATCGAGTGATCAGGACGTTCTCAGCAAGGTCGAGGCAGTCTTCGGTCAAAATGGCCCACGCCAGCTCGTCGAACGGCCCGAGGGGAGTATCGGTCGGGGCTTCGGTCTCACGCACGGCTAGGGCAGCGAGGTCTTCGATCGCTTGATCGGGTGCGGCGGCCGCAGCCTCCTTGCGGCGTTGCATTCGGACCTGATCGGTATCGGCGGCGTAGATCACCGACGGTAGGACCTCGGTGGAGATCACACCGTCCTCTTCGGCACTCGCCTGGGTAATGAGCACCAGCGCTCCGACGAGCAGCAGGGCTGCGGCGCCGAGCGCACCGGAAACGGACAGCGTGGCCTTCTTGTCGGCAGCGGCTTGACGCGACGGTCGGGTTTCTTCCTCGCGCGGTGCGTCAACCAACGTCATCGGCATGTGGAGCCGATCGATTCGTTCGGCCGTTTCTCCACCCGGCGGCTTCCAGCCGCCATCGGACTCTCGCGTCCAGCCTTCGATCGGAGGCGAGTCCTCGGGCCACTCTGTCGGGGCGCGCCACGTCCCGTCGAGATCCAACCACCAGCCGGGTCCGCCCCGTTGATTCTCCCGATTTGGGAGCTCGCCATCGATCATCTTCGCCCGTTCCGCTAGCTCCGCGCTTCGTCAGGAACCTGAGGTGCCAAACGTTGTAGCAAAGTATTTCACTTCCGCCTAAGACTGCACAACATCGCGAAGCTAAAAACTACTCTGCGTGATGTTTCAGAATAATTCGACAACTCAACGCTCGAAAAGGGACCTCCGGGAGACCAACGTCACGTACCGCGACAGAACTTGTGTGCCAGAGGGACAACACGTGGCACGGCAAGACGTCGGCTTTGTCGCCCGATCTGCGATGCTTAGGGACATGAGCCACTCCGTTGAACCGAACGATCTCGCGGAGGTCGCGACCGACTACGGAACGACGCCCTTTCTTCTCTACAGCGCGGCCGATGGTTCGGCACGCGTCAACCACGTCGCTGTGGCGGTCGAGTCAGAGCCAGCGATCGTCCGCGTGCGAGGCTTCGGCCGCGGCGTTGGACCCAGGCTCGATGCGGGCGTCAGCCTCTCGCTCCTCTGGCCACAACACGACCCTCACGGCTTCAGCCTGATAGCGGACGGCGATGGCCGAATCGACGGCGAGGAGCTCGTGATCAACGTGACGGCCGCGGTCCTTCATCGACCTGCGCCCGCCGATAGCCCACCTTCGTGCTGACGGCGCGTTGGCGCGCACGAGCAGCCTTCGCCGCCGTTTGTGTGATGACGATCGGCGCTTGCTCCTCGGCCGTTGAGATATCGCCACCCCCCTCGACCGTGAGCGCAGCCGAGGCGGAGGACCTGGCGGAGGACCTGGACGGAGTGCTCCAAATAAGCCTCGGAGTGATTCTGAACGCCACAGCTCCCACGTCGGAACGCGACAAACGGCTCGTGGAGGTCATGCGGTCGGCCGCAGAGGTTTCAGAATCAGACGTTCAGCTGCGGATCGAGACCATTTCCATAGACCGCATAGCCGACGTCGAATCCGCTGTAGACGCATTGATCGACCGCGGCGTCACCGTGATCGCAGCATCCTGCGATGACTCGAGCATGTCCGCCGTCGTCGAATCCGCGATTGCAGCCGGCCTCCTCGTCGTCACCGGGTGCGTGACGATCCCGCGGCCGGAGTTGAACGAACGATCGCCGTTGTTCATCGATCTCGCAGGACTGGACGACACTCCAAACGTTTTGGCGACCTGGGTACGAAAGGCCGGCGCTCGTTCGGTCGCAATCGTCGGCTCAGGCCTTATCCCCGACGTCGAGCAAACCTGCCTCGATCTCGAACCAGCGCTGCTCGAACGCGACATCGAAATCGTGGCGAAAGTGTCGTTCACCGGAGTTCTCGACGATGCGACCGGGGTCGTCGAGTCGGTCGGGCCACGCCTCGGAGAGGCAGACGTGCTGGCCGTCTGCGCGCTCACACCATCGCTTGGCGAGCTCGTCGAAGAATTGCGAGCAGTGGGCTTCGAGCAACCGATCATCGTTCCGTGGTTTGGTGACACTCAGGTCTGGCAAGAGACGACGAACAACGTCTTCGTCCTCGTCCCGGCCAGCCGCTACGGCGACGATCCCAGCCCGCTCGTGTCGGCGGTCTTTGCCGAGCTCGAAAAGCCCGAAGCCGTGGACGTCGTTGCCGCGGACACTCTCGCCATCCTCGCGGCGGCCGCAGAACGTTCCCGCGCTACGGGCTCGCGCAGACTCGCCGACGTCCTTGCGGATATGGAAACGTCGGCGGTGAGCGGTGATGTCGTGCTCGGACGGCTCGGTACATCATCGATCGAGCGCGGCTATCGAGTGATCGAGGTTACGGACGGCACGCCAGAATTTGTCGAGGTCATCAGCGCCGACGGGTAACACCCCCGACGAGCCAAGGGTTAGGCCGAAGCGAACTCGGAGAGAATCACGTCGACGAATGCATCGGCTTGCTCATCGATCTCGTTTCGGTGAATCGTCCCGACACCAAGATTCACCGCTCCCATCGCCTCGAGGACTTCGCCGAGCTTCTCGGCTGCCTTCCCTGGATTGTGCGCGTAGGTCACGAACGAGAACGTTGCCTTGTCCCACAGATCGGGAAGTTGCGCAGCGATCTTGCCCGCTCCACCAGGATGTTGGCCGAAGAGGAACAACCCGCCGCACCAGGTGCCGACGATGACCGCATCGGCCTCCGCAAGTTCGCCATAGTCGGGCGAATCGATGGAGAACACGGACACATCAACCCCGGCGCTCCGCAGCCCGGCGGCGATGCGATGGGCAGCCTTCTTCGTGTTTCCGCTAGGGGATTCGTAGGTCACAACGACGTTCATGATGTCTTTTCTATCAGCCGTCAGGACGCTCCAGGGTGCTCGGGCCAGTCGTGTTTGGGGTATCGCCCGGCCATGTCCTTTCGGACCTCGGACCAGCTGCCGTCCCAGAAGGCCGCCAAGTCCGCAGTGATCTGAATCGGCCGGTTCGCTGGCGACAACAGTTCGACCGCCACCGGCACCGCGCCTTCGACGATCGACGGCGTGACGCTGGTGCCGTAGGCATCCTGGGCTCGTACCGACACCTTCGGCACTTCGCCCAAGTAGTCGATCTCGGTCCGCCGACCCTTCGCAAACTCGACGTGGGTGGGTGCCAACCGGTCGATGGCCTCGACCTCGTTCCACGGCAGCGCAGCCCGAAGAACGTTCATCATGTCGAGCGCTTCAATATGTCGTCTGCTGGTGGCGGAGCCAAGCCAGCTGGCGAAGTGGGTGTGGGCATCCTTCATCAGCGCAGCGTCGTCGATCGCTGTTTGTACAAGGTCGGGCCGGTGCTCCGCAACGAAGCCGGCACGAACCTGAAAGGCCCGTGCCTTGTCGGTCCATCGCAGCACATCGAGTTTGGTGGAGATGATGCGATCGATGAGCGCCTCGGTCGCCTCCGATGACGATTCCACCGGTTGGACATGGGTACCAAAATCGAGGGCGCCGAGCCTGCGCTCGACCCGGCGCGTGAGGTCGTTTCGGTCATCATCCCAGCCAAAGAAAGTCCGCTCGGTCATGTCTGCTGCAAAACCGAGCTCGACATCGAGCGCGTCGATTCCGGCAGCGAGGCGGATACGTACGTTCCGCTTGTCGCCAGCGAGCTCGGCGACCACCACCATGTCTTCGTGCGCGAGCGGGTCGGTCTTGTCGACCTCGGCCCCCATGCCGTTCGCCAGCCGGAACCGTCCGCCTTGACCAGCCCGCTTCTGCCCGATTCGATCGGGATAGGCGAGCGAGAGAGACCGGCCAAGATCGTCGATCGAGACGACCCCCTCGGTAGCGCCTGTGCGGCGAATGAGCTCGCGTGCCCGTTTCCGAACACTTCGAAGGGCCGCAACATCGGTGCGAGGGACGCGATAGTCCTCATCGACGACGAGCTTCAGCCGAGTCCAGAGATCGACAGGGCGCTCCGAGGGACGCCCTGTGATGACGTCTCGCTCCTCGAGTAGCGAAGCCAAAACCGCTGCCGGCCAGCCGAGTGGACCATCGCCCACGGCCGCGACCATCGCGGCCAATCGCGGATGAAGCGGAAGTGCGAGCATTCGGCGCCCGTCCGACGTAATGCGGCGATCATCATCGACCGCGCCGAGCATTTCGAGAACGTCGAAAGCCTCGGAGATCGCGGCGTCGCTCGGCGCATCGAGCAGGCGCAACTGGCGAAGATCGGCCACGCCCCAAGCCAGAGCTTCCAACACGACATTTGCGAGGTCGATCTGCAAGATCTCCGGCTGGTCGTGGCTGGCTCGTCCTGCGTGCTCCATCTTCGACCACAGCCGGAACGCGACCCCGGGCGCAAGGCGACCCGCACGGCCGGCACGCTGATCCGCCGACGCCTTCGAGTGGCTGATAGTGACGAGCTTCGAGAGACCCGATGCGGGGTCGTATCGAGGACGGCGAGCAAACCCCGAGTCGACCACCGAACCAATTCCGTCGACGGTGAGCGACGTCTCCGCCACATCGGTCGCGACGACGACTCGCCGTTGACCCGGAATCGTCCTGAGCGCGGTGTCCTGTTCTTCGGGCCTGAGCGCGCCATACAGCGGGAGCACCGCCGCATCGGTCCGACGTGCCACCTCCGCGACCGTTCGCTTGATCTCGCCCACACCGGGGAGAAACACGAGCACGTCCCCGGCCTCGGTGAGCGCTTCTTCAACGGCGGTCGCTACGGCCAGTTCGAGCTTGTCGCGACCCTTGCGAGGTCGCCACCGCACATCGATGGGGTAGGTGCGGCCGGCACACTCGATCACGGGCGCTGGCGCTGCTTCGCCAATGAGCTCAGCGACCGCAGCTGCGTCGATCGTGGCCGACATGACGAGCAGCCGGAGGTCGGGGCGAATGCTCTCTCGTGCCTCAAGTGCCAAAGCGAGGCCGAGATCGGCATGCACCGAACGCTCATGGAATTCATCGAAGAGAACACAGGAGACGCCCGGAAGTGAGGGGTCGGATTGCAGACGGCGCGTGAGAATGCCTTCGGTGATCACCTCGATCCGCGTCCGAGAACTCACACGTCGATCATCCCGGGTGCGCCAGCCGACCGTGTCGCCGACCTCCTCCCCGAGCAACCAGGCCATTCGGCGAGCAACGGCCCGTGCTGCAACCCGGCGAGGTTCGAGGACAAGAATCGTGTCCGTATTCCAGGCTTCGTCGAGTAAACGAAGTGGAACCACCGTCGTCTTCCCGGCGCCGGGTTCCGCGGTCAGGACGCCGATGCCGGGGTGGGTGAGAGCGGCCCGAACGTCATCGATGACCTCTTCGATCGGCAGTCCCGTATCGCGCACACTCAAGTATGGGCTGAATAGGGTCTCCCCCGTGTCGCCCTCGTCCACAACCGACGTTCATACCCGGGTTCTCGACCACATCGAACGGATCTGGGGAACGAGAGACTCCAATATCGCCGACACCTTCATCCAGGCGATCGGCATCGACGCCGACTCGCTCGCAGCTCCGCCCGCCTCGCGTTGGGATGAAGCCGACGTTGCGCTCATCACCTACGGCGATTCGATCGTGTCGAGCAACGGTGCACCATTGCGCGCTCTAGCTTCGGTGGTCGGCAGCGACATGGCCGACGCCATCAGCATCGTCCATGTCCTTCCGTTTAGCCCGTACAGCTCGGATCGAGGCTTCTCCGTCATCGACTACGAGCAGGTCGACCCGAACCTCGGAACGTGGGCTGATATGGAGGCGCTCGGCGACGGTGCTGCGCTGATGTTCGACCTGGTCTTGAACCACTGCTCAGCAGAGTCGCAATGGTTCAAACAGTTCTTGCGCGACGAGTCGCCTGGAAACGCGTTCATCAAGACCGCTGACGCCTCATGGGATCTAGGCGACGTTGTACGACCACGATCGACGCCGTTGCTCACCGAGTTCGAGACAGCGATCGGTCCACAGCTCGTCTGGACGACGTTTGGCGAAGATCAGGTCGATCTCGACTGGAGCAACCCGGACCTCGTCGCCGAGATGTTGAGGATCATCGACCTGTACCTGCGTCGCGGCGCCCGCTTGTTGCGCCTCGACGCCGTCGCGTACATATGGAAGGTGCCGGGGACGACGAGCATTCACCTCCCCGAGACTCACGAGATGGTGCGGCTGTTGCACACGCTGCTCGCGGAGCGTGCGCCCGAAGTTTCGATCATCACCGAAACGAACGTGCCCGATCGGGAGAACCGCACCTATTTCGGTAACGGGGATGAGGCACACCTCATCTACAACTTCACGCTGCCGCCACTAGCGATCGATGGGGTCATCAACGGGCGAGCCGATCGCCTCGTGGAGTGGATGGACAATGCAGCTGCGCCCCCTTCCGGTACCACCTTGTTCAACTTCCTTGCGTCACACGACGGGATCGGCGTACGTCCAGCCGAGGGATTCTTAACGTCCGACGAGATCGCCAGACTTGTCGACGTGACGGATGCGCGCGGTGGATTTCACGGCACGTATGACCGCGCCGGAGTCCCACACCCGTACGAGCTGAACATCTCCTTCCCCGATCTGTTCGGCGGTCCCGACGATCCCTTCATGGTCGACAGAATCTTGCTCCTCCACACGATCGTCTTGGCGCTCGCCGGTGTACCCGCGATCTACATCAACTCGTTGATGGCCACGACCAACGATCTAGAAGCCGTAGAGGCCGACGGCATCCGCCGATCGGTAAACCGGCGTCGGATAGACGTTGGCGAAGTACCACCCCTCGATGGCGATACGTGGTGCTCACGCCTCTACCGGGGGTTGCTCGAGAGAGCCGCCTTACGGCGCAACTTTTCTGCGTTCCATCCTGACGGGGCGCAGTCACTCCGCGATCTTGGCGGCGTCCTCGCGATCGACCGAACATCGGTTTGCGGCGGTGAACGGATCATCGTGCTGTGCAATATGACGAGCGAGAGTCGCACGGTCGCAATCGATGGAGAGAAGACGTGCCTGCGCACCGACGTCGTGGCCGTGGGTACGGCGACACTCGCGCCATATCAGGCGTTGTGGTTGCGCTGATCAAACGACGGTCCACGGGCGCGAAGTCTGCAAGGCTGCGTTATGCCCTCAGACGATCATGAACCACGAATCGCCGTGTATCTCGACTACGAGAACCTGGCGATCGGTGCCAGGGAGAACCTTGGCCGAGCGTTCGACTTCGGCCCTGTTGCCGACGCTCTAGCAGAACGAGGCCGGGTCATCACGCGCAAGGCCTACGCCGATTGGTCCTACTTCGACAGCGATCGCCGCATGCTCACTCGACATCAGGTAGAGCTGATCGACATCCCGCAAAAAATGGGCGGCAGTCGTAAGAACGCTGCAGACATCAAAATGGCTATCGACGCGATCGAACTGGCGTTAGACCGCGACTACATCTCCACATTCGTCATCTGCACCGGCGACAGCGATCTAAGTCCGCTGGTACAAAAGCTGCGTGAGCTCGATCGGCAGGTCATCGGCGTGGGTGTACGCCAGAGCACCTCGAAGCTGCTTCCGCCCGCGTGCGACGAGTTCATGTTCTACGACAACCTCGTGTCCGATATCGAGGAGGAACCCAAGAGCAAGAAAGGCCGCAAGTCGAACGATGACGGCGCGGTCGAGAAGACATCCGACATCTCCGTCGTGATCAGCACCCTGGCCGGGCTGTCTTCCTCCTCGGGAACCGTTCGGTCGTCGAGTCTCAAACGTGCGTTGCTCCGCAAAGACCCCACGTTCTCCGAAGCCGAGCTTGGCTTCCGCAACTTCGGTGCGTTGCTCGCCAGCCTGGCGGACAAAGGACAGGTCGAGCTCACCGGCAGCGGCGACCCAGATATCGCACTCACCGGTAGCAGCGGCGCGGAGGTCGACGAACTTCTCACCCGTCTCGTGAAGGAAGAGGGTCCGATCGCGCTCACCGGTCTCAAGACCGCACTTCGCAAACGCGAATCCGATTTCAGCGAGCGGAACCTCGGCTACCGAAACTTCAACAGCTTCGTCACCGCGGCCGAAGCGCGCGGCATCATCACCGTCACCGGCGAGGCCGACGGCCGTATGGTCGCGGCACCGAGCGCTCGACGACGGCGCTGAACGAGCTGAATGAGACCAGGCTCAGGCACGTCGAGCAACACTGAGCATCCGCTCCGATCCTTCAAAGAACGCAACGTACGCATTTTCTTCG
>JBLIMK010000084.1:0-18589 GCA_047638715.1 Verrucomicrobiales bacterium
GCAGTTGGACTACTCGTCCGACGCAATCCCCTCATCATGTTCATGTGTGTCGAGCTCATGTTGAATGCTGTCAACCTCACCTTTGTTGGGTTGGCCTGGGGCCTCAACGACATCGGCGGCCAGGTCGCGGTGTTCTTTGTGATGGTGGTGGCCGCGGCCGAGGTCGTGGTCGGACTCGCCATCGTCGTTGCCATCATGCGACGACGCGAGCACGCCACAGCCGATGATCTCTCGGTTTTGAGGGGCTAACAAGATGGTCAACTTCGTCTACCTCGTTCCGCTCCTTCCCCTGCTCGGGTTTGTGACGCTCATGATCGTGGGCCGCCGACTCGGCGAGCCGGCCGCCGGATACCTGGCCACTGCCGCCGTCGGTGGCTCATTCGCTGCCTCGATCCTGACCTTTATTGGTTTGGCCCGCCTCGATGGCGAAGAGCGTCAGGTCATCAAGACCGTCTTCGAGTGGGTGCCCGTTGGCGACTTCTCTGTCGACATTGGCTTCCTGGTCGATCCGCTCTCCGTCGTGATGATCCTCTTCGTCACCGGAATCGGCACACTGATCCACCTCTATTCGATCGCCTACATGCACGGAGATGCGAACTACTCAAAGTTCTTCCTCTACCTGAACATGTTCGTCTTCGCCATGCTCATGTTGGTCCTCGGCGACAACCTGCTCCTCACCTTCCTCGGTTGGGAAGGGGTCGGTGCGTGCTCGTACTTCCTCATCAGCTTCTGGTACTCCGAAGAAGCCAACGCAACAGCGGGCAAGAAAGCCTTTGTCACGAACCGCGTGGGCGACTGGGGTTTCATGGTCGCGATGTTCCTGGCCTTCGCCACGGTCGGGTCGATCGATTATCTGACGCTCAACGAGACGGCCTCGCAGATGAGTACGGCCGTCGTCACCGGAATTGCATTGCTTCTTTTTGTTGGCGCGATGGGCAAGTCGGCTCAGTTCCCGCTCTATCTCTGGCTCCCCGACGCAATGGCCGGACCAACCCCGGTCTCGGCGTTGATCCACGCGGCCACGATGGTCACCTCGGGCGTTTACCTTCTCACCCGCGTCAATGGCATTTTGTTCGAGGTTTCCGAGCGCGCTGGCTGGGCAACAAATCTCATTGCCTGGGTCGGCGTTGGTACCGCACTGTTCGCCGCGACGATCGCGGTTGCGCAGAACGACATCAAGAAGGTTCTCGCGTATTCGACGGTCTCTCAACTCGGCTATATGGTGCTCGCTGTCGGCACCGGTGCATACGTCGCCGCCGTCTTCCACATGATCACCCACGCCTTCTTCAAGGCATTGTTGTTCCTCGGGTCGGGCTCGGTCATCCATGGCATGGACGACGATCAAGACATGCGTCGGTACGGTGGCCTACGCGCCCTGATGCCGATCACTGCGGGCACGTTCATCATTGGTTGGCTCGCGATCGCTGGCGTTCCTCCGTTCGCCGGCTTCTGGTCGAAAGATGAGATCTTGTTGAGCGCCTGGGATCTCGGCGGCTGGAACGGCAAGCTGCTCTGGTTCGTTGGGCTCGTGACGGCACTGCTCACGGCTTTTTATATGAGCCGTCAGGTGTTCATGACCTTCTTCGGTCGATACCGGTTCGCCGAACCAGACCCGACCGAGGCCGACGATGCGTGGGCAAGCTTCATCTCGACCGCCGAGGAAACCTCTGGTGCAGCGAGCACCGAGCTCGCAGAATCAACAGAAGCTCACGTCGCTGCCGTCGTTGCACTCGAGACCGCCCGCCACGCGTACTCGACCGCGAAGATCGATGCGGCCAAGGCATCGGGCGATGACGGCGAAGAGGCCGCAAAGAAAGCTGTCGACGCGGCAGATGCTGCAATCACCAAAGCACAGGCCGACGAAGAAGCGGCGAAAGTCGCAATGGCCGAAGCCGACGACGCTGCATCAGCTGCCTCCTCCGCTCTCGGTCATGCGAGTGCGGACAATGAGACTCGGCCGACCTCGACGGCCGGTGAGCCGGGCGACGTCGGTGCCGCGAGCGATCACCTCTCGACCGCCGTTGCTGCCCGCGCAGATCATCACCCGCACGAGTCGCCGTGGCAGATGACCACACCGCTTATCGTTCTCGCTGGCCTCAGCATCGTCGGCGGCTTACTCAACCTGCCGTTCACCAAGGGTCTGCACTTCTTAGAGAACTGGCTCGAACCGTCGCTCGTACACGAACACGTTGTGCATGCCGGCACTGCGACCAAGTGGATCCTCGCCTTCCTAGCCATCGGCGCCGGTGCGATCGGTATCTACGCCGCGGCGCAGGTCTACCTGAATCACAAAGCAGACCCGGCCGCCATCGAGAAGCCCATTCTTGTGGACGCCTGGCGATACGACCGAGCGGTCAGCGCCTTCATGGGCGGTCCTGGTGTCAAGCTCTTCGATGCGGTTGCCTGGTTCGACGCCACGATCATTGACGGCATCGTCAACGGCGTAGGACGTCTCGCTCGTGAAAGCGGCGGCGCGGTACGCAAGATTCAGACCGGCTTTGTGCGTACCTATGCACTAGGTATCTCCTTGGGCTCGGTCGCCCTTCTCGTTTGGTTCCTCGTCAGGACGGCAGCATGATCGACTTGCTTCTCGCAACAGAGAGCGCAGCCTCCACGAGCTTCCCGGTCCTTACCGCGCTGGTCGTCGCTCCGGCTCTCGGCGCTCTCGCCGTTGCATTGGTACCGGCAGCCCGCATTGAAGCACACCGGCTGCTCGCACTCATCGCCACGGTCATTACCGGCGCGATGAGCGTGTGGGTCCTGCTGGCGTTCGAAAAGAGCGATAGCGGCTTCCAGTTCGGTAACGACGATCCAACGGTGTGGATAGAAAGCCTCGGGATTCGGTGGGACCTCGCGGTCGATGGAATCAGCCTGTTTCTCGTGGTGCTGACCGGCATCTTGTTCCCGCTCGCCATCTTGGGCGTGATGCCCGAACACAGCCCGAAGAACTACTACGCCTGGATCGTGGCCCTCGAGGCGGGCATCATGGGCGTGTTCCTCACGCGCGACCTCTTCTTCTTCTTCGTGTTCTTCGAAGTTGTGCTGGTCCCGATGTACTTCCTCATCGGCGGTTGGGGTCATGGCAATCGGGTCTACGCAGCAACGAAGTTCTTCTTGTACACGATGTTCGGTTCGGCGTTGATGCTCGTCGGCATCCTGTCGATCGTGTTCATCAGCGAGAACGCAACCGGGGTTGTTACGTTCGACATCGTCGCCTTGGCCGAAGGCCAACATTGGGGACAGACCGCTGGGCGATGGATATTCCTGTCGTTCGTATTGGCTTTCGCCGTCAAGGTTCCCGTCTTCCCCTTCCACACCTGGCTACCCGACGCCCATACCGAGGCTCCAACAGCTGGTTCGGTAATTCTCGCTGGCGTAATGCTCAAGCTCGGAACCTACGGTTTCTTGCGATTCGGCCTGTACCTGTTCCCCGAAGCCGCAACCTGGTTTGCTCCGGTCATGATGATTCTCGGCACGGTCGGCATCATCTATGGCGCCATCGCGGCCACGATGCAAAAAGATCTGAAGCGACTGGTCGCGTACTCATCTGTTGCTCACCTGGGTTTCATCGTGTTGGGAACCTTCGCTCTCACCACTGAATCCCTCACGGGCTCGGTGATGCAGATGGTAAACCACGGCTTGTCGACCGGTGCGCTGTTCTTCCTGGTCGGCTGGATGTACGACCGCCTCCATACGCGCGAGATTGCAGCCCTCGGGGGGCTTCAAAAATCTGCTCCGATATTCGCCGCCGCCTTCACCTTG
The DNA here is from genome assembly GCA_047638715.1 of Verrucomicrobiales bacterium. Lineage (GTDB taxonomy): Bacteria > Actinomycetota > Acidimicrobiia > Acidimicrobiales > SHLQ01 > SHLQ01. The sequence goes on from JBLIMK010000084.1 coordinate 3,763, forward strand.
GTCATGTTGTCCTCCATTGGCCTTCCAGGGCTCAACGGGTTCGTTGGCGAATTTTTGATCCTGTTGGGTGCGTTCGTAGCAAGTCCATGGATCGCCGCCGTCGCCGCATCGGGCGTCATCCTCGCCGCGCTCTACATGTTGTGGGCCTATCAGCGGGTCTTCCACGGACCTGTCAGCGAGGCGCATCCCGAGATGGAAGAGCTGAAGGTCTCAGAGGGGCTGGTGCTCCTTCCAATGCTCGCCCTGATCGTCTTCCTCGGTGTGTATCCCAAGCCGATGCTCGAGCGGATCGAGCCCTCGATCGACGCACTTATCGCCCACGTGGATCGCAATGTGGACGATTGGTCCGAACCAACCGCCGATTTCCTTGTGCCAAGCGCGGACACGCACGACGAAGATACGAGCGATGAAGAACATGAGGAGAGCGAATAATGCTTCTCGCACAGATTGATACGCCGAGCGTCGATTTCGGTGTCCTGCTTCCCATGCTGTTCATGGCGGTGGGAGGGCTCCTTATCCTCACGATGAGCTCGGTGAAGAAGAACATTCCCGCCTGGTTCATAACCGGCTGGACCGTCGCAGCATCGCTCGGTGCCATCATCTCCGCCGTCGTGTTGTGGAACCGCTATCTCGACGATGGACCATCATCGACGATCGCCGGGTCGGTCGGCTTCGATGGTTTCTCTCTGTTTCTCACCGTCGTCATCGCCTCAGCGGTTGCGATGTCCTCACTCCTCGCACACACCTATCTGGTGCGCGAACACCTCGAGGGTGTCGAACTCCATGTCCTCTTGCTGTTGTCGGGCACCGGCGGCGTAATCATGGCGTTCTCCAACGACCTGATCGTCTTCTTTCTCGGTCTCGAAACATTGTCGATGGCCGTGTACGTCTTGGCAGCAATGCATCGCCGGCGCTTCCAGTCCCAAGAGGCTGGCATGAAATATTTTGTGCTCGGCGCGTTCTCCTCGACCTTCCTGCTCTACGGGATTGCCCTGGTCTACGGAGCCACCGGCTCGACCAACCTCACCGAGATTCAGGAGTTCCTCACGACGAACATCGTCTTGCAGGACGGATTGCTCCTCGGTGGTGTGGCCTTGATGATCGTCGGCCTCGCGTTCAAGGTTGGAGCGGCACCATTCCACTCATGGACACCCGATGTTTATGAGGGCGCTCCAACACCTGTTGTTGCCTACATGGCCTCGGGCGTAAAGGCAGCAGGGTTTGCCGGACTGCTCCGAATCTTGTCGGTCGCCTTTCAACCCCTCGTCGATGACTGGGGACCTGCCCTCGAAGTCATCGCCGCCTTGACGCTTTTGATCGGCTCACTGAGCGCCATCGTGCAGACCGACGTCAAACGTATGCTCGCCTATTCCTCGATCAGCCACGCCGGTTTCATTCTGCTCGGGGTCATCGCTGCATCCGAACGTGGCACCGCCGCTGCATTGTTCTATCTCGCGACGTACACATTCCTGGTCGCTGGCACCTTCGCGGTGCTAACGGTGCTCGGTGGAGAGGGCGATAACAACTTCTCCTTCGAGGCGTTCCGAGGCCTCGGCAAACGTAAGCCGATGCTGTCGTTTGCGCTCATGATTTTCCTGCTCGCGCAAGCCGGTGTGCCTCTGACGAGTGGCTTCGTCGCGAAGTTCGAGGTCATTGCCGCCGCTGTCGATTCCGAGAGATATTGGATCGCGATCGTCGCGATGATCGCCGCCGTGATCGGGGCGTACCTCTACATCAAGATCTTGATCTCGATGTTCCTGGAGGACCCCGAGGACGATGCAGCCCCGGTCGCTATTCCCCGTACGGTGGGCGTCGTCCTCATCGCTGCTGTGGCGGTTACGGTCATGATCGGTATCTTCCCCGGGCTGCTCGATGGCTTGGCTCAGGACGCTCTAGCCCAGCTGATCCCCGTCACCACTGCTGGCTGACACGATGCGCCTCTCGCGAGATGAGGCCAGAGAAGTAGCTGTCACGGCGCTCATGTTGGTTATTGGGCTTCGGCTCTTGGCCGGTGTCTTCCAGGTTGTCGATGAGCTCTCGCGGAGCTGGACCTGGACGTCGTTGCTGGGGCGATTGTTGGCTCCGGTGGGATCGACTATTGGGATGTTCGCCCTTGGGCTCACTCTGGTTCTCGTGCTGTCGCCCTCGGGCTCGATCTCGATGGGCGCGAACCGCATTGCGACAGTGCTCGTCGGCCTCGTTGCTGGCCTTGGCGCACTGTCGGTCGTAAACGGGTTGGTGCAGGGCGGCGGGGGGATCGGTGGCCGGCTGTCGTTCGTCTTGCTCAACGGGTCGGCCGCTGCTGTCCTGGGTGGCGCAGCATGGTGGATCTTAAAAAACTTTGAGCCGGAGCGCTAAAAACGACACCTGAAAACGAGAAGAGCCCTCGGCGAAGGCCGAGGGCTCTTGCTCAGATCTTGATGTCGATCACGCTTCGAGGAAAATGCACTCTCCAGGGCATTCCTCGGCAGCTTCGATCACGCTCTCGATGAGCTTGTCCGGAACCCGGGCAATGCCCTCTGCGCCAGCCGAATTGTTCGCGCCGTCAAACAGCTTTTCTTCGCCGTAATTGTCCGCGGTTTCCTTCACGTAGAACAGGCCGTCGTCCTGTCCGAAAAATACCGCCGGTGCGATCTCTTCACAGAGGCCGTCTCCAGTGCACAAGTCTTGATCGATCCAAACCTTCATAGCGATCTTTCTCCCATAAGTGCGGCGTCGCGTTGTACTCATCATAGTGCTCGGGCACCACAATCCGTGGTTTGAGTGCCGTCCGTCGTCGACATTTGAGATTCTGCACGATGTGCTGAAACATGTGGCCGTCCTCTCCTTCTCATGATCAGCCAAAAGCTTCAATATTCCCGATACATTCGTGACGTCCGTAACGCCGCGCCACCCGACCTTGGCGGCCTCAAAAGTCGACAGTTAGCCTGAGCCTCCGTGTCCGATTTCCTTCGCAGTTATCTCGTCGTCGCCATCTTTGCCGGCCTCGGTGTTCTCCTCGTTGGAGCCTTCCTTGGTCTCGCCAGCATCTTCCGGCCGAACAAGCCGAACGAGCAGAAGCTCGAGAACTACGAATCAGGCGTCGAACCGACCGGTTCGATGTGGTCGCAAGCGAACATTCGCTACTATGTCTTCGCCCTCTTGTTCGTCCTCTTCGACGTGGAAGCGGTCTTCATCTTCCCGTGGGCGACTCGCCTCGAGGCCTATGGAGTCTTCGGTCTGATCGAGATGGCAATCTTCGTATTCATCCTGCTTCTCGGCCTGGTCTACGCCTGGCGGAAGGGAATGCTCAAATGGGTCTAGTCGAGTCGGGGAAGCTGCCAAAGCCGCTCACCGGTCTACTCAATATGAGCCGCAAGTATTCGTTGTGGGTCTATCAGTGGGGCCTCGCGTGCTGCGCTCTCGAGATGGGCGCTGCGTTCGCGTCACCTCGCTACGACGTCATGCGCCTTGGGGTTATCCCGTTCCCAGCCAGTCCTCGCCAAGCCGACCTCGTGGTCGTGTCCGGCACCGTGACCGACAAGATGGCTCCCAGCATTCGTCGTCTGTACGAACAAATGCCCGAGCCAAAGTACGTGATCTCGATGGGTTCTTGCGCGAACTGCGGTGGCCCCTACTGGGATAGTTACTCGGTCACCAAGGGTGTCGACCAGATCATTCCTGTCGACGTGTACGTGCCGGGTTGCCCTCCACGCCCCGAAGCTCTGCTCGAGGGAATCGTGATGCTCCAGGAGCGGATCCAGAACGAAGATATGCAAGAGCGTTGGACCCAAGACCCCATCGTGGTTGGTTCGTGATGGCGGACGAAACCGCAGTAGCCGAGACCGAAGAAACCGCAGTCGAGGTCGATGATGCGCGCGAAGAGATGCTCGCCGCAATCACCAATGAACTCGGCGACGCCGTCGTCGAGAGCTTCGTGAAGCCGGGCGACGACGTGTGGATTCGTGTATCTCGCGATGCCTGGGTCGAAACCGCGAACGTCCTGAAGTCAGGCCTCGGCTTCGGATTCTTCAATTTCTTGTCCGCGATCGACTGGTTGCCATCACCGTATGGCCGCGACATGGACGCACAAGCCGATTTGGCAATGAGCCCGCCCGAGCCCGTCGAGGCTGCGCCGATCGAGACAGGTTACGCGGGAGGCGACACACGCTTCCAAGTTTTCGCCCGAGTCAACGACATCCAAAACGCCCGGGCCGTCACTATCAAGGTCGATCTACCCGACGACGACCTCAGCCTCAACACGTGGATCCCGGTCTACCCCGGTGCGAATTGGCACGAGCGCGAGGCACGCGAGATGTTCGGAATCGACTTCACCGGCCATCCAAATCCGCGCCATCTTTATCTCCCCGGAGCTTTCGAAGGTTTCCCGATGCGCAAAGACTTCGCGCTCCTCGCACGGCGCATCAAGCCATGGCCCGGCATCGTCGACGTTGAGCAAATGCCTGGCGAAGACGATGAGGCATCCGACGATGCAAGCAACGGAGGGGACGCATGACCGCTATCAGCGAAAGCGAACAACTCCGTTATATCGACCAGCAAGCAACCGATGCTCGGGTGAACCTCGAGATCGAGACCGAGGGCATGACCCTCAACCTCGGGCCGCAGCATCCAGCGACCCACGGCACGCTGCGCATCGTCGCCAAACTTGATGGCGAGCAGGTCGTCGCTGCCGAGCCGGTCATGGGCTACATGCATCGCGGCTACGAGAAGCTGGCCGAGGTCCGGACGTACCCGCAGGTCACGACGCTCATCAACCGCATCGACTGGACCGGAAGTTTCGCCAACGAAACGCCCTTCATTCTCGCGGCCGAAAAGCTCATGGAGGTCGAGGCGCCGCCACGCGCCCAGTACATCCGCACGATCCTTCACGAGATGAGCCGTATCGCCAACGTCATGCTCGGCATTGGCGACATGGGTGTACAGCTCGGCGCAGTTACGCCGGTCTTCTACGCATTTCGCGATCGCGAATATGTGCTCAACCAGATCGAAGCGGTCACCGGTGGCCGTTTCCATCCGAACTTCGATCGCATCGGAGGCCTGAAGGACGACCTTCCGGCCGGCTGGATACAGAACACAAAGAACGCAATGGTGAAGGTCGAAGATTTCTGCGATCAGCTCGAGACGCTGATGTACGGCAACGAGATCTTCCAAGCGCGCACCCGCGGCATTGGCATCATCCCGAAGGACATTGGGTTGTCCTACGGCCTTTCCGGGGTGAACATTCGTGCGTCGGGTGTCGACTGGGATGTACGCCGCGACGCAATGCCACGTGGACTCGTGTACGACCAGGTCGACTGGAAGGTCTGGACGCACCCCGACGGCGACTGCTACAGCCGCATGTGGGTTCGCCTGCAAGAGGTTCGCGAAGGAGCAAAGATTGTCCGACAGCTCCTCGACCAGATCCCGACCGGTCCAATCATGGCCAAGGTGCCTCGCATCATCAAAGTGCCCGCTGGTGAAGCGTTCGTCGAGACCGAGAATCCGCTCGGTGTGATGGGCTACTACGTCATCTCGAAGGGCGATCTGTACCCCTACCGAGTCAAGATCCGCTCGGCATCGTTTAGTAATATCTCGATCACGCCATGGCTACTCAAGGGCGTGTACGTTCCCGACATCATTGCGATCCTCGGTTCGCTGTACTTCATTCTGGGAGACATTGATCGATGAACCCGATCTTTGCGAATGTCTTCGACACCTTCTTTGAGGGATGGTGGGGACCAACGATTCTTCGCTCCTTGGGCGGACTCGCGGCTGTGCTTTTACCCGCTGGACCCATCGTCTACATCTTCTTGTTCAAGATGATGAGCTTCATGCAGAGCCGTCTCGGCCCGACCGAAGCTGGCCCTGCAGGCACGCTTCAGCTCGTCGCCGAGGTCGGAAAGTGGATTCAGAAAGAAGACATCTTCCCTCGCAAGGCGGACCGGATCGTCTTCGCTACAGCACCGTTCGTCGTGCTCATCAGCGCGTTCCTTCTCGTATTGGTTGTGCCCTTCGGCCCCGATGCTTGGTTCGTCAACCTGGACACCGGCATCTTCTTTGCGCTCGCAGTGTCGTCGATATCGGTTATCGGCATCTTGATGGCCGGTTGGGCGTCGGCTTCGAAGTATTCGATGCTCGGTGGTTTGCGTGCCGCCGGCCAGCTGATCGCCTACGAACTGCCGCTGGTGTTGGCCGTGATGGGTGTGGTCATTCAGGCCGGAACGCTCAACATGCAAGACATCGTGTTGGCCCAGGCCGAAGGCGAGATCTTCGGCTGGGGCGGCATTGGTAATCCGTTTATTATCACCCAATTTCTCGGCTTCGCGATCTTCATGATCGCAATGCAGGCCGAGCTCACCCAGCCACCATTCGATATGCCGGTTGCTGAGTCCGAGCTCGTCACGGGCTACATGACCGAGTACTCCGGCATTCGTTTCCTGCTGTTCTTCATCGGTGAATTCGCCACCGCTGGCATCTTCGCAATGATCGCCTCGACATTGTTCCTCGGCGGTTGGTGGGTGCCTGGACTCGATCCCGATTCCAACCTCTTCAACATTCTCGGACCAGGGATCATGATGGCCAAGGTCCTCGGCGTGACCTTCCTCGTCTTCTGGTTCCGTTTCACCTACCCCCGCTTCCGTGAGGATCAACTCCAGAAGCTGGCATGGAAGGTGCTCATTCCTCTCTCGCTGGTCAATATCGTGGCCACTGGTGTTCTAAAGGTGGTCTTCTAATGGGCAGGATCTTCTAATGGGCATTGTTCCAGGCATGATCAAGGGGCTTGGCGTCACCGCAAAGACGGCCTACGAGACCATCTTTCCCGATGGTCCTCTGAAGCCGCCCAGCCCATCGAAGGGCGCGGTAACCGTTCAGTATCCGCACGAGAAGGAGACCCCGAGCCCCCGTGCTCGCGGAGTCATTGCGTTGCACGAAGACAACTGCACCTCGTGCATGTTGTGCGTACGTGAGTGCCCGGACTGGTGCATCTACATCGAGGGGCACAAAGAGAAGGCTCCGCCGCGTCGTGCTGGTGGAAAGCCACGTCAAAAGAACAAGCTCGATCGCTTCGATATCGACTACGCGCTCTGCATGTACTGCGGCATCTGCGTAGAGGTCTGTCCATTCGACGCGTTGTTCTGGAGCCCGGAGTACGAATACTCAGAGCCCCGGATCGCCGACCTCCTCCACGACAAGAGCCGCTTGGGCGAGTGGATGGAGACGGTCCCCGACTTTGAGGCCTACGAGGGTGGATCCGAGGCCAAAGTGCGAAAGGTCCCTCGATGAACACACTCGCTTCGGCGTTGGTGTTCGCTCAAAACACCTTGACTCGATCAGAATTCGATGTCCCGGAGAACATCGCGTTCGCCGTTATCGCCGGAATCATGCTGTTCGCCGCGTTCAAGATGGTCACGACCGGCAACGTTGTCCACGCTGCGCTGTACCTCATGATCGTGCTCGCCGCGAGCGCCGCCATCTTCGTGTTGCTCGGATCCGACTTCGTCGGCGCCACTCAGATCCTCGTCTACATCGGCGCGATCATCGTGTTGTTCTTATTCGGCATCATGTTGACCAAGGCCCAACTCGGCGACGATGACTCGGTCGATTCCGAACAACGAACCATGGGGTTCATCGTTGGGCTCCTCCTGTTCGCCGTGATGGCCTTTGCTCTCGTCGACAGCTTCGGAAACGACGAGATCGTCTTTGGTGCTCCCGAGACCGTCAGGTACTCCCCACAAGACGAGATCGATGTCGACGACCTGCCGACACCCGTTATCGAAGCTCTCGGGATCTCCGCTGACGCCGAAACCGTCAGTATCTCGATGGCTCAATTCGAAACGCTCGACCCAGAGGTCCAACGACGAGTCCCCGGCGCTGAGGTCTTTGGCAATACCAAAGAGATCGCCGACTCGATCTTCGGTGCCTACATCATCCCGTTCGAGGCCGTTTCGGTGCTGCTTCTCGCAGCGCTGATTGGCGCCGTCGTCGTGGCCCGGAAAGAGTAGGTACCCGCTGCCATGATGCTCAACCAATTTCTTCTTCTCGCAGCAGTGCTCTTTTGCCTCGGCGTCTACGGCGTGCTCACCCGACGCAACGGTGTCCTCGTCTTGATGTCCGTCGAACTGATCTTGAACGCCGTCAATATCAACCTCGTCGCCTTCGGGGCCTTCCAAGACAACGTGATGGGCGACGTATTCGCCGTGTTTGTCATCGCGGTCGCTGCCGCCGAAGTTGGCGTTGGCTTGGCCATGGTTCTGCTCATGTATCGCAACCGTCGAAGCATCGACTTCTCTGACGTCGACATGTTGAAGGGTTGATGCAGATGTCGCTTCTCCTACTTGCAACCGAAGCCGTGCCCCAGGTTTCTTTCACTACCGAAGCCAATTGGTTCCTCGAAAATGTGTGGCTCATCCCGTTGCTGCCAGCGCTCAGCTTCTTGGGCATCTTGTTCTTCGGCAAGCGCATGCCCAGGGGTGGTGCCGAACTCGGCATCGCAGCGATCGGTGCAGCATTCCTGTTGGCCGTCTTTGCGAACGTGGCTTGGCTCGATCACCGTGACAACTTCGATGGCCCGACGAGCTCGATGCTCCACGGCGAGGTCGAGAGCCACGCTGGCGAAGGCGCCGATGACGATCACTCCGAGGACGCGTCGGCAACGACCCTCTCCATCGATGGTGTAGCCGTCGAAGTCGACCTAACCGCTGCCACCGAGGCTGCTGAAGGCGAAGAGGCGCATCCGGCGGTCGCCGTGCTCAAGGGGCGCGAGTGGTTCGTAAACGGGGGAGTGAGCTTCGCTGTCGGCACGTTGCTCGACGGACCATCGGTGTTGATGTTGTTCGTCGTCACGATGATCTCGTTGCTCGTACACGTCTATAGCACCGACTATGTGGCTGGCGACCGTCGCTACACCCACTACTTCGCGTTCTTGTCATTGTTCAGCGCGTCGATGCTGCTCTTCGTCCTGTCGAGCAGCACCATTCAGCTCATTACAGCGTGGGAGCTCGTCGGCGTATGTTCCTTTGCGCTTATTGGTCACTGGTGGGAAGAAAAGCCAAACTCTGACGCTGCGCTCAAGGCATTCCTCACAAACCGTGTGGGCGACATCGGCCTGCTCGTCGGCATGATCATCCTGTTCTTCTCCGCTGGCGGCACGTTCGACATCATCACGATCAACGAGATGGCAGTCGCTGGCGAGATCAGCCAAACCGCACTCACCTGGGCGGCGATATCGCTCACCGCCGCGGTCATGAGCAAATCCGGACAGTTCATTTTGCACACCTGGTTGCCCGACGCTATGGCTGGCCCAACGCCGGTCTCGGCACTTATTCACGCAGCCACAATGGTCGTTGCCGGCGTCTACCTGATCGCCCGGCTCTACCCCGTCTTTTACCTCGGATACAACATTCCGGGATCGAGCATCAACGGGCTGGCTCTAATCGGTGCGATAACTATCGTCTTCGGTGGGCTGCTCGCTTTCGTGCAGGACGACATCAAGAAGGTGCTGGCCTATTCGACCGTCTCGCAGCTCGGTTACATGGTTCTGGCACTCGGCGTCGGTGCCTGGACCGCGGCACTGTTCCATCTCTTCACCCACGCCTTCTTCAAGGCTGGCCTGTTCCTCGGCGCTGGTTCTGTCGCCCACTCGGTTCACAGTTTCGACATGAAGAAGGACATGGGCGGCATGCGTAAGTTCATGCCGACCACGTACAAGATGTTCATTATTTCCTCGGTTGCGCTCGCTGGGGTCTTCCCAACTGCGGGCTTCTGGTCGAAGGACGAGATCTTGGTTGGCACCGGTGGCCTCGGTGTCGGCGGCGGAAGCTCCAACGGCAACTACCACCTCATGCTGATCATGGGCCTCGTTGGCGCAGCCCTGACCGGTGCCTACATGACCCGTGCGATCTACCTCACGTTCTTCGGCGAGTTCCGTGGACATGGCACTCCGCACGAATCGGGACCACGGATTCTGTGGCCTCTCAGAATTCTCGCTTTCTTCGCACTGTTCGCAGGATTGCTCAACCTGCCGAAGGGCTTCATCACCGGAAATGAGGCCGGTTGGCAAGAACGTTTTGGTCATTTCATCGAGCCCGCCGCTGCGTATTTTCCCGCAATCAGCCATTCGGTGCCGAGCTACTGGCTTGCTATCGTTGCCAGCATCGCTGGTCTGATCGGCCCGGCGATCGCGTACTGGTACTACTTCGTCAAGGTCGACAATCTCGCCAAAGAGACTGGCGAAAGCCTCACCGAACTGCCCAACGGGTTGGTCGCAAACAACAAGTTCGCCGCAGCTGGCCATACGTTCCTCGTCAACAAGTACTACCTCGACCACCTGTACAACGACGTCATCGTCAAAGCGGTCAAGGGCCCGATTGCCAAGGCTGCGTACTGGTTCAACCAGAACGTGCTCGACGAGGTTGTCGACACCGCCGGACGCACATCGGTAAAAACCGGCGAACTCGTCTACAAGTACGTCGACCAAGGTCTTATCGAAGGAACCGTTAACGGCTCCGGAAACTTGTCCAACCAGGGCGGACAGTGGCTCCGCAGATTGCAGACCGGCAAGGTCCAGCAATATGCAGCGCTTCTATTCGCCGGTGCCACGATCCTCGCTGGCATCTTCATCGTTCTCGTTTAGGAATCAGGAAAACAGCTCATGGAAATTATTAGGGAATGGGGCCTGTCGGCCGCTATCTTTCTGCCGCTGATCGGGGTCCTCGTGATGATGGCCTTCCCGAAGACCGACGAGGCGGTACATAAGGCGATCGCACTGGGCACATCCCTGCTTGTGGCCGCGATCGGTGTCGTGTTGCTGTTCGACTTCGACTACGACAATGCGGGCGAGATGCAGTGGGCGGTGAGCCACGACTGGATCGACATCATCAACACCCAATACAGCATCGGGATCGACGGTATGTCGCTTCCGCTGTTGATGCTCACGATGCTCATCACACCGTTGGTGATCATCTACTCGTGGAATAATTTTCCGGAGCCGCACAACCCCAAAGCGTTCCTGATTCTGATCCTGGTGCTCCACACCGGAATGATCGGCACGTTCGTTGCACGAGACCTCGTTCTGTTCTTCGTGTTCTTCGAAGTTGTGCTCTTGCCAATGTTCTTCATGATCGCTGTATGGGGTGGCGAGGATCGCAAATACGCCTCGCTCAAGTTCTTCCTCTACACGTTGTTCGGGTCTGCACTGATGCTCGTCAGCTTCTTGGCGCTGTTCTTCCTCGCTGGCGGCGAGACGTTCAGCATCGTTGGACTCGCCGACGCGGTCGCTGCCAACGGTGTGAGCAAGAACGCACAGTTGTGGATCTTCGGCGGCATGTTGCTCGGATTCGGTATCAAGGTCCCGATGTTCCCCTTCCACACGTGGCTGCCCGACGCACACACACAAGCGCCGACGCAGGGTTCGGTAATCTTGGCCGCCGTCCTGCTGAAGCTCGGCACGTATGGTTTTGTCCGCATCGCCATTCCGATCCTTCCCGCAGCTGCCGTCGAGTGGGCTCCGTGGATTGGCTTGTTGGCCGTCATCGGAATCATCTATGGCGCGCTCGGCTGCCTCGCCCAAACCGACATGAAGCGACTCATTGCGTTCTCGTCGGTAGCACATATGGGCTACGTCATGCTCGGCATCGCAACGCTCACCGATTGGGGGATCAACGCCGCGATCTTCGGCATGGTCGCCCACGGGTTGATCACCGGCATGTTGTTCTTCGTTGCTGGTTCGCTGAAGGATCGTTACCACACCCTCGAGATCAAACGTCTCGGCGGCCTACTCCTTCAGGCGCCTCGATTGGGTTGGGTTCTTGGCTTCATCACGATGGCGTCGCTCGGGCTCCCAGGCCTCGCAGGTTTCTGGGGTGAGTTCCCTGCAATCCTCGCCTCCTACAACCCGGCCAATGGCGTACCCGTCGGACTCTTCCGGGTGTACATGGTCGTGGCGGCCCTCGGCACTGTGCTCGCCGCTGGTTATCTGCTCTGGCTGCTCCAGCGCACCGCATTCGGCACGCCGTCTGAAGAATTCGCCAATGACCCACACATCGTCGACACGAAACGTGAAGAGTGGCTTGCTTGGACGCCGCTGCTCGTCCTCATCTTGGTGTTCGGCCTGGCGCCCGGCCTGATCTTCAACGTCACCGACCCCGCGGTGCAGGTGCAGCTGAGCGAGTGCCTGAACGTCGAAGCTGGCGATGACAAGTCGAACTTCGATGTCGGTCTTTGTGAACGCGACGGTATCGACGTAGCGCTCGCGAGCCTGGGCGTTGCATCCACGGCGGACGGGGAGTAATCAATGTCGCTGTCCGTACTCGCGCAGGTTGGTTTCGACCGACCCGAAATCGACTGGCATGCAGTAGCCCCCGAGCTCACCTTGTTGGGTTTTGGTGTGCTGCTGACCTTGCTCGACGCGATCTTTCTCGAGCGAGGTCGCAAGCTCACTTCGACGCTCGCCGGTATTGGTTTGCTCGCGGCTTTGATCCCCGTGATCACGCTCGCAATCGATGGGCAGGACCGTGTCATGTTCGGTGGCGCCTACGTCGTAGACAACTTCGCGCTCATCATGAAGGCGCTGTTCTTGTTATCGGGTTATGTCGTCGTGCTTATGTCGACCAACTACATCGCCGAGGGCGACTATTGGGAGAACGAGTACTACGGCATGTTGGTCTCGTCGATTCTCGGCATGATCCTCATGGCTTCGGCTCGCGATCTCATCAGCATCTTCGTTGCACTCGAGCTGCTCTCGATCCCTGCGTATCTGATGGCCACGTGGCGCAAGCGTGATCTTCGGTCGAACGAGGCCGGCATCAAGTACTACCTCATGGGCGTTTTCGCCTCCGCAATCATGCTCTATGGCATGTCGCTGCTCTACGGCGTGTCGGGGTCTACCGTGCTGGCCGACATCGGCGAAACGGTCAACGCTGGCGAGTCCAGCTCCATCATCAGCCTCGCGATCGTGTTCGTCATCGTCGGGTTCGCCTTCAAGGTTTCGGCGGTGCCGTTCCACACCTGGGCGCCCGACACCTACGAGGGCGCACCGACACCGGTGACTGCATTCTTGGCTGTTGCGTCGAAAGCTGCAGGCTTCGTGGCGCTCGTGCAGCTGATCTTCGTTGGGTTCTGGGGGCGTTCGGAAGTCTACGAACCGCTCATGTGGATCCTGGCTGCTGCCTCGATGACCGTCGGCAACCTCGTCGCACTACGTCAGACCAACATGGTCCGCATGATGGCGTACTCTGGAATCGCTTCGGCCGGGTACATCATGGCCCCACTCGCCATTGCCGGAACTAGTGGGTCGATAGGTGACGAAGCGCTCCGCGCGATCGTGACCTACTTGGTCATCTATGCAGCGATGAACCTCGGCGTGTTCGCCGTGATCATGGCGATTGCTCGCAAAACCAGATCGGCCGAAATCTCGTCGTACGCAGGCCTGTTTCACTACGCGCCGGGCCTCACGGTCGCCATGACCGTCTTTCTGATGGCACTGGCTGGCATCCCGCCGCTCGGTGGCTGGTGGGCGAAGTTCGTGGTGTTTCGGGCGCTTATCAACGCCGATACGTCGTGGGGTTACGTTCTTGCGGTCGTTGCTGCAGTCAACTCGGTCGTGGCGCTCTACTACTACCTGGGTGTACTTCGAACGATGTGGGCCGACGACGCTCCCGACGGTGACATCACGCCCATCCGAATTCCAGCATCCCTGATCGCGGCCGTTGCGCTCACCGCTTTTGCCACGCTCGCATTTGGTGTCTGGCCAGCGCTCGTCGACAATGTTTCGAACGTGACCCTGCTTGGATTGGGCGGCTGAGCACGCCGCTCACCCCTCTCGACCGGTTGGTCCGCGAGCAAATCGCCACGGACGGTCCAGTTCCATACGCGGACGTGATCGGGCTCGCTCTCTACCACCCCGACCATGGCTTCTATTCGAGTGGCGGTCGGGCAGGGCGGCGCGGCGATTTCATCACGAGCCCCGAAGTGGGGCCGCTGTTCGGGCACGTGATCGCAAACGCGCTCGATGACGAGTGGGATCGCCTCGGAAATCCCGAGACCTTCTCGTTCATCGACTACGGGGCGGGTCCTGGGACGTTGGCCAGGTCGATTCGAGAGGCTGCTCCGAGATGTTGGCCTGCGCTTCGCTACGTCGCAATTGAACGGTCGATCGAGCAGCGGGCGCTGCATCCCGATTGGGTGACTTCGGTCGGCGAGTTCGACGCGGCATTGATTGGTCAGGGCATCGTTGGCGTCGTCCTGGCCAACGAGCTGCTCGACAACCTGGCGTTCACCCCACTGGTCCGAGTGGGCAGCGAGCTCGTTCAGCTCGATGTCTCGGTCACGGCAGATGGCGACCTCATATCGGTGCCGGGGCGCCTATGTGATCAACCGGGGTTGTTCGAGGGCGGTATCGACGCGGCCGTCCTGCAGACCGAAGCGAGCGCGTGGTTATCTCGAATGCGGGACTCGGTGACACGTGGTCGGATCGTGGTTCTCGACTATGCGCGGCTGTCGAGCGAACGTGTGGAGGTGCGCACGTACGCAGGCCATGGGCGAGCGGGAGACCCTCTCGAGGCCCTCGGCACCAAGGACATCACGGTCGATGTCGACCTCGCCCAACTTCAGGCATCGGCGGGTGTGGCGACGACGATCTCGACTCAGGCCCACTGGTTGGGGGCACACGGACTTATGGAGCTCGTTGCGGATGGCCGTCGATCGTGGGCCGAGGGAGCCGCGGTAGGCGACCTTGCGGCCCTGAAGGCGAGGAGTCGAATTCGTGAAGCCGAAGCGCTCGTCGAGATGACGGGCCTCGGCGGGTTCACGGTCGCCGAATGGGTCGTTGGATAAATGGGCAAGCAGGCAG
>JBLIMK010000085.1:0-18410 GCA_047638715.1 Verrucomicrobiales bacterium
AAGAGGTTCCAGCGGCGTTGTTGGTTGGACTCATCGGCGGCTCGAGTGTCGTTGGTCGCCTTGGTCTTGGAGCTCTCGCAGATCGACTCGGATCCCGACCTCTCTTCCTTCTGTCGTTTGTGGTCCTCACGATGAGCCACCTGATCTGGCTCGTCGCTGGCGACAGCTATCCGCTTCTCGTGGCCTACACGATCACCCTGGGACTCGGCTACGCCGGCTTCATTGCCCTGTCCCCTGCGGTAGCGGCCGAGTTTTTCGGCGTCGACGGCCTTGGCGGGCTGATTGGCACGTTGTACACGGCGGCATCGATCGGCAGCCTGACCGGGCCTCCGATCGCCGGTTGGTTCATGCCTTTTCCCGTGGCCAAATCATGAGGTGAGATGACCGTGGACTTGCGCCCCCGCAGACTCCCGTATTTGCGCCGATTTCGGCGCCCGAGTGTCCGGGGGGAGGTGATGCATATCGACGTTGTTTCGGCTGTGACGGCGGTTTCTTCCAACGTCGATCTAACGCCTTGTCGTTCTCGGGGCGGTTTGGGCCGGTCAGGTCGTCGACGTTTGTTGTCGGCGGTGGCGTCGTGAAGGGCCATGTGGCGAAACGACAGTGGAACACGAAGTCGGGTAGGAAGACCGGCTGGTATGTCGTGCTCGACATCGGCCGAGATCTGGACGGGAAGCGGCGGCAGAAGTGGCACGGTGGATTCGCGACCCGCGCTGAGGCCGAGGCGGGTCGGGTTGCCTTGGTCGCCGAGTTTGGTGCCGGGACTTACACAGAGCCGAGCGCCGTGACGCTCGATGAGTGGGTCACCGGTGGATGGTGGAGGTTGCTTCAAGATCGAGTCAAACCCTCGACGGCAGCCTCGTATGAGGCGAACCTTCGCCATCATGTCCTGCCATCGCTTGGTCGCGTCCGGCTCACCAGTCTGCGTGCGGAGCATCTGAACAGGCTGTACATCGACCTGCTCAAGGACGGCCGGATCGACGGCCAGGGCGGGTTGAGCGCTCACACCGTGCGCAACGTTCATGTCATCGTTCATCTTCTCCTCAGGGATGCATGTGCGGCTGGGCTGATCTCCCGCAATGTTGCCGAACTCGCTACGCCGCCACCGCGACGGTCACCGCGGACGGCGCCGATGAGGTTCTGGCAGCCACACCAGCTACGCCTATTCCTCTCCGCCGTGAGCGGTGAGCATTTGGAGGCGGCCTGGCACCTCGCCGCACTCACCGGGATGCGTAGAGGCGAGATTGCCGCGCTGCGTTGGGACGACATCGACGTCACGAACCAGCGGGTGTACATCCGACAAACCAGGTCCCGGATTGGCACCGAAATGGCCATCAGTACGCCCAAGAGCGGATATGGCCGTCTGATCGAGATAGACACCGAGACGACCCGTCGCCTTGTCGAGCATGGTGAGCGCCAGAGCCTGGCCGCTGGCCGGCTCGGCGCGGTAAATCCCGACCGGTTTCTATTCTTGAAACCAGACTTCGCGCCGGTACGGCCTGATTACTTGTCTGAACGGTTCTTACTGATCGGCTCACACCTGGGATTGCCTCGGATCCGTTTCCACGATCTGCGACACACCTACGCCACAATCGCGTTGGCGACCGGGGTGCCGATCAACGTTGTGTCAGAGCGACTCGGACACACGAACACGTCTGTCACGCTGAACGTGTACTCGCACGTGATGCCAGGCATGGGCGCCACGGCCGCTCAGAGCATCGCCAACTACATCATCGGCAACGAGGAACCGAGCGGAGTGTCCGAAGCGGCGGCGAAACTGACCAGGGATAGCCAGCACGGCCCATGGCACCGCCACCTCGAACAGCATCGTCAGACCAAACAGAGCGACCCGACCGGCCAATCGCTCCAAGCCCAACCGGCCCTTGCGACAAGGGTCGATGATCTCACGTTGTGAGTTGGCGACATGAGGGCGTTCGGCTCGTGAGATGGGGGATCGTCATCTCACAAGGCTGCTGTTGTGAGATGACGATCCGGATGTTCGGTTAGTGGTAACGGCGTTGGGACTGGGGAGCTGCATCGGACTCCAGACCAAGTTCGCAGCCCGGTGAAATCCATTGAAATGCACTTCATCGTTTCGCAACGGTGAGCGAAAGGTAACGAGGAACACGGTCGGGGAGCGGAGTCCCTCGAGAAGGCTTCTGCGATCGAAATCACGGCGTCACGACCAAACTTGATCTTCCTGGGTAGTTGCTTGGGGTGACTGGCAATCGACTCGACAATGCGCTGATCATAGAAAGGCGGGTGGTTCTTACTTATCGAAGGAGAATCATGAAAACAAGAACCAGAGTGTTCCTTGTGCTGGCAATGATCGCTGCCCTTGTGACAACTACGGCATCAGTTTCCGGCGCCCAGGAAGTTCCCGAACGTAACCCTGAGCCTCCCGCTACTGCAAGCGAGGTACCGGACGATCTTCCGGATGTAGAGGCTCCCAAGGTAGGGGACCCAGTAGACGATGCAGAACTCGAAGACCTCACAACTTTCGCTAATCAGCGAGGGATTTCCGTCGATCGAGCGGTAGCCGATTACGCCTGGCGCTTTGATTTCTCGCTCCTGGCTGCAGAGATCCGGGAGCGCTCACCCGAGGCGTACACCTACGCTGAAGTTGTCGGGGACAAGAGCGCTCAGATCTACTTCTCGGACGGGATGCCCAGCGAGGCACGGGTGCTTATCGACAACTTTGAGCGGTTCTTCCCAGATATCCCCGTCGTTGTGCAGACGGATTTCGGCTTCAACGAAACCGAAATCAACTCGGCGCTTACGGCTGCCCACTTTGCAGTCTTCGATGTCACTGGGGATGCCGCAAGCCATTTCGAACACGGGACCAAGCAGATTCGGGTAACCGTGCCAAGTACCTCTGGCCAAAACATTGCGAACTTGACCGGACGAGCCGAATCCGCGGTCGCCACGATGGCCGAAAGGTCGGTCGCTGGTATTGACGTACGCCTCAGTGTCTCATCGTTTGATTCACTTGATGAGGACTCGCTCAACACCCTGCACAGAGGCGGCGAAGCACTATCCACGTGTACTTCTGGATTTACCTTCAGGCATTCTGGGAACTCGCTAACACGTGGCTCTACCGCTGGCCACTGTCCAAACAGCCAATCCGATGATGGGGACAGCCTCACGGTCAACCCTGGTGACTACGACGGCAATTGGGGCGATTGGCAGCTCCATTTTGGACCCGACCCAGAGGTAGACGACTTTTACGCCGGTACGGCAACCGTGGTAGAGGCCACCAATCGTGATACCTCCAGCGCCAGCGTCCCCGTACCAAATCAGGTTCTCTGCAAGAACGGAAAGGTGGGATTAAAGGACTGCGACACCGTCCGTGACACGAGCATGTGTGTCGAAGCCAACTGCCACTTAATCGAAATGGACCATAGTTACAACATCGACGGTGATAGCGGCGGCCCGGTGTTCTATTCCCGGACTGCCTATGGTGGCGTTGAGGGCACGTGGAAAAAGTACTTCTGGAGCACTCGCCGCGACACCCACTCGCGTCAAGACTCCGTCCATGAGATTTGGTACAACTACTAAGTAGCAACCACATAGACCAGAATGCATGAGTAGCGTGAGATCACGGACGATGATTGTTGCCAGCTTTATCGCTGGTGCGCTACTCATGCTTCTTGGTGTCTGGTCAACAGTTGGATTCGCAGACGTAGAGCACGTACCAGTCAGAATCTTCGAAGCGAACCATCTCGACAACGGGGCGATCGAGCTACTCGTAGGATCCTGCAATGGGGCGCCAACGGCAACCATCGACAGTGACTCGGACCCCCCTCAGGTCGAGGTCAGAGCCTTTCGGTTCAAGAGTGACCGCGATTCGTGCCAAGACATCCTTGAGGTCTTCCTGACTCGACCGAATGGAGACGTACCCTCCGAGCTACTAGATGCCCACACAGGCGAGGTTGTCGAGATCGGATCCACCAACTGATCTCGACAACCAGTGGAACGATCACAAGCTCAGATTCCGTCATTCTTCATCTTCATGATCCTTCCCGGACCACGACCCAAGGCCGTGGATCGAGGTCAGATCACCGATCGTTTACACACAAATCCACAGTCCGAGCTCTGGGTGTTCGGCGAGGACTTGGTCGACGAGTGCGTCATCGAGGGCTTTGCCGGCGGCGGTGGGGCTGAGGCCGACGCTGTCTTCGAGGCATCTCCAGTTAACGCCGTTTGTGTGAATCCCTCGCACGCCTTGCTCGAGAATCTGTGGATTTCATTTCAAACGTCGTTCTAACGTGTTCACCGAAGGCGAACTGCCTTCGTTTCATTCACGCTGCGGAAATCGTTGGTTTGGCGGAGATTTTGGAATCTCCAGCTGTGTCATCGATTCCACCGGCGACCGCGCTGGCATCATGTTTGCCTTCGTCTTGTCCGCCGCTGGCACGATCGTATTAACCCAGCTCCGGCCAGTGGCACCCGACACCATCGATGTGAACATCTGAGAACGTCGGGAATGATCGCTCCGATGAATGTAGTTTCGTAGCCGATAACCACACGGAAAAGACTGGATTCCCCTATGAGTAAGAACCTCAAGATCGCTGCAGGCCTCGCAGTAGTGGCAGTGCTGGCGTTCCTCGCCCTCGGCGTGTTTGGCATTCATACGGCATTCATCGATGACGAGGTCGCAGAAGCCGGACCGATCTTCACCTCGAGCGGCGCGTCCGGCCTGCCGTCGGATGACATGACGGACGAAGAGGTCGATGACACGAACGAAGTCATGGTCGACGAAAAAGTTCTCGCCGAGGTCGAAGTCTCCGACGATGAGCCCGAGATGCCTGAAATTCAGCGCCTTGTTGAAGGTTCGTTCATCGACCGGATCCATCCAGGCGAGGGCACAGCGGTCGTGCTCGGCGACGGTTCCGCTCAACGGTTCCTTCGATTCGAGGAAGACTTCTCCGTCGACAATGGTCCCGATCTCGAGGTGTATCTCGTCGCTGGAACGAATGCCGAAGGCGATAGAGGTCTGTTCGACGACGACTTCGTCAGCCTCGGCGAGCTCACTGGCAACATCGGCTCGCAGAACTATGAGATTCCGCCAGACGTCGACCTCGACGTTTACAACACCGTCGTGATCTGGTGCGTTCGTTTCAGCGTTGCCTTCAACGCAGCCGACCTCGCCTGATCAGTGGACTCCCTTCCCCCGATCGTCTCCGTCGAATGGCTGGCATCAGCCCTCGATAACCCTGACCTGGTCGTGTGCGATGTCCGCGCCTACCTCGACGGTCGCGTCGGACGCGAGGCGTATGACGACGGACATATTTGTGGCGCACGTTTCATCGACCTCGACACCGTCCTTGCGGGTGCCCCTGGTCCGGGTGTTGGACGACACCCCCTTCCGAGCCCTGAAGACTTCGCCTCTGGCTTGGCGGTAGCCGGAATTGACCACCACACGACCGTGGTCGCCTACGACGACTCGGGCGGCATGATCGCAGGCCGTCTCGTCTGGATGCTTCGCATCCTCGGACAGCCGGCCGCTCTGCTCGATGGGGGCATACAAGCTTGGCCCGATCCGCTCGATACCGAAGAGCCAAATTTTTCGCCGAGCGCACCCCAGCCCAGGCCCTGGCCCACGGATGCGGTCGTCGACGCCCAAAGTGTCGATGCGCACATCGCTGCCGGCGGTGTCGTCGTCGATTCGCGAGGCCCAGACCGATATGAGGGGCAACACGAGCCGATCGACCCAGTGGCTGGGCATATCCCTGGCGCAATAAACCTTCCGTTCGTCGAGAACCTGGTCGCTGGCAGATTTCATGCAACGGACGTTCTGGTGGAACGCTTCGAGAACGCCGGGGTCGATGAGCACACGATCTTCTATTGCGGATCTGGCGTCAGTGCGTGCAACAACCTGCTTGCAGCCGAAGCTGCCGGACGAGGTTTAGGTCGGCTCTACGTGGCTTCCTGGTCCGGCTACTGCACCCGCTGAATTCCGTGCGAGGAAATCGACAATTCGGTCGACGATGTCTCGATGTCGTTCCCAGATCAGCATGTGGCCGGCTCCGTCGAACATCACGAGCTCACGCCGGTCGAGTGCGGCCGCCAGCTGTCGGACCTGGAACGGCCGAATCAGCTGATCTCTCGTGCCTCCGATGACCAAAGCCGGGGCAACGACCGAATGCAGTCGATCGAGAACGTCGTGCCCACGTAACTCCGACGTCGCAGCTTGGCGTACGTCCTCGGAACAATTCTCGAACGATCGGATCGCCTCATCGATCATGTGCAGGCTCGGATGCGCTCCGAAGGCGCCGAGACCTACCGCCACACGAAGTCGTTCTTTTGGTGGACGAAGGCTCCCGGGAATTCCGATTCCACCGAGACGAAGACCGAGCGAATGTCGGGCGGTCTTGAGCGATCCGGCGGTCGCCACCAGGATGAGCGTCTCGATTCGACGTCGGAAGTCCTCTTCGTGGTCGACGGCGTACGACATCGCCGCCATGCCTCCCATCGAATGACCCATCAGTGCCAACGCTTGGACATCGAGAGCGCGGAGGACGAACGCGAGGTCGTGACCGAGCTGCGTCGAGCCATACCGGTTGGCCCCCGCTGTCGAGTCACCATGGCCACGTTGATCGATAGCCAGCAGTCGATACCCGGCCCGCACAAGAAGCGGCGCCATCGGCCCCCAGTTGTGCCGCGACGCTGTCAGACCGTGGACACAGACGACCGTCGGACCCGTTCCGACGGTGATCGTATTGATGACCGCGCCATCGGGGAGTTCGACCTGACGTTGCTCTCCGACAGGGAACGCGACCGGTGTCCCGTGGAGCGGATCGGGATTCTGTCGCCAGCGCGAGACCAGTTGCCGACCGGCGACTACACCCAACACCAGGGCACCTGCACCGAGAGCCGGAATCGCCAGTTTCTTTTGCACCATCACAAATGATCGCGCGGATTGTTCTATGCCGTGGTCACGTCGATCTCGGTCGCCTTGATGGAGGCCCACACAGCGGAGCCGGGTCCGAGATCGAGTGCCGCGACAGCAGCCGGGGTGAGATCCGCACTGAGCGCTAGCGGGTCAGCGAGGTAGACCCGGCTGGTGTCCCCAAGTGGCTCGATGGCCGCGACGACGGTCTGCCACGTATTACGAGGTGACCCATGGGGCTGCGTGGAATGTAGGGCGATCGCCGACGGAGCGATAGCGACCAAGACGGGTCCGACCGTCGACGTGTTGGCTGTCTGCAGAGCCTGGCTCGAGCCTTCGATCGTGATCATCCCGTTGCGGTTGTCGCCCTGCAGGAGATTTCGTCCGGAGAGGGCCGCAATGTATGGCGTAGCTGGGTGTCGACGGATCACGTCGGGCGCACCCGTTTGGGTGACCTTGCCCGCTTCGATGACCACGATGTTGTCGGCCAGCAGAAAGGCGTCGGTCGGGTCGTGGGTGATGAGCAACCTTGGGCCATCGTAGGTCTGCAGATGCGAGGCGAGCGTTGTACGAAGCCGGGTTCTGACCTCAACGTCGAGGGCTGAAAGGGGCTCATCGAGCAGAAGGAGTTCGGGTGACATCGCCAACGCTCGTGCCAAGGCAACCCCTTGAGCTTGGCCACCGCTGAGATCGGGTGGACGTCGATCGAGGAGATCTTCGAAGCCGAGACCAGCGAGGGTGCGTCGAGAAATCGCACGCGACTCCGAAGTTGACGCACCTGCGGAGCGAGGAGCGAAGGCAACGTTGTCGAGAACCGACAGGTGATCGAAGAGAAGAAAGTCTTGAAACACGACACCCACACGGCGGTCGGACGGAGGAACAAAAATGTTCTCGCCCGGGCTGTCGACCTTCCGTCCCGAAATCTGAAGGAAACCACTGTCGACACCGTGCAATCCCGCCAGAATCTCGACCGTTGTCGACTTGCCCGCACCATTCGGACCCAGAAGCGCAGTGGTCGTGCCCGACGGAATATCGAGTGCAAGGTCGAGAACGAAGTCATTGCTTCGTCCGAGAACAAAATCCGCGTGGAGACTCATGATCTCGACCACCACCGGTCTCGCATCGTGAGCAAGACCACGAGCGAGATGGCTACGAGGAGCAAGCTGATCGCGACCGCAGCGTCACGGTCGGATTCGAGTGCGACGAAGACGGCCAGCGGAAGCGACTGGGTTCTGCCCGGGGAATTGCCCGCAAAGGTGATCGTCGCACCGAATTCGCCGAGTGCTCGGGCCCAAGCCAACACAACACCTGCGCGAAGCGATGGAGCGATCATCGGCAGAGCGACACGGCGAAAGACCGTGAGCTGGTTCGCCCCAAGGCTCGCTGCAGCAGCCTCATGTCGGCCATCGCTCGATCGGAGTGCTCCCTCGACAGTTACGACGAGAAACGGCATCGCGACAAAAGTGTTCGCAAGTATCACGCCCCAGATCGAAAATGGGAGCACGAGACCCGTGGCTGCTTCGAGGGTGTCGCCCACGAGGCCACGCCGACCGAAGGCGAACAACAGAGCTGCACCCCCAACAACTGGCGGAAGCACCATTGGCAGAGTGACCAGTGCTCGAAGAAAGTTTCGTCCGCGGAATTCGACACGACTGAGCAACCATGCGAGCGGCACACCCAGAATCGTCGAGAGCAAAGCCGCGGCTATCGACGAGATCAACGAGACGACGAGAGCGTCGCGGACGATCTCGGAACCGAGGATCGTGCCGAGCCGAGCCCATGGTGTTCGCCAAATGAGGGCGAGCAGTGGCAGCACAAAGATCGCTGCTCCCGCCACAGCGAGCACGAGCAGTCTGCGTGAGAGTCGTTCTCGAGTGGAGGAGGTACTCATGGTGCCCCGAACCCTGCAGCGGCGAACAGTTGCTGTGCCTCGGGTCCGCTCAGGAAGGAAAGGAAGTCCTCGTCAGCTTCGTGCCCGGGGGCTAACGCTGCTGCGACGTACGCCGTCGTGAGCGAGCTCGACGACAGCGAATCTACGACTTCGGCGTCCGCGGATTCGATCACGTCGGTGGCATACACGAGGGCAACATCGAGTTCGCCGATTTCGACTTTGCCCAAGAGTGCTCGCACGTTCGGCTCAAAGGTATCCACCGACGCGGAGACCCCGGCCTCGTCGAGAACCCGAGCTGCGAGATCACCGCACGGCACGACTTCGGCACACAAACCAACGAGGAGCTCCGGATTCGAAAGCTCATCGAGGCTGCGGACGTTCGCTGGATTTCCAGCCGTCACAGCCAGGACCAACCGATTCGTGGCGATCGACACCAGCGGTGCAGACACCAAGCCAACCTGTACCAGCTCGATCAGAATCGTTTCGTTCGCCGCGATGAAGACATCCGCTTGGGCGCCCTCCAAGATTTGCTCTCGCAACGTTGCGCTGCCAGCAAAGTTGAGTTCAACCGGCCCATGTTCTGCTTCGAACGCACGGGCGACGTCTTCCAAGACATCGGTCAGCGACGAAGCGGCGAACACCGTCACCGAATCGTTGTCCGACCGACCTCCGCAGCCAAGCGCGAGCAGCGCACACGCGCCGAACAGCGCCAAGACCCGAGTCACCCCTCAAGGATCGCTCAGCTGGCTTGAGGAACCAAACCCCAGGCATGAAGGCGGGTCAGGAGCTATCACCCTGCTGTGACTAGAGCGACAGTCGATGACCTTCTTCATGTGATTCTTGTCTTCTAGCCTTAACTTGCGCCCTGAGACGACCGTTGGCGTAATAACCAATCTCTCGTAAGGGTGTTATGTCCAAGTCCGCTCCGCTCCAACCGCGCGCCGTGTCACTACGCGAACGGCTCGACGACAACGGTTGGTTGGCGCAGCCCCGAGTCAACCTCATCTCGGGCTTGGTCGTCGCTCTCGCTCTCATCCCCGAAGCGATCTCGTTCTCGATTATCGCGGGCGTCGATCCAAAAGTCGGCCTCTACGCGTCGTTCTCCATTGCGATCCTGATCTCGTTCACCGGCGGTCGACCGGGCATGATCTCGGCAGCTACCGGAGCGATGGCGCTCGTCATTGTTTCGCTCGTCGCGGACTACGGAATCGGCCACCTCTTTGCGGCCACCATCCTTGCGGGCGTTCTCCAGGTGGCGCTCGGTTACCTCGGTGTTGGTGAGCTGATGCGGTTCGTGCCGCGCACCGTCATGATCGGCTTCGTGAACGCCCTCGCGATCTTGATCTTCCTCGCCCAGGTGCCACACATGTTCTTGACCGAAGGTGATCGGACGCTTTCTCAGCTTCAGCTCAACCTTCTCTTCGTTGGGCTCGGCTTGGCGATCATCTACGGACTTCCCCGGATTACAAAGGCCGTTCCGTCACCGTTGGTCGCAATCGTGGTTCTCGCCGGCGTCGCAATCGGTATGGATCTCGACCTCCGCACCGTCGGCGACATGGGCGAACTACCCGACACATTGCCGTGGATCGCACTTCCTGACGTGCCCTTCACGCTCGAGACGTTCCAAGTGATCCTCCCGTACTCGATCACCCTCGCGATGGTGGGCCTCCTCGAATCGCTACTCACCGCCCAACTTCTCGACGACATGACCGACACCGATTCCGACAAGAATCTCGAGTCTCGCGGCCAAGGCGTAGCGAATATCGCAACAGGGTTCTTGGGCGGCATGGCCGGCTGCGCCATGATCGGGCAGTCGATGATCAACCACAAATCTGGTGGCCGAACCCGCTTATCGACACTCGCTTCGGGCGTATTTCTCATCATCTTGGTGATCGGTCTCGGCGGTTGGGTCGCAAAGATTCCAATGGCAGCACTCGTGGCCGTGATGATCATGGTCGCTTTCGGCACGTTCGATTGGTCGAGTGTCAAGCCGTCGATGTTGAAGTCGATGCCACGCACCGAAACGACCGTGATGGCGGCCACGGTTTTGGTCGTCGTTCTCACACACAATCTCGCCTACGGAGTCGGTGTGGGGGTCATGTTGTCGGCCATCTTCTTCGCTCGAAACGTCTCCCGAATCGTTCGTGTGACGAGCGTTCTCGATCCGGACAACACCGAGCGCCTCTTCGCTGTCAGCGGCGAGCTCTTCTTCGCCTCCACCAACACCCTGGCCCACGCGTTCGACTACGACTCGGTGAAGGTGAACCGCGTCGAGATCGACCTATCGAACGCACGAATCTGGGACTCGTCATCGGTCGTCGCGCTCGATGCGGTCGTGGCCAAGTTCGCTGAGCGAGGCATCGAGGCACATCTCGTGGGCCTCAACAAGCACGCCGAGCGATTGCACAAACGCACAACCGGGGTTGGCGCCGGACATTAACGGCCAAGACATGCGAACGGTGGGCCACCCGGTGGCCACATGCGCCTGACCTCAAGGCGCCTTGGCAAAGAACCATGAGCATCCTGGACGACCGTTCAATCTTCGAAACAATCGCCTACCATCGACGATTGTGAAGTTCAGCATCCAATTGTCCGCGGACTACCCGGACAAGTCGTACGGCGGCGATCGCGTTTACAACGACATGTTGGATCAGGCGATCCTGGCCGACCGTCGCGGCGTCGACGCTGTCTCGATCACCGAACACCACCTCATCAACTGCCTGATGATGCCAGCGCCTCTCCAGTTCGCGGTCAAGATCGCAGCGCACACGCGCAATATCAAGATCCTGACCTCCGTCGTGGTCCTGCCCTTGCACGACATGAGAATATTCGCGGGAGAAGTTGTGGTGGCCGACATTTTTACCGAGGGCCGCCTCATGCTCGGCGTCGGACGCGGCGCATTCGGGTACGAGATGGAACGCCTCGGCGTGCCGATGGGCGAGACCCGTGCCCGATTCGACGAGTCGCTCGCTGTGCTCGAAGCCCTTCTGAACGAGGAGGACGTTTCTTGGGATGGCGAATTTTACTCGTTCGACCCGATCACGATCATGCCCAGACCCGTCCGCCCCGGAGGACCGCCGTTGGTGCTGGCCGTCATGGATCCCGAGGGAATCTACCGGTCGACAAAACGAGGCTTCCACATCCAAACGACTCCCCTCTCAGGGGGCCACGACATGCTCGTTGGCCAGGTCGAAGCATTTCACCGAGCGAAAGATGAACTCGGATCCGAGGGCGAGGACCTGACGTTGTCGTTGTCTCGCATCGCATTCCTCGCCCAAAGCGAAAAGGACCGGCGGGCGAAATCGGAGACGGCACACGCGTACTACAGCCGTTTCGACAACGTTTTCACGGGTCCTGGGCTCGTCGACCAGGGCATGATACGACAATTGCCGCGAGACGAGAGCGCAGAGGAACTCGCGAAAAGTTTGCTCGTCTGCACGACGCAGGAAATGATTGACCGACTCGCGGTCTACGACGAGCTCGGCATCGATCGTGTGATCCTCAACGTCAACTTTGGCGTCGACGCTTCCGAGACGCTCGAGTGCATCGAACAGTTCGCTGAGGAAGTCATGCCGCACTTCACTGAGAGGACGCCAGCGTCGACCTAGGCAGATCGCTCCGGGTCATGCGCGATTCCGAGCTCCGGCGGGCGCAGGTCTAGACCGAGCGCGAGTTCGAGCGCATGCCCGATGCCGAGCAGACGATCTTCTTGCCATCGACGACCGATCAACTGCGCACCGATAGGAAGCCCAGCCTGGTCAATCCCGCAGGGCACCGACAGCACGGGACAGGGTGAGATCATGTTCCAAATCGCTGTCATGTCCGGCGAGTGGTAGCGACCATCGATCATCCCGCTCTTGACGACCTGGCCCGCGATCGAAGCGGCAACAGGACCCGTCGACATCGTCGGACAGAGAAGTGCGTCGTTCACCTCAAGGATTGGCCGCATCTGATTCCACATACGGGTGCGGGTGAATTCGACCTGTTTGTACTCGACGGCACCGGTCGACTCTCCACGTTCGATGAGGTCGAGCACGCCTTGCGACATCCGGTCACCGAACTCCTCGACAAGATGCCCGTAGTACGCCGCCATGAACACGGCCCAGAGGATGTACCACTCGTTCTCCTCATCGCCGCGAAATCCAGGATCGACCTCGACGACAGTTGCGCCGGCATTGGCCAGCGCGTCAGCTGCTCGGCGCACCGCGGCTTCGATAGCAGGGTCGACCGCCCAAATACCGAGGTCGATGCTGACGCCGATTCGGACTCCGGTGAGGTCGGCGTTCGGGGGCATTGCGAGGTCGAGGGGCGAGATCACGCTCAAGATGTCGGATTCGTCAGGACCTTGTGTCGCCCGTAAGAACAGCTGCGCATCTTCGACATCCCTCGCCAGGGGGCCGTGGTGAGAGATGTTGTCGAACAGACCTGGCAGCACATCCATCGGGATTCGACCGAGACCCGGCTTCAACCCAACGACACCGCACCACGCCGCGGGAATGCGAACCGACCCACCCATATCGGACCCCTCTGCCAGGGGGACGCAGCCGGTCGCGACGGCCGCTCCCGAGCCGCCTGATGAACCGCCCGTGGTTCTCGTGTGGTCCCAAGGATTGCGGGTGACTCCCCACAAGGGACTCTCGGTGGAGAGCGCGTGCGCAAACTCCGGACTCGTCGTCTTGCCGACCACGATGGCCCCTGCATCTTCGAGCTTCCTCGCAATTGCGGCGTCAGCGTCGGGCACCCAGTTCTCGTATGCATAGGAACCAAGGGTTGTTCGGTGCCCTTTCGTCGGCGTCGTGTCCTTCAGCGCAATCGGCACTCCGTGCAACGGGCCGAGACGCTCTCGGTTCGCGACACGTTCGGCCGCGCGGGCTGCAGCCTCGAGCGCTTGATGTTCCCAGATAAAGCAGAACGCGTTGAGGCTCGAGTTCACTTCATCGATTCGGGTTAGAGAGTTCTCGATGAGTTCGAGCGGCGATAGCTCGCCGCTGGCCACCAGTCGTGCCATTTCGTGTGCGGGAAGGTACGCGAGATCGAGATTGGCCATGACCGGTTCTAACAAAGATTGTGTTTTCACGACATGCTGGCACCATTGCGCTGCGCCGTCCTCAGCTAGCCGTAGTTAGCCCACGATCAGAGTTCGGCCCACCCACCGGCCACCCACATGTCACGGATCTTGAACTTCTGGATCTTGCCACTTCCGGTGAGTGGGAACTCTTCGACCTCGAACCACAGCTTCGGCGTCTTGTGCGGCGCCGCATGTTCGCGGAGGTACGAGAACAACTCGTCCTTGCTGATCGACTTCCCCTCGGCGGGCCGAACAAACGCGCCGACGATCTCACCCCACTTGTCGTCGGGGAGTCCAACGACCGCGACCTCGGCTACCGAATCGTGGCCGAAGAGAAGTTCTTCGAGCTCTTTGGGATAGATGTTCTCGCCACCGCGAATAATCATGTCCTTCAGGCGACCCTCAATCATGGTGTAGCCGCGTTCGTCCATCGACGCGAGGTCACCCGAACGAAGCCAACCGTCATCGTCGATCGTGTCAGCGGTTTGCTCGGGCAGGTCGTAGTAGCCATGCATCACGTGATATCCCCGCGAGCAGAGCTCGCCGACCTCGCCGACCGGCATCGTTTCCCCACTCTCAGGATCGATGATCTTGACTTCGACGTGCGGCATCGGAGGGCCGATCGTGGTCGCCTTGTCGGCGATCGTGTCGTCTGGCGCCGTCATGTTCACGACCGGCGAGCACTCGGTCTGTCCATACACGATCGTAAACGGCGCGCCCAATTTCTCTTCAAAGGTCTTGACCATCTGCTCTGGCACGAGCGAACCTCCAGAGCACAACGCGGTCAAAGACGAGAGGTCTGTGTCCTCAAAATTCGGGTCGGAGAGAATGCCGACCATCATGGTTGGGACTCCCATCATTCCGTTCACGCCGTAGGTCTCGATAAGACGGAGAACAAGCGCCGCGTCAAAGGCCGGCACGAGTACCTGGGTGCACTGCCTCGTCACCGCGCCCAACATCGACATTGCGCTGCCGGCCGTGTGAAACAGAGGCATCATCGTGATGTAGACCTGCCCATCCTGCATCCCCAAGCGGTCGAAATAATGGCTTGCGTTGCTCAGCAGGCCTCGATGGTGAAGAGAGGCCCCCTTGGGGAATCCCGTCGTGCCAGAGGTGTACTGCAACATGACCTGATCGGTCGGGGTTACGTGTGGAAGGTCTCCGCTGAAGTCGTCGCCTGCAGCAAGAAAGTCGTCCCACTCCTGAATCCGAACGATCTCACGAAGCTCTGGACAGTTCGCCTGTACTTCCCCCGCTATCGCGAGCATTGGATTGCCCCGATGTTCGTCGACCAGAAACAAGCCCACCGAGCTCGATTGATTGACGATGTACGCGACCTCGCTCGCCTGCAGGGCGGGGTTGACCGTCACGATGGACATGCCCGCGAGGGCACATCCGAATTCGAGCAGCGCCCACTCGGGGACGTTGTGGGCCCACACCGAAATATGATCGCCCACGTGGAAACGGGCGAGCAGGGCGCGTGCCGTCCGAACAGCCTCCGCGTAGAGCTCGGCATATGTCCACTGCCGCCGAGCAGAGGCGTCATGTAAGCCTTCGATGATCGCCAGCCGCTCAGGAACGTTCTCGGCGGCCACACGTAACGCGTCCCCGACGGTGATGTCGAGGATTTCGGGCACGGTCGGGCCAACGGCAAGGGAGATGGTCAGAGACATATTCGAACACTACTGTCAGGCCTCACCACCAGGAACCAAGGGGAACACAGCCATCGTCTTGTCGACGGCGGCTGGATCGACTGGTTAACGCTCCGACCTAACAACGGGCCGAGACATCTCGTAGCTGTGCGGAACGCAACGAAATGTTTAGGCATCCGGGTTCCTGGCTCCATCACCTGGCACGAAGACGAAGCGAGCCCAATGTTGTTCGAGCCTTGGATGAGCGATACCCATTGCTTCACCCCAGCGCGTCTCATACATCTCGATCCCAGCCTCGGTCGTGCAAGCCACAAGATCCTCCGACGATGTCCACCTTGGTTGGTCTTGCCAGAGACAACCCGTTGCCAAGAGCTCTCCCGTTGCGACCGACTGGATTCGAGCGGTGCCATCGAGCTCCGGCGCAGCAGCAAAGCGGCCAGCCGGCGATAGCTCGACGAACGTCTTGTGTCCATCGGCTGAAAGCACGGGCCCCTCGATCTCAGACACATTGCCCGCCAGGTCGGCGAAGATCGGTTCACGCTCGACGCCGCTTTCGAGGTCGTACCAGGCACGACGACAGCCCTCGGCTTGGCACTCGATCGTAATGAGATCATTCCTTCCGAGAGCGAGTGGCGTCCCTGGACCGGTGAACGAACGCCAGGGGTTGCGTTGGTCGGTGAGATGGGCGATGTCCCCGCTGCCGCGCCAGGCAAGTTCGGGCGTACCGAAGGGAGGGTCGCCGGTCCGATAGACGATCCGCTGGACCACGCCGGCCATATCGACCTCAGACCACAAGAACTCGGTCGTGAGCGGGTCTCCCTCACTTCGTGGCACTCCGAGCCAAACGAGGTTTGAGCGGGTCGATGGTCTCGTTCGTTGTGCCGAACCCAAGTACTCCCACGAGAGCTCGGGGTTTAGCCACCAAGCACCAGACTTGCCGACCGCAACCATTCCGTCGGCAACTCGAATAAGCGGCTGATCAACAAACGTGTCCGGGTTGGCCAATGTGCGTCGTTGGCCGACAGCTAGGTCGATGCGGACTGTTCGCTCAGCCTCCTCGACGACCATCAAAACATCGGTTTCGTCCCATGGCCAAATCCTTGTATTGCCGCTGTGGGAACGTTCGTCGTTTTCGCTCACTACGCCGATCGAACCCGACGAGCCTGCGGCGATCTGCGGCGTGCTCGTCGAGGGCACCAGGGCAGCTCGAAAATCCTCGAGCTGCGGCACGGGCTGGTCGTCTCCTGCGGCTAGCTGAGATATCGCTGCGAGAACAGCCAGCCCCAAGATCGCCGAAACGAGCAGAAGTCCAACTGTGGGCAATCTGTTCGCTCGAGCGACCGCTGACCCCGTCACCGCTCTGCACCGTGGGCGTCATAACCGGCCGTCAATTCCGAACGAAGGAACGACTCAAAGCCAAACGGCTCAAATTCGGCTCGCCTCGAGCCCCTGAGACACGACGCCAGCGGTTCGATCGTCGAATGCATGTTGGGGTCGAAGAAGAACGGAATCGAGTGGCGCTCTCGTCCACTCCGATTGATCACTCGATGCGGCGTTCGCAAGAGTTGACCGTT
This sequence comes from Verrucomicrobiales bacterium, assembly GCA_047638715.1. GTDB lineage: Bacteria > Actinomycetota > Acidimicrobiia > Acidimicrobiales > SHLQ01 > SHLQ01. Next base: position 17,078 of record JBLIMK010000085.1, read on the forward strand.
GCTCCACCGGTGCATGACCTCGCCCGTGTTCAACACGAGAACGTCGGGGTCGGCTTCGACCTCGATCCACGAACCGTCAGGGCCGAGCACATCTAGTCCTGACACATCTCGTTGAGCGAGAAGGGTGATTGCGCCGTAGTCCCGGTGCGGCCCTAAGCCGAACCCGGACGACCGTTGAGTGGGGTACCGGAGGAGTCGAAGCCAAGTCGTCGGAACCTCGAACAGCGCTTCCATTTCGCCGGTGTCGTCTCCGAGGGCGAGGGCGAAGCAGCCGATCAAACGTCGGGAGAGCTTGAGCAGTTCGTCATGGTAGGCCTCAATGACGTCACGAAATCCGTCCAATAGGGGCCATTGGTTCGGTCCCGCAAGAAAACCCTCCGTCGTATCGCCCATCATCATGAACGACTCGCTCGCGTTCGGCGTCACGTCGTGCTCGTACTCCGACGCGATTTCAGTCGATGCGCCGAGCGGGATGTAGCCGCGATGGAACTCATTGAGCGCGAGGACGCTTTTCTCAGATTCGGGAAGGTCGTGAAACTCTTGAGACGCCTCGAAGACGTCGTTGAGAAGGCTCCGGTCAACGCCGTGGTTCGAAATCGACGCAAATCCCACTTCTCGATAGGCGGTCGACAACTCGTCGGCCACGGCTTCATCCGAGGCGTCAAGGTTTATTCGCGGGAGTCTGGACACGCGTCGATCGTAGCTTCGAAGCGATTTCGGGGTCAGCTCAACTCGACGCGGAGTGCTTCCGCGAGACGTTCATAGTGATCGAGCGTGTTGTACTGCTGGGCCGAAACGCGAATGACGCGATCGGGTGGCTCCGGCCACGCAAAGACCGGAACCTCGATCTTCCATCTGTCGTGAAGCACATTCATGAGCCCATCGAAGATGCCCTCGCTCGCAGTTACGGGAGCGGGCAGCGGCAACGAAGCGATCGACCCGATCATCGAACTCGGCGCGGGAAGCGAAACTCCGAGCGCGTCGGCGACGATCGATCGGCCAGCGATAACGAGCTCGTGATTCGATCGGCGGATACCTCTCCACCCGTCGGCGTGATGTTCGCCGATCGCACGCAAGGCCTCGGGCACCGATAGCCGTGCAGTTGGATCGTCGGTTCCCGTCCAGTCGAACTGGGCATGGAAGCGATTACCGCTCTCGGGCCAGCCATCGTTATAACCGTGACTCACGACCGCGGCGTGCATCGTCGATCGGTGACGCTCCGCCACATACAAGAACGCCGAACCTTTCGGTGCACAGATCCACTTGTGGCAGTTCGCGGCATAGAACGAAGCACCCACGTCTCGAACATCGAGATCGATCATTCCTGGGGCGT
>JBLIMK010000086.1:0-18196 GCA_047638715.1 Verrucomicrobiales bacterium
GTCAACTCCTCGAGCGAATAGACGGTTCCGAATGTTCGTCGTTGCCGTAGGCGGTCTGTTGTTCGAGGTCGCGGTCGCTGCAGGGTTACGGCGCAGCGTGGGTGAGGGCTACGCCGTCTATCGATATGTGGTTACCCGTCGAGATCTGTTCGAAGTCGCTTTCGCCGCATACGACGACGGGGGTCACCACGCCGTAGATCTCCTCGGCGACGAGGCAACCGAGCACGACAATTTCATCGCTCCGCTGGAGTACGAAGGCTGCGGGAGCGGTTCCGAGTCGAACCGCTTCAGCCAGCACCGATGACGCTGAACTCGAACCGCGGCCGTAGGCCATGACCAGGATCGTTCCGGCGACGCAGACTCCGCGCTGGGGATGGTGCTGGTCGATGATCTTGCCGGTTTCTGGATCGAGCCCGCCCCACAAGCTCAGAGGCTCGTCGAGGACCAACGCCTGACCTGTTGCAGCGCCGGGCACGGTCGGTTGAACATCGAAGCGATGTGTCTGCGGGTGCTCAGCCATCGGCCCAAAGCCGTTCGTCTCGGACCACACGACCTGCCACTGCAGACTCGACGCACTCCCCCAGGCTGGCGAAGATCACGTCGACGCCGATGTTGCCCGGTGCGTAGTACGCCCACTTCGCCGAGTCGGTCATCGCTACGCCTGTTGTGTTGCGCACGATCGGTGTGATGTAGGTGCAGGTATCGGTGACGAACGTGACTCCCGCTATTTCCAGATCTTCGACCCAACCGCGGAGCTTCGCCTCGGTGAGCATCTCGCGACCCGTCGAGACGTAGAGGTCGATCGATGAGTGAACGTGCCGCCCGTCGAGTGCAGCGCGCAGCGTTCCGATCTCGGAGACCGAGTAGTGAGGAGTGCCCAGGCTGACCGTGCCGAGGTCGGTAGCGGTCGCTGTGCAAAGTGCGTCCCGAGCGTTGCGGCAGTCTTCGGCGGTCACGGTGACAACGTTTTCTGGGACGACGTTTTCTCGCGGTTGGCCGCCGCATGCGGCCTCGAGGGTCGCGGCTTCGGGCGTGATCCCGATGGCGTGGAACATCGCGAGACTGCCCGACGACGCGGCCGCGGCGCCGAGGGCTTTCAGGTTGTCCTCGGTGGTTGAGGCCGGCAAACCAACGATGGCCGGGATGTCGGACCCGCACGCCCGGCCGATCACGTAGCCGATGATCGGAAACACGGCATCGGTCTGAAGTAGATCTGCGGATAGGCCGGTGACGTCGACGACCACGGTCGCAACCCGGTTTGCGTCGAGGTGCAGGCCAGCGTTCGGCACACGGCCGGTCACTGCAGCGGCGATATCGATGAAGTCGCCGTATCGGTGCGTCCGAGCGCCTAGGACGCTGTTCGCAAAGACGATGGCGTTTGACTCCGCCCATGCGATGTGTTCGCCGAAACCGGGGCGGACCTCTCGTTGATATGGCGCACACGTCCACGTCGGCTCGCAACCCAGAGCAACGTACGCATCCATGAGCGCAACTGCATCTCGGCGTGTTTTTTCGTCACCGCGGTAGAGGTCGGGATGGAGCAGATCCAGGCTCGAGACGTTGAGCGTTGTCGGCACCACGACGTCGGCCTTGCCATCGACCAGAACGTTGACGAAGTCGAGACCGGACTGGCCATGGAACAGGCAGCTGTCGATATGCGCACCGCTGATCGGTCGCAGCTCTGTGGCACCCATCGCGTCCGCTAGGCCGAGGACGAGCCGCATCGCCATCGCCACGCCCGCCCCGCGCTCGCCGTCGAGCAGCGCCTGCTCCTCACCGGTGAGTTCGACGTCTGCCACGAAAGCTGATCGTAGCGCTGAGGACTATCCGCTCACGTTCGGGCGTAATCGGCACGCCTGCGGGTCGAACGGGATCTCATGAGAGTTTGCGTTCTCCAGCGCTCGGAAAGCGGCGTTTGCGTTGGCTCGGACACGAGGCCGAATGCTGAGGTACCCCTAGTCCATCTTCCTAATGCGGAACGAGAATCCGCTAGATTGTCGCAGACATTCAACTTGGTAATACAGGGTCGAAAGCTCTCGTGCGGCGCGATGCGAAGACCGCCGTCTGACGAACAAACCGACATACGCCGCCCATGACTTGAGTCGAACAACGCCCCGAATTGATCGACAAATGAAGACTTGCATCCAACCGATCGGAATCGGATACAGCAGGACTCTGAGGTGATAGTCGATGCCGAATCCCCCACCGCCAGACAGCTCCTAAAGCACCATGCCATTCTTCGACGCGTATGATTCGAGCGCCTTGAACGATAGGTGCGAATACGAAATCTCGTGGAAGCACTTCATGAACGCTACATATCCCACGAACAGCCCGCCCGGCTTCAAGATACGAGCCGTCTCTGCAAATGCTTTCGCCACATCGGGCACGTGCTCAAGCACCGCGTTCGAGTACACGAGATCGGCGGAGTCGTCCGCAAACGGCAGGACCTCGCCAACGTGAGGAGGGTTTCCCTTTCAATGATTGAGACAAAACCAGGATCGCCACGCATCTTGCTAAGCGACCCGCTCTCGATGGCGTGATTTCACAAACATTCACTCATTTGCGATCGGGTTCATGCTCGCCATCGTCGTGGCAGGGACGAGCCGCTCCGAGGTCGATGACCTACAAACGCTGAAGATGCCTCCCACCGCCAAAGCGATAATCGGCTTCATGATGATGGCATAGGCATCGCCTTCGGACTGGCCACCATCATCGAAGTCCTCCGCTTCCAAGCGGTCCGCATCCGAGAGGTCGCGATCCTTCTTTAGGACTCGAGGAGCTCGACAAGCACGTTTCCGTGGCAACGCTTTGGAGCGCACCAGCAGCCAAGACGTTGGCCCCGTAGTTCGTCGAGCGACGCCATGAGCTCTGGTTGTTCGAGCACCCATTCGCGATACGACACAAGCGCTCGTTCGCGTTCGGCATCGCTCTCGTCCGCCATAACGAATGGGTTCCCCCACTTGCTGGCTGGCAGATCGTGCTCTGGTACCTCACGTCCGATGTAGATATCGAAGTCTTCATGCAGGTTGTGAACAACGGTTGTCTCGACCATGACGGCACCTCATTGGAGAGTTGGGCACCCAGTGTGGCCACTGCCCCGGACTAATCCGCTGCGTCGCTGGGTTTCCAAACAGTGAGGATGTTTCAACTAGCGCTGGCAGCGGTCGGCTCGCTCGTCACGCCGGCCATTCGCCCACGCGTCGACTTGGAGCGAGACAGCGTCGAGGCGACGCTTTCGGCTTCGCGGCGGACTGTGGCCGGCATTTGTTGCATTCGGTCCCGTGAAGAAGGCGTTTGAGACCCACGTGCGCACTCACTTCGAGAACTGCTTCACCGACTCGGTGATGGCGATGTCGCACTCGAAGGCGACACCTACAAAGACAGTGACCTTTTCACCGACGGCGAGAAGGCGTTGCTCGACCTGACTGTGCAAATCGGGGTCGACGCCAACCGCGTCTCGAGCGACATCTGGGACCGGGTCAAGGCACAGTACACCGAGGCCCAGATCGACGATGGCCGGTAGAGAAGGGCTGAACTCGGACGTATCCGGGTCTGACGCGCAGCGTCAGGTGGGGCAGCGTGGTTCCTAACGGGTTGTGATTTGGAAGCTTCAACATGGCGAAGTCGACTTCGACAGACATCCCCGCAGTACAGAATCACCCGCCCGCTAAGATCGCGTGCCCGCTCAAAAACGGCGTTCCTTTGTTCCCCACCCTGCCGCTGGAGGTCACATGACAGTCGAACCACGAAACCGCTTCATCGGCATAGATGTCGGTGGCACCAAGATCTTGGGCGTTGTCGTCGATCCGACAACCGGCGAGATCGAAACCCGCCTGAAGGCTCCAACACCAAAAACTGATCCTGAGACATTGCCCGACGCGATCAGCGAAGTTGTGCAGCAGCTGATTGACGAGACGGGTAGGCCGGTCGGTCTTGGCGTCGGTGTCCCCGGCCTCGTCGATCACCAAGGTGTTCTTCACTACGGGCCCAATGTGCCGGGGGTTCTCGGTCTCGACATGCCCGCGATTCTCCGAACAAACTTCGGACTCCCGGTCACCGGCGAGAACGATGCCACGTGCGCCGCACTTGCCGAGCATCGCCTCGGCGCGGCACGCGGCACGATGACCGCGGTAATCGTCAATCAAGGAACGGGAATCGCTGGCGGCATCATCATTGGCGGACACATACATCGGGGTGCGAACGGTTTTGCTGGCGAGCCAGGCCACATGATGATCGACGCCCATGGCCCGATGTGTGCCTGCGGGGTGCGCGGTCACTGGGAATCGGTGGCATCGGGTGCAGGCCTTGCGAATATCGCCAAACAAGTCGCCGCCGAAGGAAAAGCCGAACGCATTCTTGAGATCTCCGGGGGAGACCTTTCACTCATTCGAGGCGAACACGTGTCTGCGGCGATCGCGGAAGGTGACGGAGAAGCCGACCTGGTTCTCGACCGCTTCGTTGGATGGGTTGCCGAGGGACTCGCTGGCCTCGTCTCACTTCTCGACCCCGAACTCGTCGTTCTCGGTGGCGGATTGACCGCCATCAACCACCACTTCATCTCCGATGTCCAGCAGCGGATGAACGCCGCTGTCATTGGCGCCGCGTATCGTCCGGAGGTCCCGGTGGTTCCCGCCAGGCTCGGAGCCGAGGCTGGCGCCATCGGCGCAGCGATTAGCGCTCGCGACATCTTCTTCGGCCGGTAGGCCCCTCGGACCAATTCACCTCGAACACAACACGACCGCTGAGGGGCCACCCAACCGCAGCTGAAGATGTGGGAGAGTGGACCCCTGATCGGCGTTCAGTTCGGTCGGGGAGAGGCCTACATGGCCGGCAAAGACAAAGGTGGGCGGGCCAGCAAGACCCCCGCCACCAAATCAGCGAAAGAAAAGCGCCAGGACAAGAAGGACAAGAAGGCTGGAAAGTCGGGCGGCTTCTAAACCTAAGACGGGCCCTGGATGGGCGAGCGTAGGAATGCGGCCAAACTCGCCGCGCCACTCGCCCATCCGGCTCCGGATCCCGCTCAGGCTCAACTAGGGGGCCTCCAGCAGTTTGCGTGCGAGGAACGGGTAACCCTTTACCTCATACACGGTGGCGTTTCTTTCGCCGCCGGCGCCAACAAACGTGTCCATAGGTCGATCTCTCTCCTCGCCTTGTCTCCGCGCTGGGGCTCTCGTCTCTAACTACTAGGAGCGTCCGCCGGGCCTGCTCTGGTCGCAGAGGGCGGGCTCATTTTCGCGCGTTCGCACCCTGAGGGTCTCGAAACCACTTAAGCAAACCGCACGATGCCTCATTTCTCACTGAGCGTCGCCGACGTGGTCTAGCGAAAGCCGAACCGGGGGTTCATGAAATGCGTTCACTTGTTAGCCAGTCCCAGATCCGAGTTATTGTGGTCATCGCCATCACCGCCGCGGCAGTGCTCCTCGGCCCAGACGCGGGTTATGCCCAGTCCGAGTCGGAGATCTCTTTCCGCGGCCGGGGTTACGCGAACGATGACGCCGAGCTGATCGAGCTCGAGATAAATGGCCAGGTTGTCGAGACGTTCACCATGCGAGATCGCATGGAGATCTACACGCACACCGTGACGGCGCCAGCCACCATCTCCAGCCTCCAACTCAATTACATAAACGATGCGAACTTTGGACGTCGACATCCAAACAACCGAAATGTGAAGGTCGATTACATAGAGGTCGACGGGCAACGAATACAGAGCAGCGCCGACGACACTCGACTCAAGGGAGTTCTACGAGGTGACGGCAATCGATGTCGAGCAGAAATCTCAGGCGATAGCCGGGAACGACTCGACTGCAATGGCTACTTCAACTACGGCGATGCGGTCGGGATGGTGTTAACCGGGTCCTCAGCCCCACCCTCGGCCCCTGTCGGTGACTTCTACGTCTCAACAGGAGGCAACGACTCGAACAGCGGCCTCAGCCCCAGCGCCCCATTCGCAACAATCGCCCGCGCTATCTCTGCGGCAAGCCCAAACGACAAGATCTTGATCGAAGGCGGAACATATCGCCAGGGAGAGATCCTGGTCTACAAGCCAGTGACCCTAGAGGCCTACGGCGCAGGCGATGTCTGGGTAAAGGGCAGCCTCGACATATCGAACGGCTGGTCGAGGGCTGGAGACAACTGGGTCTACAACGGTTGGACGAAGGATTTCTGTAGAGGACCCGCAGGTGACTGCTCATCGTTCCCCATCGACTACACGCTGAACCCATACTCATTCCACGCCGACATGGTCTTCTTCGACGGCACCCCGCTGATCGAAGTCGGATCGGTCGGAGAACTCGACTCCAGCAGTTATGACCGCGACGGCTACGTCGGCCGGTTCACCGTCGACCAGAACGCGAACCGCATCTACACAAACATCGATCCACGCGGGCGCCTCGTCGAAAGCGCCGTCTCGGAGTTCGGGTTCAAAATTCAAACCGGTGGATCCGGCTCGACCCTCGACGGCATCAACGTCACGCATATAGGGAGCAGCTCTCGCTGGTCGACCGCAACACATGCGGCTGTCTACATCGGCGGAGACAAAGTCACCATCCGGAACTCGAAGATCGTATGGAACGCGTCGTACGGGCTTTTCATCAATCCGTTCACTCCAAACGCCAACGTCGATGGCAGCGGGTACATCCTCGAGAACAACGACTTCAGCCACAACGGCATGAATGGCGTTGTCGTGCGAGAGATGCATGACTCGAGTTTCGTAGGAAATACCTTTGACGACAACAACATCGAACGATGGAACGTCGACAGCGCCAGCAGTCCACAAGATGATGGAACGACAAACTCCGCGACGCTCGCTGCTATCAAGATCGGCAGCCATAGCTCGGGGCTGATCTTTGACGGCAACACATTCACGAACAACTACTCCCACGGCTGGTGGTGTGACGTTGGTTGCTCCGATATCACGTTCATCAACAACATCGTCTTCTCGAATTACAGGGCAGGCGTCTTTTACGAGATCTCGAGCCATGCGATCCTGGCGAACAACATCATTTCGCGAAACGGTGGCGCTGGCCTTTGGCTAGCCGAATCCAACGATGTCACCGTGTACAACAACGTCATCGAGGACAACCACATTGCCAACGTTTGGTTCTTCGAAGGAAAACGACACGACGCGGTATCGTTGGGATTCAACGACGGATTCGACGACATGGCCAAGTTTGCCGCCGATGAAGTGACATTCGCACTCGACGGGATCGACTTCGGCAACAACATTCTGAGCAACGACAATGCCAACGGGACCTACGATGTCGGCAACAACAACGGTCAGGCCGTCTGGTGGTCCGACGTGTTTCGCGCCGACAACAAGGGCGAATCGGGTGTCGGCTCAAATCAAGACACCGAGGGTTTCAACGCGAAGTTCGATTACTTCGATTGCAACGCCGTCTACCGAAGCGATTCGGCCATCCCACGAGTATTAATCGAGTGGTATGGCGAGGACGAGATCGATATTCCTCCGCCGGGGAAGTACAACAACAGCTTCTCACAATTCAATCAGGGTGAACAGAACTCGTTCCAGGCCAATGCGCGGCTCGTTCAAAACGTCGCCACCAACCCGTTCTATGTTCTCAACCGGACGACATGGCAGTTCAGCCACGTCAACAGGTCGCAGCTCTCGGGCTGTAGAACGACTCCGGTCGCGGTCACAAACGCCCTCGGGATTGCGGCTGGACTAAACACCGCTGGACTCGTCGACGTCGGCTAAGCCGCTGGAGCCAGCTCGATCCTCAGTCCTACGTTAGGTTCTGCACGTCGAGCGCTGCGTTGCATCGCATGACCCAACGAATCAATCGACGAGAGGGATCGCAATGACCGAACGGGTTCTCGTAACCGGTATCACCGGGTATATCGGACAACACTGCGGTGCAGAGCTATTGAACCAGGGGTACGAGGTCGTAGGAACGATCCGGTCCAGAGCCAAGGGGGACGCTGCGAAAGCGGCCATTGCCGCCGTTGCGCCGGTAGACAAACTGAGCTTCGTGGAAGCAGACCTTCTCTCCGATGTTGGATGGGACGACGCAATGCAAGGCTGCACCTACGTCCTCCACGTCGCTTCCCCGTTCTTCGTGGCCCCACCGAAAGACGACAACGAGCTCATCACCCCAGCCGTCGAGGGAACGAAGCGAGTCATCAGCGCCGCTCAACGAGCCGAGGTAAGGCGCGTGGTGCTCACATCCTCAGTTGCATCGATGACCGCTGGCAAAGTCGGAGGACCATATGGGCCTGAATCCTGGTCCGATACCAACGCAGACATCGGCGCCTACTCAATGAGCAAGACCCTCGCTGAACGTGCTGCGTGGGACCTTATTGAAACTGGCGGGATGGAGATGACGGTGATCAATCCGGGAGCCGTCGTAGGCCCCTCGCTCGGCGCAAGGATCGACGGTCAGAGCGTCTCGATGATGGCCGACATGCTCAACGGAAAGATGCCGATGATCCCCGATCTCGCATTCGGCATGATCGACGTACGGGACGTGGCTCGCTTGCATGTGGAGGCCCTCAAGGCTGAAGGCGCGGCCGGAAAACGTTTCGTAGCCGCGAGCGCAGAACCGGTCGAGCTGATGAGCCTTGCAAAGACTCTCAAGAACGCCGGCTACAAGAAGGTATCGACCCGCAAGGCACCGAAACCCCTCTTAAAGGTGATCGGCCTGTTCGACCGAGACGTGAAAGGCCTACTCCCGGGGCTTGGCAAAAGGGTCACCCTCGACAACAGTGCCACCCTCGACATCCTCAGCTGGGAGCCAACACCGATCGAAACATCGGTGACGGATATGGCCGAAGCCATAGAGCTGATGTCTAGATAGCGAAGTCGGAGATCTGTACTTCGGCGCCGTAGTCGGCAAAGTCGCCATCGGCCCGCGCTTGGCGGAAGTCGCCCCAATTGATGGAGCTGTAGTGCGGATCATCGCCGTCGAGGACCGAGCCCACTAGAGGGCTGTAGCTCGTCTCATAGGACGGGTTAAAGAAGTACGGCAGCGAGTAGCGCTCTCGGTTGGAACGAGGCAGGACCCGGTGGAGGGCAGCCTGGTAACGGTCGTTCGACCACACCTGCATCATGTCGCCCGTATTGACGACGATCGCTCCGGGCGTTGGCTCGACGTCGAGCCAAGTACCTTCGCGCTCGACCTGCAGACCTCCGACCGTGTCCTGGAGGAGAAGTGTTAGAGCACCGGCATCGCTGTGATGGTGAAGCGCCATGTCCCCAAGACCAGTCACCTCTTCAGCCTCATCGTCGGAGAGTAGATCGTCGAGCGGATAGTGATTCATCCGCAGAAAGCTCGTGTGCCCGGGGCCGAAGGCACCACGAAGAGTCGACGCGTGTTCACCGAGGCCCTCGCAGAAAGCAGCGAGTAACCAGAGCGCTACGTCGCCGCACTTTTCGAGATAGGACACGATCGTTGAGCGAAAGTTGACGAGCTCGGGCCATTGGTTCTGGCCATCGACGGCGTGGACGTTGCTCCGATGATCGTCGGGGAGCTCGGGATACCGCACCTGTGCCAGGTCGAGGACCTCTTTGAGATCGCGAGCGTTCTTGGTCAGCTCTCGGTCGTAGTAGCCCCGCGCATTGGTTTTGGACCGATTGAGCTTGCGCTTGTCCTCCTGAGGCTGAGAAAAGAACTCGACCGTTGCGTCCCACACATTTCCGATCAACTCGTCGGAGATGCCATGGTTCACCACCTGGAAGAAACCAAAGTGCTCGGCGGCGTCGGCGACCTGGGCAACGACGTCGGCGGGCGGGGTCGCACTCGAACAGTTGTCGAGGTCGATTGTTGGAACAACTGGCATCCCCTTCAGCCTACGCGTGCGTTGCCGATGTCTTCGTCGACCCCGAGGCGCACTCGACGACATCGAGCCGATCTAAGATTGAGGCGTGGACGCACCCGAGATCAACTGCACGCATCCAGGGCCCAAATCAACGGCCATTATCGAACGACTCGCCAAGGTCGAAGGTCGATCTGGGCTGACGTTTGGGATGGCGGACAGCCCCGTCGTCCTCGAATCAGCGCTGGGAGCCGTGATCACCGATCCTGACGGCAACCGATTTCTCGACATGGTCGCCGGGTTCGGCTCCCTAAATCTCGGGCACACCCATCCCGACATCACGAGCGCTGTTGCGCAACAAGCGGCGCTCGGAAGCCAAGCAATGTCGTTCACCGCGGAAGTTCGTGTCGAACTGCTCGAATCACTTGTCGCTACGCAGCCCGGAGAGTTTCGAGCCTTGCTGGCATCATCGGGGTCAGAGGCGGTCGAGACAGCCCTGAAACTCGCGCGCAGGGCCACAGGGCGCACCGGCATCATTGGCTTCAGCGGCGGATTCCACGGCCGCACGGTCGGAGCGCTCGCGTTGATGGGGAAACAATCTCAGCGCGATGGACTCGGCACGCTCGGCCAATCGGTTACTCATCTCCCCTATCCAGATCCGTACCGGTCGCCTCTCGGCGCTTCGCCCGAAGCGGTCGCTTCCACAACACTCGCCCTGCTCGACCATCAACTCGGCGACCCGGCGAGCGGATGGGAACAAACCGCAGCCGTGATCATCGAACCGGTGCAAGGCAACGGAGGAATGATCCCTGCTCCAACCGGCTTTCTCACCGGTCTGCGCGAAGTATGCGACCGCCATGGCGTGCTTCTGATCGTCGACGAAGTGATGAGCGGTTTTCATCGCACCGGAGCAAGATTCGCGTTTGAGCACGATGCCGACGTGCGGCCGGACATCATCGTGCTCGGCAAATCGCTGTCGGCCGGATTGCCCCTCGCAGGATGCCTCGTGAGCCAGGCAGTTTCGGACGCGAACCCCCAGGGCGTCGAGACCAGCACGTACGCAGGCAACCTGGTGTCGTGCGCTGCCGCCGTCGCCGCATCGAAGGTGTACGAGCGCGAAGGCATGTCGAAACAAGCCGATCACCTGGGTCAGCTACTCCTTCAACACCTCGGCACCATGTTCGACGAGCACCCGCTCGTCGGCGAGGTGCGTGGGCGAGGACTCATGGTCGCGATCGAGCTGGTGGTCGACCGTGAGACGAAGGAGCCGCTCGCGACTGCTCGCGACGTCAGCAACGCGGCGATAGCGAACGGGCTCCTCGTCTATCCGGGTGGACACCACGGAAACGTGATCGGGTTCCTTCCACCGCTGATCGCCTCGCCCAACCAGCTCGAAAGAGCTGTCGACGTGTTAGCCGACAGTATCGACCACACGCTCACCTGACGTTTCCTCGATGGGTTACCGGCGACTTAGTGCATCTTGGAGTTGGTTGAGGGTTGGCGATCCGGAGAGGCCGTCAGGGGTTCGGTAAATCCTGCACGACAGCCCGACAGGGGCATCGGAATCAGCGAACAAGTCTTCGCCATCGACATGAATACTCGGCGATCCTCGGAACCGGTGCTGCTCGGCCGCTTCGGGAGTGTCCACGATGACTCTACGGATCTCTATTTCCGGATCATCCCTGACGAGCGCCTTCAGGTGCCCGTCAGCGACCCGCCAACTGGGGCAGCCCTCGAAGTACAAAAGCGCGATCTCCATCCGTCCAGCGTACGGCTCGGGGGTCGGGCATACAGGGCTGGTCGCACGGGTCACCTGAGCGGAGGCACACACCATCAGCCGACGGCCTTCCAGTGTCACGGCATCCGATCGTCGACCCGACCTTCAATCTCTTCGTTCAATCAATCTGCTCGTCGAGGCGTTCGTAGACCCGTGATGCGGTCCCTCAAGTAGTAGGAGTACACGTGGGATGCCACAGCGGCGGGGCTCGTCCGCCAACAGCGCAGTGGATCAAAGCCGTCGTGGACGAGGCACATGTTGCACGACACACATTCAACTGTGCCGGTTCGTCCTGCTGACAGCTTGTTGGCAAGATCAGGTTCACGGATGAACGGCCGCGCCATCGCAAGGAAATCCGCGTCGCCTGAGTCGAGAACGTCGCTCATGATCTCGGTCGTCCGGATGCCTCCGACGAGAATCACCGGGATGTCGACGTGCTCCTTGACCGCTCGGGCGAATTGTCGGTAGTACGCCTCAGGGCCCTTCGGCTTGACCAACCGCTGGACGACAACATTCTTTGCCGCCTGGGCAACGCCAACCGCGACGTATTTGCGGATGTTCTCGAGGTAGCTCGCCATGATCCCATAGGAAACCTCAACAGCATCCAGCCCACGGTCTGCCAAGAGGCGCACTCGTTCGAGGCTTTCATCGATCTCGAGGCCACCAGTAACCGAATCCCCAATCCCGATCCGCGCAGTCACTGGAAAATCGTTCCCGACCGAGTCTCGAACAGCGTCGTACACCGCGAGTGCAAACCGACCGCGACGCTCAGCGTCGCCGCCCCATTCGTCCGTGCGACGATTCGTGATAGGCGAGGAGAACTCCGAGATCAAGTAGCCATTGCCGCCATGGATGTGAATCCCATCGAAGCCGGCGTCCTTCGCACGCCGAGCTGCAAGCCCGAAGGCGGTGACGACCTCGTCGATATCGTCCGGCCCCGCTTCGCGAGGCTGTAGCCCGTACATCTCGTTGGCGGTCGGTGATGGAGCGATCGGCCCGACCTCGGGCATCATCGTCTGGCTCCCCGCATGGCCGATCTCCGCGAAGATCCGGCCACCGTTGGCGTGCACAGCATCGGTTACCTGACGCATCGGCTCGATCAGGCCGTCGTGGTGCAGGCCCGGCTGGTACGCACTGGCCTGACCTCGTGGCTCCACAAAGATGTGTCCGCTGAGTAGCAATCCCGCTCCCCCGGCGGCGAGCGTGCCATACAGGTTAGCCAGCTCTGGAGTAGCGGCGCCATCGGTCGTGGCCATCGATTCCGAGGTCGACGCCCGAACCAACCGGTTCCGCAGCGTCAAGGAACCTATGTTGCCGGGTTCTAGATATGGCGCGGTGGTGGTCATCTCAGCCGGCGCTTTCGCTTGCGTTGCGCGAGGCGAGTGCTTCGACTGCGGTGCTCCCGTCGACCACCCACCCGAACGAAGCGCCGATTATCGCCAGCGCCGCGTCGTGCAACTCCTCGCCCATCATGGTGTCGACCGCCTCGCGTATGACAAAGACGGCGTAATCGCGCACAGATGCCGAAAGGGCTGTCGCGATGACGCAGGAATTTGTGTTGACACCCATGAGGAGCAGAGAATCGTGGCCGCCCGCCTCGAGCACCATCTGTAGATCGGTTCCAACAAAGCAGTCGTAACGCTTCTTTGTAGCGACGATGGCATCGCCGGGACCAGCGACGCCCGGCATCAACTCGAGGCCTGGCATACCTTCGAGGTTGTGGCCTGCGATGTTGCCACGTGAGCCATCGCCCCGTTTGGCCTGGCGACTCCAGTACCTATTGCTCAGGATTTCGTCAGTGTTCCGATAGGACGTGACCACATGGACGATGGCCACGCCCATCTTTCGAAACTCATCGAGCAGCTCGACCGAGTGAGCGACGACGGCGCGAGCCTTGTCGTCGGGTAGGGCGAGGGTGGCCACCGACGGATCGAGGTGACCGCGATGCAAGTCGATGGTGACCACCGCGGGACGTCTAGCCAGGGCTTCGAGGCTTGCGAGGCCTTCGGACTCTCGCTCGTTCAACATGGGCTCAACCTCTTCGAATGTCTCATTGCTCGGTCTCTTTGCTCAGTTGGTCGCGTCGATGACGGCGATGGCGTCGATCTCAACCACCAGTTCTGGGTTTACTAGGCCGCTGATCTGGATGGTCGAACTCACCGGTGGGTCGTTCGGGAAGTACCGCGCCCGGACTTCCTGCACTGCTGGAAGGTGGTCCATGTCGGTGAGAAACACGGTGAGCCGTACGACATCGTCGAGCGTCGCTCCGCCCTCGGCGAGGACCGTCACCAGGTTGTCGAGTGTCGCCGCGGTCTGGGCGGCAGGGTCGCCGACGCCGATCACCGCGCCTTCAGGATCGAGTGCGACTTGTCCGGCCACAAACACCATTCGGCCCGCGTCACGGACGATTCCTTGCGAAAACGGTTGCGGATGGTCGAAGCCAGCGGCGGACGGATCCCAGACGCCGGCAGGACGCAATACACGTTTTAACCCCATTGCACTCATCCCCCAGCCATTGGCTTCACGAGTAGCTGCTACCCGGCCTCGGCACAACGAATCCTACTCGCATCCTTCAGTCCGTTTCAATGTGGTTGAAATACTGGTCAGAGCTGTCGCAGAAGCTTTCGATATGCGATCGATGCCGAATCGGCCACCTTGAGGTGAAGTTCTTCGCGCGGATCGAGCGGCAGCTCGGGCGGCTCTTGGGTCTCCACGACGACGCGGTCCTGCTCCATGA
Organism: Verrucomicrobiales bacterium; assembly: GCA_047638715.1. Lineage (GTDB taxonomy): Bacteria > Actinomycetota > Acidimicrobiia > Acidimicrobiales > SHLQ01 > SHLQ01. Next base: position 14,286 of record JBLIMK010000086.1, read on the forward strand.
TTTCGTCAAACCCGCCAGCAAAATCTTCGTCGGGCAGATCGAAAGAGTGGTTGCGAGACAGAAAAGCGAAGATCCGCGTTTCTGCGTCCTCGGTTGGCGAGGCGATGAAGCTGATCGTCGTGACGTCGCCAGCCTTCGATTTCCCTTTCTCAGACCACGTTCGACCTCCGCCTTCAGCGACCACGGTCTTTCGATCGTGGAGCGTGAATGGCACGTGCAAGGTGTAGGTGCGCACGAGGAGCGTGTCATCGTAGGAGTACGTGAGGCCGTCGGTCGTCAGCTCGACCTCGAAGGGAGTGATGACCGGCCCGTCAGCCAATTCGGTAAAACCTTCATGGACGAAGTTGAAGTGGCTGAAATCGACAGCGTTCTCGATCATGCGCCCGGCCGACGATCGCCAAGACCACGTCCCGACGAGGAAGACCTTCCAGTCCGCACTGTTCCAATCGTCATCGGGCCACGGCGGAGGGTCCGCGACTGGCTCCTCAAGGGCTACCCATAAGAGTCCGTAATCCTCGCGGGTGCGATAGCGGTCAACTCGCGCATTAACGGGGATCGAGCCACTCGAACCCAGCGATGGGATGAAGGCGACCTTTCCCGAGGGGTCGTACTGCCAGCCGTGGTAAGGACACATCAGTCGCCCGTCGCGAATGCAGCCGGTCGACAACGCAACGCCGCGATGCACACACTTGTCGTGCAATGCCACGATCTCCTCATCAGCGCGATAAGCCACGATCTTCTCACCGAGCAGCCGAAACTGCTGGGGCTCGGCAGTGATCTGGCGTAACTCTGCGACTGGGTGCCAGTAGTGCCTGAGTGCTTGGTCGAACGTCACGCGGAGTCCACCACACGAAGAGGTCTGGCCATAGTCGTTACCTCGGCCCCACTGTGGCGCCACCAGCCATGGCCAACGCGAGGTCATCCATGTCGAGACTAGACACTGCGCTCTCGAGAACTACACGGCCTCGGTAGAGGACCAGAACACGATCACTCAATTTGAGAAGCTCGTCGAGGTCGAGCGAGAGCAGGAGTACGGCCGCCCCGCGATTTCTGACGTCGAGCAGCCGGCGATGCACGTAGTCGATCGCCCCCACGTCGAGACCCCACGTTGGGTTGTCGGCGATCAATACCTTTGGCTGCCGCGACAACTCTCGTGCGAGGACAACCTTTTGTTGGTTCCCACCAGACAAGCTTCCGGCAAGTTGGTCCGGATCTGGCGGCCTCACGTCGTAGTCCTCGAGAAGTCCGCGAGCTTGTGCCTGAATACGTTTCCAGCTCAGCAGGCCGCGATGGCTGAAATCCCCGGCCGGTATCTGATTAATGGCGAGATTCTCGGCGAGCGTCATATCCAGGATCAGGCCCCAGCCCTGCCGGTCCTCGGGAATCACCGCGAGCCCATGCTCGCGGAGATCTACGGGCGTGGCAGCGCTGACGTCGTGCCCGTCGATTTCAATGGAACCAGCCTCGACCGGGGTCAGTCCGGTAAGCGAGTCGACGATGCTCCGCTGACCGTTGCCTTCAACACCTGCAATGCCGAGTATCTCCCCTGCCCGCACGGAAAGACTGAGCCCATCGAGCGCGTCTCCGCCCTCGCCAATGGTCGCGAGGTCGACAGCTCGAAGCAGTACAGGCGACGTTTCGTCCGCGCCGTCCTTTACGACCTGCACCGCGTTGACGTCGTGACCCGTCATCGCCCGAGTAAGACTCCGCTGGTCGAAATGCCCGCGTTCGACCTCCACAACCTTTTTTCCTCGACGGATGACGGTGACGCGGTCCGCGACCTCCATGACCTCGGCGAGTTTGTGGGTCACGAGAACGATCGAATGCCCCTTCGCACGAAGCTCCTTCATGATTCCGAGGAGGTTTTCAATCTGGCGCGGGCCGAGCAACGAGGTGGGCTCGTCCAAGATGAGGATCTTGGCGCCCCGATACAACACCTTGAGGATCTCGACCCGCTGCTGTAGATCGACTGGCAACGTCGAGACCTTGGCGCCGGCGTCGATCGGCATCCCATGAAGGTCCGCGAGCTCCGAGATCTCTTGGCGTACGACCGCTGGGCGAAAGTTTGGATTGGTCGCGGCGCGAGAGCCAAGGACGATGTTCTCCGCGACCGTGAACGTCGGCACGAGCGAGAAGTGTTGATGAACCATCCCGATTCCGAGTGCAAGCGCATCGCTCGGAGACGCGATCTCGCGCTCATCGCCACGTACGATGACCGTTCCTGAGTCGGGCTGCACATGACCGAACATGATGTTCATTAGCGTCGTTTTCCCGGCGCCGTTCTCTCCTAGAAGAACGTGGATCTCGCCTCGACGAAGACTGAAGTCCACGTCTTCATTGGCCTGGGTATCGCCGTAACGCTTAGAAATCTGGTGGAGTTCAACGACGTACTCCCCCTCGTCATCGGGTTCGCCAGCATCGTTCGACTCAGCCATTGCCGATCCACTCCCTCTCTCTTCATCCATAGATATGCCCTTCAAAGACGGAAGGTGGGACGAAAGCTTCGGTGAAGGTGCCAGGAGCAACCTTCACCGATAGCAATCGACCATAGGTCACATTAAGGAGCGTCACGTCTTTACTTCGCAACACGGCGCTCCCCCGATTACTCACCCTGGTGGTACGTACGCGATCAGGTCCATGAGGAAGTGAGCGCCCGGCACCTGGAGTGGGCCACCGATCTCGAGGGTGGTCGACGCTGGTTTGTCGCCTGGGAAATATTCTGACCACTGTTCGATCGACTGCTGAAAGTGCGTGAAGTCGTCGTGGAAACATTGACGACGCACGACATTTTCTATCGACGTACCGGCGGCTTCACAAATGGCGGCGGTGTTGTCCAGAATGTGCGCCATCTGAAGCTTTGGTGGCTGGCCGTACCAGGGAAACTCGGGATGGCGCTGCACGGATTCGGGAAGGTTGCCCTTCTCGTCACACGCGATTGCTGTACTAAGGAAGAGGAAATCTCCGGCCTTGACAGCCTGTGGCTCATGCCATGGCGTGTGTACTGCGTTGGGAGTTTCGATGGTCTCCTTCGAGATCGATGCGTCGTCGGAGAGAACCTTCAACGAGATCTCGATGCGACTACCCATTCCGCCGAGACCCATGTAGGGAACGACCACTCGTGCGGGAGGATCTGTCGGGAACCACTCCTTCCACACCCGCTCCATTCCTTCGAAATCATTTGGACTCGCCAGGTAGACGGTGGCTTTGACGGTGTTCTGGATCGAACCGCCTGCGGACTGGACGATCTTCTCCAACTTCTGCAGCACGTAGTTCGTCTGAGACTCGATCTCGGAGCCGTACCAGAAGTAGGGGTTAACCCGGGCCTCAGCAGCGATGCCACTCGGCGCACCCATGTTGTTGCCTTGCATGAAGTCACCTTGCCAGTCGACGGGGATCTCTCCGGCGCAAAAGATCCAGTCGCCACGACGAATAGCTGGCGAGTAGCCAGCGAGCGGTGAAGGAACATCTGGTGGTGACTCGAAGCCCACACTTCCGCCCCCGGGGATCGCGATCAGGTCGACTTCGAGGATGGTCTTGTTCACCAATAGCCCGGTGTCACGGATCCCCATTCCCGTGGAGGCCGGCCGTGGTTCGTCGACGAACTCGTTTCGTGTTCGAAGGTATGGAGTGATGCTGATCTGCGGCCAGGCATTGCCCTCCGAGAACTCTTCGATCGTTGGGTGCGGCGAGGTAAACCATTGGTAGATCCGCACGATGTCGGTGCTGATGTCGCAACCCGCAGCCGCCAATGTGTCCTGCAGATTCTGCATGACGAATCGGGACTGAATCTCGAGGTGGTTGTAGCCGTTGGGATTGCGCCCATCTCCACCCGCCTCTGGCGCAAGGCCTGTGACGAAGTCTGACGCCAGTTGGCCAGCTAAGAACACCCAACCGCCAGCGGCAATCGCTGG
>JBLIMK010000087.1:0-17155 GCA_047638715.1 Verrucomicrobiales bacterium
GTAGCCGTCGGCCATGTAGGCGGCCGACTTCTCGCTATGTGGACGGACGCGTTTGATGTCGGTCTGTCGTTCGAGCTCGACCATCGTGCGTCGTAGTACGGCAGGCACATGGAAGATATGGCTCACGCCGTACCCCTCGAGCATGCGGGCGAGCGCTTCGCCGCCGATCGTCATGATGTCGGGAGGCGGAAGGTCGCCACACCACTCGTCGTCACTATTTCGTCTCCTGTGTTTTCCTCTGCATGGCTGATCTTCTTCACCCACAGCTCGGCACTGAACGTGCCTGCCTCTTCATCGATTTCGGTCACGGTGCCACCGCACGTCAACGAGTCGCCGAGATACGCGGGGCTCGAATGGCGATACGAGATGTTCTTCATCTCCGCCGTTGACCCGAGCCACCACTGCACTGCCTGAATCATGTAGGTGCCCTGTAGCGGGCCGTGCACGAGCAAACCGGGATGACCGTCGTGTTCGGTGGTGAACGGCAGGTCGTAGTGAATGCGATGCAGTAGCCATGCCGATGCACTGAACGTGAACAGGTCGATCGCGTCGGGGGTGCGCTCTTGGGTGGGGATCTCCGTACCTACGACAATTTTCATCGGTAGATCCTCGTGAACTCTTCGCGCATGACGAGGGCGCCGCCTTGATTCGTGAAACGGAACTCCTGCACCACGAACAACAGGTCACCGGAGCGGCCGGACTTTTCATAGATGTCGACGATTCGTTTCTCGAGCCTGATCGTGTCACCGGCGATGACCGGCACCCCCATCTCAATCTTCGTCTCGCCCGCCATGGCACGGGTCGTCTCGACAGGAGGCACATCTTCGCTCGACGACCCGTCGGGTTCGAGGTCGCTTCGGTCGCGGAGGTTCGCGGCCTGCATCCGGATCGTGTACGGAAAGTACGGAGGCGCAATGACGTTCGCGTGACCGGCCGCCCGAGCAGCTTCAGCGTCGTAGAACACGGCATCGGTTTCGCCGATCGCCCTGGCGTACCGAGCAATATCGGTTGCGCTGACCATCACTTCGTACGGGTCGAACGGTTCCTTGGCCCATGCTCGGGCCTCGTCGGTGAGCAGCCCCATCAGATACCCATCGTCTTTGCGATGATGTTCTTCTGGATATCGGAGGTGCCTGCGCCGATAACGCCCAAGCGCGACTCTCGGAAGTGCCGTTGGAGGTCGTACTCCATCGTGTAGCCGTAGCCGCCGAGGACTTGGAGACCTTCGTCGGCCACATGTTTGTAGGCCTCGCAGGCGTACAGCTTGAGGATTGCAGCATCGCGCACCGTCGCCTCGCCCTTGTCGAGCAACGCTGCGTACCTGTAGGTGAGCATCTCGGAGATCTCGGTCTGCATCTGCATCTCGGCCAGGCGATGGCTCACAGCCTGGAACTTCGAAATGGGACGTCCGAACTGTTCGCGTTCTTTCGCGTAGTCGAGCGCATCGGCGAGGGCCGACTTCGCAGCGCCCGTTCGCGCAGCTGAAAGGCACAGTCGCTCGTAGCGCAGGTAGACGGCGTTGTCGTTCCAGCCGTTGTGCAACTCGCCGAGCATCCGGCTTTTCGGCACTCGGACATTGTCGAAGAAGACGTGGGCTGTGCCGAGGGGCCAATGCCCCAAGGTCTCCATTGCGGTCCACGCGATACCTGGAGCGTCGGTGTCGACGACGAACAACGTGATGCCGTGGTGCTTCTTCTCGCCGGTTGCCGTGCGGGTGACCACGACATCGAGATCGCTGGCCTTGAACCCCGAGGTGAATACCTTCTGACCGTTCAAGATGAAGTCGTCTCCGTCTTCGACCGCAGACAGGCTGATCGCTGCGGCATCGGAACCCGCCTCTGGTTCGGTCAATCCAAAACACACCGTGGTCGAGCCATCGGCGACCTTCGGCAGGACCTCACGCTTGAAGTCCTCTTGACCATCGCGACCAATAGCCAAGCCTCCCCAGGTGACCGCCCGGAAGACCCAGAACGCAAGGTCGAGAAAAGATTTACCGAGCTCCTCAAGCAAGATCGCGACCTCGACCGCTCCCCCACCTCCCCCGCCGTATTCGACCGGGATGTTGATACCCAACCAGCCGAGCTCGCCGAGTTTGTCGTAGACCTCGCGCGGCGGGCGCCGATCGGTGTCACATTCGCGTACATATTCGCGCGTGATCTCACGGCGGCAGAAGTCTCTGACCGCCTCGCGAAACATCTCCTGTTCTGGCGTGAACTCGACCAACAATGGAGGACTCCTTAACGACGATCGCAACGGCGATGTTTACGCGTTGACACTTTCCCTCACGCGAGCATAGGGTCTGACTTAACACACGCGCCACCGTCTTACATGGTGAGACGAGGATGCCCTCGGAGGAGTGCCCGCAAACTATGACCACACCCAATATCACGACGGTACGAGCGCTCTGCGACAAGATCTCGAACTGGGGTCGCTTCGGCGACGACGACGAAAAGGGCACAATCAACCTGCTCAAGCCCGAGCACGTTGTCGCCGCGGCGCAACTCGTGAAGTCTGGGCGCACGATTTCAATGGCGCTCCCCTTCGATTCCGAAGGCCCACAAAACGGTGGACTCGGTCGCTTTAACCCCATCCACCTCATGATCCGCGACGGAGCCGATGCCATTGCCGGCACATCGATCCGGGACTTCTACGGAGGCGTCGACAAATACTTCCGCGGCACCGACGACATCGTGATCATGCCGCTTCAGTGCGGAACCCAGTGGGACGCACTCGGACACGTCGTGTTCGAAGACGTGATCTACAACGGCTATTCGGCCGACCAGGTGAGCAGCAAGGGCGCCATGAAGGGCGCAGTTACCCAAGCGTGCGACAGCATGGTTGGCCGGGGCGTGCTGCTCGACATTCCCCGAGCAAATGGCGTCGAATGGCTGGAACCTGGCTACGCGATCGGCGCGGCTGATCTTGACCGTGCGTGTGACATGGCCAACCTCGAAGTTGGCCCCGGCGACCATGTGTTTATTCGCACCGGCGCAATGACGCAGTGCAGGTCAGAGGGCAACTGGGGCAACTATGCCGGAGGCGACGCTGCGGGCCTTGGCCTCGACAGCGTCGAGTGGATCGCCGAACGAAGCATCGTCGCAATGGCGACCGACACGTGGGGCTTCGAAGTCCGACCGAACGAAACCCCCGACGTCGCCCAACCTCTCCATCTGATCCTCATCACCCATATGGGCCTCTGGCTCGGGGAGATCTGGGACCTCGACCCCATCGCGGACGACTGCGCGGCCGATGGCGTCTATGAGTTCATGTTCTGCGGCCCACCGCTTCCGTTCACCCGTGCAGTTGGTTCGCCCATGAACCCCATGGCGATTAAGTAGGAGTCACCACGATGTCGATGCAGCCAATGCGCTCAATGATCTTCACCCCTGGCCATCGCCACGACCTTGTCGCCAAGGCAATCGCGTGCGGAACCGACGCGGTCATCGTCGACCTCGAAGATGCTGTCGCGCTCGAAGAAAAGCCGGCCGCACGGGCCAGGCTGAAAGACCTGCCGCCCTCCGATGTGCCGATCTACGTGCGCACGAACGCCATCGAAACCGGCCTCATGTGGGACGACGTCGTAGCCGCCGGCCAGGCAAACATCGACGGCCTCGTGATCCCCAAGGCCGAATCAGCCGATGTACTCCGCGAGATCGACGGAGCGCTTCGCGCCCTCGAGATGGCTTCGGGCCGCGAGGTCGGCTCGATCACGGTGATCCCGTTGATCGAAAGCGGCATCGGCGTGCGAGCCACCTTCGAGATGATGTCGATCGGTGGACGCTTCGAATCAATCCTGTTCGGCGGAGGTGAGCAGGGCGACCTGGTCGCCGACCTCGGCGTGGAATGGACGCCGGAGGGAACCGGGCTCATGCACTCGCGCTCTCAGGTCCTCATGGACTCTCGCGCCGCCGGCTGCCAGCACCCGATGGAAGCCGTATTCATGGACTTCAGGAACCTCGACGCGTTGCGCGTCGAGTGTGAGATCGCTCGCACGCTCGGCTACGTGGGCAAGGTCGCAATCCATCCAGCGCAGATTCCCGTCATCCACGACGTCTTCACACCCTCGGCCGAAGAGGTCGCTCACCACCGTCACATTATCGAAGAGTTCGACGCGGCGCTCGCCGAAGGCAGTGCGTCAATCCAGGTCGACGGGAAGATGGTCGACTATGCCGTCGCCCGCGTGGCGAGAGTGGTGTTGGCCCGGGCCGAGCTCGCGGACCGCGCTGCCGCCCGCGGCACCAATTCTTGAAAAGCAATCTGTAGTAGCCGTCCACGTCAAGGGGAAATTCATGTCACGAAGCAGATACATCGACGGAGGGGTCGGCATCGCCATCATCGGCTCAGGCGGGATCGGCACCTTGCGGGCTCAGATCTGCCACCGCCATCCAGCGATCAAGTTCCTCGGCGTCTGCGACGTCATCGAAGAGCGCGCATCCACACTTGCCGCAGCCTGTGACGCCGATGCCTGGACGACAGACGCCATGGAGCTCGTCAACCGGCCCGAGGTCGATTGTGTGATCGTCGCGTCGACCGAGAACGCGCACTTTGACCCCGCAATGGCCGCGATTCAGGCCGGCAAACACGTGCTGATCGAAAAGCCGATCACGATCGAACCAGATGAGGCCGAGAAGCTCCTCGTTGCGGCCGAAGAATACGGTGTGTTCGTTTACACCGGATTCACCCAGCGCTTCCGCCGGCGGTATCTCTCGATCAAGGAAAGCATCGAGAAGGGCTACATCGGCGACATCACCAGCGCGAAGGCCTCGATCTATCTCACCCAGGCTGTAGCGCGCGCGGTGATCTCCCGAGCACCAACGACGACGCCAGCCATCAACACGATGACGTACCTTGTCGATCTTCTCACCTGGTTCTCCGGCAAGAAGCCAATATCTAGCTACGCAGCTGGAGCGAAAGGCATGTTCTACGAGGAGTTCGGGGCACTCGACTCGACCTGGACTGTCCTCACGTACGAGGAGGGTATGGTCGCAACCCTCGGCGCCAGCTGGGAAGTTCCGGTCTTTTGGCCAGCGAACAACGCATCCTTGGAGTTCGAAGTCTTTGGCCGCGAGGGTTCGGTCAGCGTGAAGGACGACCATCGCGACATGATGATCGCTTCGAACAAGGCAATGCCCGGGCCCTACACGCCAGACGTCGACATGCACGTAGCAACCTTCGGTAGCAACATGCCAGGCGATTGGGCACTCGGGGAGCACTTCGGCGCGATGCAAGAAGAGACGCACGCGTTCATCAACAGCGTTGGGCAGCGTCGCCAGGACCGGATTCTGGCAACAGGTCGCGACGGGTTCGACGTCTTGACCATCTCGCGCGCAATCGATCGGTCGGCCAACACCGGCGAGGTCGTACCAATCACCTGGCTCGACTGAGGCGGTTGACAACATGGGAGCCATGCTCGAAGGCATCACCATCATCGAACTCGGCGGTGTCATCGCCGGAAATTTCGGTCAGGTGATCCTCGCCGACCTCGGCGCGGAGATCATCAAGATCGAACCGAAGACCGGTGACACTGCCCGCAACGCGAGCATGGCCGGAATTGACGGCGAGAGTGCGATCCACCTCTTCATGAACCGTGGAAAGAAAAGCGTCTCGATCGACCTGAAGACGGAGGAGGGGCTCGACATCCTCTACCGATTGGTCGACCAGGCCGACGTCGTCATCGACAATTTCCGTCCGGGGGTGCTCGCTCGCCTTGGCATCGATCATGCGACGCTCAAACGAATCAAGCCAGACATCATCACGGTGAGCATCACGGGCTTTGGAGAAACGGGTCCACTAAAAGACAAGCCTGCGTTCGACCTCGTGATCCAGGCGTACAGCGGACACATGTCGATAACCGGCGAAACCGACGGGCCACCGGCGCGGGTGGGCGCGCCGCTCGCCGACATGTCGGGAGCGGTCTACGGATGCATCTCAATTCTCGCCGCCCTCGTGGGACGTGGTCTGCATGGCACTGGCGCCCACGCCGACGTCGCGATGCTCGACTCGATGGTCCACTTGCTGGCCTACGACGCTCTCAGTCACCTGACGATGGGAGCCCAGCCAAAACGGCACGGCTCAGCCCACGAACACATCGTCCCCTGGCAAGCAATGCAGTGTTCCGACGGGTTCGTCGTGGTCGCTGCTCGCGATGAAAAATTCTTTCGGAATATGTGCGACGCGATCGAACGCCCGGACCTCAAGACCGACGAACGGACGGCGTCCAATGCAGCTCGTCTGCAGAACCGCGACTGGCTCGTACCGCAGCTCGAGGCGGCATTCCTCAAAAAGACGCAGGCCGAGTGGATTCGTATTCTCGATGAATCCGACACACCGTCAGCGCCCGTGAACACGTTCGACTCGCTGTTCGCCGACCCACAAATCGAGGCTCGTGGCATGATTCAGACGTACGAGCACCCAACGATCGGTGACGTCAGCTATCAACCGAGCCCGATGAAGATCGACGATTACAGCTTTCCGAACAATCATGCACCCATGCTCGGCGAGCACACCGCGATGATTTTGACCGAACGACTCGGTTACACGCCCGAACGTGTCGACGAACTCGACGCCGAGGGCGTAGTGAAGGCGTGGAAGCCAGCAACAACAGTCCAACAACAAAAGACGACGAGGGACGAGATATGAGATTCGGAACGATGGTTCCTCAGGGCTGGAAGCACGATCTAGCCGACATTCCCAATGATAAGCAATGGGATCACATCCTCGAAACCGCGCAACAAATCGAAGCGGACGGTTGGGATTCACTCTGGGTCTACGACCATTTTCACACTCACCCGAAGGTTACTCAGGAGTCGGTATTCGATGCATGGGTACTGATGGCGGCGATCGCGGCCGTGACGAGCCGGGTTCGAATCGGGCAGATGTGTACCTGCGTCCTTTACCGCCCTCCAGCGCTGCTGGCGAAGATGGCCGCCTCGATCGACGCCATTTCCAAAGGCCGACTAGACGTCGGCATCGGCGCGGGCTGGAGCGACAAAGAGTTCGCTGCATATGGCTACGACTACCCGTCGAACAAGGTCCGGCTCGACATGCTCAACGAGGCTGCACAGGTTCTCAAGACGATGTGGACGACCAAAGAAGCCCATTTTGAAGGCGAGCACTATCGGGTCCGCGGCGCAATCACCCGGCCACTCCCCCAACAGTCGCCACATCCTCCGCTGTGGATCGCGGGAGGCGGCGAAAAGCGCACCCTTCGCATCGTGGCCGAACACGGCGACATGTCGAACTTTGGCAAAAGTGTTCCCCAATTCATTCACAAGTCTGAAGTCTTGGCGTCGCACTGCGAGGCCATCGGCCGAGACTTTGGCGAGATTGGACGCACCGTGCACCTGATGTCCGTCGTCGGCCGCGATCAGGCCGATGTCGACGCCAAACTCGAGGTGGCCGCACGACGTCGGAATGCTTCGGCTGAAGAGTTCGCGGCTGAACACCTCGTCGGGACCGTAGAGCAGGTCAGCGACACCGTTGGACAATACGCGGCCGCAGGGTGCGCCGAGCTCATCTTGTACTTTTACGACATGGGCGTGCACGACAGCCAGGAGTTGTTCGCATCCGAGATCGCCCCCCAGCACCGCAGCTAATGACGTTGGCCTCGCTGCTGGCACCACGCTCGATCGCGATCGCAGGCCTTTCCGCTGACCCAACAAAACACGGTCAGCGGGTGCTCGCCAATCTTCGCAAGGTCGGATTCGAAGGACAGATTTGGGGCGTGCATCCCCGCCAACCAACGATCGAAGGGGTCGAAGTCTTCGCGTCGATCGACGATCTCCCAGCCGCGCCTGATGTGGTCGTGTCGGCTGTTCCCGCTGCTGCCGTCGGCAAACTCGTTATGGATGCCGGCAAGAAAGGCGCAGGAACGGTCATCGTATTTGCGGGGGGATTTGCCGAGGCCGGCGACGAAGGAGCGACTCGTCAATCTGCGCTGATGCAGGCAAAGGCGGAGACGGGCGTGCGCATTCTTGGGCCGAATTCCGGCGGGGTCATCACGCCGTCGGCTGGCGTAGCCATGAGTTTCCTGACCTGCCTCGACCGCCCGGCCGACGAAATCCGATCTGGAATGGTCGGACTCGTTACCCAGAGCGGCGGTATGGGGAGCTACGTGCACAACATCGCCGCGGCTCGTGGTGATGGGCTCGCGGCGTCGATTTCGACAGGTAACGAAGCTGATCTCGGCGTCGCCGACGGAATCGCAGCACTCACCAACATGGCCGAAGTGCGGGCGATCGCGGTCATCCTCGAGGCCGTGCGCGACGGCCCAGAATTCTTGCTCGCAGTCGAGGCAGCTCACGCCGCGGGAAAGCCAGTGGTCGTTGCTCGAATCGGCCGGTCCGAACGCGGTCAGCGCCTGATGACAACCCACACCGGGGCGTTGGCCAAACCCGAAAGAGTGCTTCGTGGCGTCCTCGACGATCTTGGGGTCACGGTCGCTGAAACACCCGAAGAAATGTTCGACGTTGCAAGCATGCTCGCCAGAGCTGAAAAACCAGCAGGACCTCGCGTCGGCATCGTCACGCACTCGGGTGGGTTGGCGATTTTGTTGAGCGATCTCGCTGACGGGTCAGCGATCGAACTTCCTCAACCCAGCCCGGAGCTTCGCTCAAAACTCGAGCCGCTTCTCCAACAAGGAGCGGTCGACAACCCTCTCGACATGGGGGGAATCATCGGCGGCCCGCACCGCTTCGCCGAGGTCGTTGCAGCGTTCGCCGCATCGGGCGAGGTCGATTCGATTCTCGCGGTCAGCAGCGCGCACCCACCTGCGCACAGCGAGCAGCGGGTCGAAGCACTCCTTTCCGCGAACATCACTATCCCGGTCGTAAACCTCTGGATGGCTGGCGATGTCGGTGCGTCAGCGCTCGCCATGCTTCGGGCCGCCGACGCTGCGACGACCGAAGAACCTCGGGCGGCGATGCGGGCCGTGTCCGCGCTGGCCACGAAGCGTCGGCTGCCCTGGGTGACACCATTACCCGCGGCCATCAATGCTCCGTCTTCGACGCTCACAGAATTCGAGGCCAAACAACTCTTCGCCACCTGGGGGGTGCGAATCGCCCATGGCGTCGAGGCTTCGACGCTTCGAGATGCCACCGCCGCGGCCGAAACGATCGGCTATCCCGTGGTGGTCAAACTCAGCTCGCCCGATGTCATGCACAAATCTGAGGTAGGCGGCGTGGTCCTCGATGTCGACGATGCCGACGCCGTCCGTGCCGCGTTTAACGAGGTGCGGGCGAACGCTCCGTTTGGAGCAGAATTGCACGGCGTCCTCGTCGAACAACAAGTAGGGGGCCCTGAGGCGATCGTAGGTGGCGTTCGAGATGAAACGTTCGGACCGATGATGCTCGTCGGGATCGGTGGCGTCGTCGCCGAAGCGCTCGACGATGTTCGTGTGGCGCCCGCTCCAATCTCGGTGCAGACCGCCCGCGAGCTGATTTCCGAGCTCGCTGGTCTACAGACGCTTACACATCCTCGCGGCGACACCCCCGCAGATATCGATGCCCTGGCCCAACACATCGCGGGCCTCTCAACACACTTCGCCGCCAACAGCTGGATGTATAGCTTCGACCTGAACCCGCTCGTGTGGTCAGGCGATGCCTGGGTAGTGGTCGATGCGTCGATCACGCTCATGTGACATCGAGCCGCGAGGTCTCGATGATCGCGAAGCTCAACACCGTGAGAACAATGACGATCCCCACGATCTGGACGCCCACGAGCGCTTCGTCGAACCACACGGCGGCACCGAGTATCGACAGCACGGGTACGCCGAGCGTCATCAGGGAAACGAGAGTAAGGCTCACGTGCGCATGGGCCCAGTTGACGAGGAAGTGTCCCGTCGTCGGGAAGATCACCAGGCCGAGCACCCTCCACCACTGACCTCCGACCGGTACCGGCATACCACCGCTGTCGAGCAGTAAGGCGAGGGCGAGGACAGGTACGCCTGCGATGAGCGAGTGAGCCTGGATGGCGAAGCCCGACAGCGACTCCCGCGCCACTTTGCCGAAAATGAAGTACGCCGCGAAGAAGAGCAAAGCAATCACCGCGAGAACGTCACCCTCAAAACTCCATGTTGCGCCGTCGGCCGAGCCAAACACGACCGCGACAACACCGCCGAGTGCGAGCATCGCTGCTGCAATGACGCGAAGCGAGATTCGCTCGTTGAATCGGCGGGCAGCCACGCCGAAGAGCAGCAACGGTGAGAGTGACCCAATGACCGTCACATTCGCCACGGTCGTGGACTGAATTGCCATGAAGAAAAGCACGACCTCAATCGCCAAGATGACGCCGACCGGCGCTGCGATCTTGAAGTCATCCCACAAGAGCGGTCCGACGAAGCGCCGATATGCAACGGCATAGAGCACCGCCGAGATGAGGTACCGCCAAAAAGCGATTTGAGGGCCGGTGAGATCGGTTCCGCGAACGATCATGTTGCCGGTCGACCAGAACAGGACCGTTGCCACGACGGCCAGCTTCCCCTGTTGGGCCATCGACATCCGGGCAGACTATCCGACCCCCCGTAGAACCGTAGAGTGGCATCCATGGAGCTGATCCGGGGAACGATTGTCACGATGAACCCACGACGCGAGATCGTCACCGACGGTGCGGTTGCCGTCGATGGCACCACGATCTCTGCTGTCGGTTCTTGGGTCGACATTCGAGCGAGCTACCCCGAAGCCGACGTCTCTGGGTCGCCTGCTGACCTCGTCTTGCCCGGCTACATCAACGGCCATCAACATCTCACCGGCGACAGGCTCATTCAGTCGTCGATCCCGGACAACATCGTCGCGAATGAGGCGATCTTCAGGTGGTCTGTGCCAACGCATGAACAGCACACCGGCGACGACGATGAGCTCTCGGCGACATTCACGCTGGCCGAGTCGCTGAGCAACGGCATCACATCGACGTTCGAGGCTGGCACGGTGGCACACCCCGAACGCATCGCGGCCGCAGCACGCAACCTCGGCGCCCGCCTGACGATCGGCACCTGGGGTTGGGACGTGGAAGGAGGACCCTTCGCAGGCACGGTCGATGAAGTACTCGATCGTCAGCGCCAGATGCTCGACCTTGCAGATCCGAGCGATCGCGACCGTCCGTTGGTCTCGGCGTGGGTAAGCCTGGTCGGCCACGACCTCATGTCCGACGAGCTCGTGGTCGGCGCCTCGCAACTCGCTCAAGAAGCTGGGGTGGGAATGACTTTTCACCTCTCGCCGTCAGCTGGCGACGCGGTGAGCTACCTCGAACGAACCGGGTCTCGCCCTCTCGTTCACCTCGAATCATTGGGTGCTCTCGGCCCGCACATCGCCATTGCTCACGGGGTGCATCTCGACGACACGGAACTGGAGGTCGCACTACTCCATGACCTTGCCGTGGTCTCTTGCCCCTGGGCCTACCTACGTCTCGGCCAAGGACTCACCGCAGACTTCCGACACTTCGACCTGTGGCAGCGAGGTGGCCGACTCGCTCTCGGTTGCGACGCAGAGAACGCAGGCGACATGGTGGACGGCATCCGAACAGCGGCACTGTTCGCCGGTTTGGCGAAGGACACGAACCAAGACCCGACGCTGTTTGGAGCACACGACGCGCTCGAGTTACTGACGATCAAGGGAGCTGCCGCTCTAGGCATCGATGATCTCGTCGGCTCGCTCGAGGTTGGGAAACAGGCCGACATCGTGATTCACGATCGCTCGAAGCTCGAGTGGATTCCGAACAGCCCCGACCCGGTGCTGCAGCTGATCTGGGGCTCGGATGGCCGATCGGTTCGCGACGTGTATGTAGCTGGGAAGCAGGTGGTCGCGGACAAGGAGATTCTCGGAGCCGACATCGATGCTCTGACCCACGATGCAGTCGAGTCCGGACGGTCGCTGCGAGTGCGGGCCGGGCTCCCGGCCCAATCACACTGGCCGGTGCTTTAGTGGCAAAACGCCACTGACCGCAGCCCCAGGTCGAGATGCACTCGAGCTGAAACTGCGGTCTGAAGGCCATGAAGTTATGAGTGATTAGTCGCCGCAGGTGAGGCTGAACTCATCTCGCGTTACTTCACCAGTATCGGCGTCGATGCGAAAACGGCCCTCAGCGGTAAAGGTGCTGCCATCTGCGTGTTCCCATTCGTCCTTGAGCTCGGCGCGAAGGATATTGAAGTCGCCATCGAAACGAAGTTTCTCTTCGCCGTCATCCAGCACGAACCCATCGTCGGTGGTACCGGTCCGGTCTGCCTCGATCCGAATCTCATCGGACCTCTCTTCGATCTCGGCCTCGATATGAATCGTAATCTCGTGGAGCTCACCGGTGCACGGATTTTCCGACATGAAGACGTCTGTAAACGACTCGTTTGTTACAACCTCGTCCGAGTCTGCAGCGGCTGGCGCCGCGTTAATACCTGAAAGAAGAAGTCCTCCCGCCAAAAGTGGAACGAACATACGTCGACGGTTCACTCGCCGTGGGTGCAGTTTCATCTTGATTCCTCCTGTTTCTTTGAGCCCATCGTCGGACTCAGGAGAACACTCGTCCACGCGCATTACAGGTACATAACAACACGTCACAGAACGATGCCTTTCGCGCCCAAAAACGGCTCAAACTGCCAATAGTTTCAACACTTTCTCGCCACCGCGAATTGTTTCACCAAGACCCTCAAACATCGACTCCCGCTTCACCGCGGCCAGATTGCAACTGACCCCATCGAAGCCAAGATCGAGCAAATCTCGTAATTGTGAGGCGCATTGTTCGGGTGTACCAACGATTGCGAACTTGCGAGCCAGGTCGGCATCGATGAGTGCGCTCATCTCTGGCGGGTCGTAGCGGTCGAGGTCGAAGTACCAGCCGGTGGCATCGGACAACGTGGCCACGATCGCGGCCCGACGCCTGGGATCGACGGGTGGGCCGTAGTCGCCGAGGATGTCGAGGTAGTGCGCAGCGAATCGTTTCACGCTGTCGACAGCCAAGTCTTCGTCGTCCGAGACACAGAGCGTGACCCTGGGCAGGACCTCGATCTCGGACACATCTCGACCGACCCGTGCAGCGCCTTCGGCCAACCAGCCCCGATACCGCGCAACGATCTCAGGCGTGAGGTGCCTGGCACCGACGAGCGCGATATCGGCGACCTCGCCCGCAAGTTTCATGACACCTGGGCTGCGGGTTCCGATGGCTATTGGCACCGGGGTCGTCGGTGGACGGAGAAGTTTGGCGCCATCGATCTGCACCGTCTCACCGTCGAGATGGACGGTCTCGCCGGCGAGCAGGCCCCGCATCGCCGTGATCATTTCGCGCAATGTCCGAACGGGTCGCGGATAGTCCATCCGGAGCTCTTCAAGGCCAGCACCAACTCCCAGACCGCAAAAGGCTCGGCCACCCGAGACCTCTTGCAGCGTCGCCAACGCCGAAGCGTGCACGGCTGCGTGCCGCGTGTACGGATTCGTGACCATCGATCCGATCTGGATCCGGCTGGTCCGGGCGGCGATCAATGCTTGAAGCTGGTATGTGTCGGGCCACAGCGCCACGCACGAGATACCGAGACGATCGAATCCTGCCTCCTCGACGAGACAACCGAGCTCCACAGCCTCTGCCGGTGACATGCCCGGCGTGATCTCCGCCTCGAACGTCACAAGACCGGGTATTTCGATTTGTCGGGCAAACCGGATCGCAAGGTGATGGCCTCGCCGGCCTGTTGCGCATCGGCCCACATCTTGTCTTCGTCGACCGTGAGCATACGACCTGCCTCGACGACCTTCTTTCCATCGACGACGACGGTGTGGACGCCTCGGCCATCCGCAGACCACACGAGCTGGTTCATCACATTGAGCAACGGACGCCACTCCGGACGATCCGTGTCGTGCATGACGACATCGGCCTTCTTCCCCACCTCGAGCGACCCGATCTGATCCGACATTTGCATGAGCTCAGCGCCACCGAGCGTTCCCATCTCATACGCCTTTTCGGCCGGGAACATCTGCGGATCTTGTCGAGCGTCCTTGAACAGGCCGGCGACAAGATACGAAGCGCGCATCAGATCGGAGTAGTTCGATGCGTTGTTGCCGTCGGTGCCGATGCCCAGATTGATTCCCGCTTGCACCATCTCGGGCATCTTGCCCACCTGCGTCACGCCGTAGCTGACCTTCAGCGCAGTGGTCGGGCAGTGGGCGACGTGCGCACCGGTCTCGGCCATGATCTGTACTTCGTTGTCGTCGACCTGCACACAGTGCGTCATCGCGACATCCGGGCCGAGAATGCCGAGCTCGGCGAGATGGACCATGGGGCGATGACCGAACTGCTCGACAAACCCCTCGGGGTCGAGCTTGGCTGGCGACATGTGGAAGCTCAGGCCGACGCCGTGTTCGGTGGCGAGCTCGCGCGCCGCCTTCCAGAGCGGATCGGACGCCGTCGTATGCCCAACGAGCAGCGACCATGCGCTTATACGGCTTTCGCCCTCCGGGTACTGCTCGAGTTGGCCCTGCAACTTCGCGATCGCCTGGTCGGTGTTCTGCTTGTAGACATCGGGTTCGGGCGGCAGATCCCAAACCCAGTTTCCGACTCGGCCTCGAATCCCCACTTCTTCGAGTCCATCGACGACATCGTCGAGGAAGCGGATCGTTCCTGCCTCGAGGAAGCTGGTCGTTCCAGACTTCAACATCTCGACCGATGCCAACTGTCCCGAGAGCCGCTCTTCAGCTGCGGTGTGCACCGAATACAGCGGGCACAGCCACATGAACACGTTCTCTTCGAACGGGGTGTCGTCGGGAACGTAGCCGCGGGTGAGGGGCTCGCCCGTCACGTGGATGTGCGAGTTCACCATTCCGGGGGTGATGACGAAGCGATCGCCGCCGATGGTCTCGGCTGCGGTGTAGGTCGCCTCGAGCTCGCTGGTCTTACCGACCGCAACGATCTTGTTCCCACGAATAGCGACAGCACCATCATGGATGATGTCGCGCGTCTCGTTCATCGTGACGACGTACCACCCCTTGATGAGCAGATCGATGTTTTCGGCCACGCGTCCCCCTTGTTTGAGTTTCCGCTGTGTCGGCAATGGCGGCACGTGCGGTTGTTGCGACGATATCGGTCCGAACCCTATGGTAAGACCATCAGTCCAAGCAAAGGATATTCGATTCATGGACGACTCGCCTCTCAAACATTGTTGGTTCGCTGTTGCGACGGTGGACGAAGTCCGAGACGACCCGTATTCCTTCGAAATCCTCGAGACGCCGTATGTGATGTGGCGAACCGCTGATCGACGACTCGTGGCGGCTATCGACCGATGCCCACACCGAGAAGCCAAGCTTTCACTCGGAACGGTGGAGGACGGCTTCCTTCAGTGCCCGTACCACGGGTGGACATTCGGCGACGAGGGCCGCTGCGTCGACATCCCCTCGTCTGGTCCGGGAGCGAGCATCGCTCCGGCGGCACATCTCAAATCCCTCAACGTCGAAGAGCGTTACGGCCTGATCTGGTTGTGCGTCGGCGAGCCAACGCAACCAATCCCACAACTCGACGTCGACAGCGACGCGTCTTTCACTCGCCTCAACACCGGAGTGCAGACATGGGCCTGTTCAGCCACTCGCATGATCGACAACATGCTCGACGTTGCTCACTTCCCATACACACACGCCGGCACCTTCGGTCGCGAACAAGAGACCGTCGTTCCCAACTTCTCGCTCGCCCAGCTCGATGAGACGTTTTACGGATACGAATACTCCGTCGTGATCGACAACGTCGGTGAGACGAAGACGATGTCGGGAGGAGGCGGCGACGTCATTGGCCTCGACATGTCGACCGGATTCGCTCTCCCCTACTCAGTCCGAAGCACCATGTCGTATGAAAACGGCATCGAACAAACGCTCTTCATGACCGCCGCTCCCATGAGCAAGGAACGTAGTTACTTCACATTCGTCTTGTGGCGCAACGACGATGTTTCGGAAACCGGCCAGGCGATCGTCGACTTCGAGCTAGCGGTCGCGCTGGAAGATCAGACGATGCTCGAAAGCCTGAGCGGCGAGCTCGCGCTGGATCGCGGCGGACTCGCCGATGTGCAATCGGACAAAGCTTCGGTCGAGTGGCGTCGACGATACGCCGGGATGCTCGCTGGCGAGAACACCTAGCCAACGTCGGATTACTCGCCGCCTTCGTATCGGAAGACACAGTACGAATCGGCCGGTAGAACACCGGTGAGGTCGACGACGACGGGCGCATCCGCGCGAACGTCCAAGCGGTTCAACATCTCATTCATCCCCGCCACAATGGGATTTTGGCCACCATCAATCTGATTGATCGTCTGTCGCCAGGTGTGGAGCTGCTCGTAGGAGTACGGCACATATTCGATCCGGAGATCGTCTTCGCCACCAGGGAACGCGGCATAGAGCGTGGCCACATCAACTGATGAGCCTTCGGTCAGGAAGAGGAGCGCCATTCGGCCACGGAATTATCGTCGCCGTTCCCGTCAGCTGATGCGTCTTCTTCGAAGGCCGCGGCAGCAGCTCCGCTCACGACCGGCAAAGAGCTCGCACATGCGCCAAGACACGAGCTGCAACACAGGAGAACTACTCGCCAGGCCATAACCCAGTATCGCCCGGTACACGTTGCGACTTGACGCGGGTCAGTCTCCCGCTGCGGCCTCGTATCGGTCGACGAGCCACGTGTTGAATTGTGCGAGCACACCTTCTTGCCAGGAGTAGCGGCCTCGGGGCGCGTAACGCGATTGCATGCCCAGCTGGGTCGCGACGTTCGTGGGCATGTCCTGACGATTGAAGGTCGAGACACCCGCAATCGCCTTTTCGAGCGTTTCGCCGAAGTCGGGTAACTCGACGGTCGACTCGGGGAAGATGTACGCCATGCTCAGCGCATGCGTGGTTGGGCCGATCGGGTCGACGTAGAACCAGAACGCCGAGTCCGCTTGAAACCCCATCAGCAACGACGGTGCAACGAGCGCAAAGACGATCTGCTGTCGGTCCTCCATGGTGAGGCCTGGCATTGGCGGGAAGAGCGCCTTCATCGTCGGATTGAATCCGCCGTCGGGCTCGAGCGTTTGGCTGTAGCCAAACATGGCGACGTCGCCTGATTCGTAGTCTGCATAGGAGGCGCCCGATGATGGCGCGAAGTCGTGGATGCCGTGGTGGAGCCGGCTTTGGTGGTACATCTCCATGAAGTTCTCGATCATGATCTTCCAGTT
>JBLIMK010000088.1:0-17043 GCA_047638715.1 Verrucomicrobiales bacterium
GCCGACCGCAGTAATGTGGAAAGCCTTGCGCTTAGCGCAAGAAATTAGGTCCCGTGGTGAAGTCAGGAGTTCACGCCGCCCTGTCAAGGCGGAGGTCGCGAGTTCAAATCTCGTCGGGACCGCAACACACAATTTAGGTTCTGGTCAGGTAGCTCAGTTGGCAGAGCGACCGCCTGAAAAGCGGTAGGTCCGGGGATCGACGCCCCGCCTGACCACCATCGATCAAAACAGTGCCGCCGCCCAGAGCGGTGGCACTGTCCGTTTTGGGTGACGTTGTCGGCGAGGGATCAGTGATTGATCATCTGGGTGGCGGCCATCTCGAAGTAATCGACCATCTTCTGTTCGATCTCGGGATGAAGATCGCCAGCGCGCACGGCGGCGAGCATATGGCGAAGCCAGGCATCTTTTTCTGCCGCGGTGATGATGAACGGCGCATGACGCATTCGAAGCCTTGGGTGGCCGCGCTCATCGCTGTACGTCGTTGGACCACCCCAGTATTGCGACAAGAATTTCACCATGTGTTCTCGGGATTCGGTGAGATCGTCGGGGTACATGGGTCGAATGAGAAGATCGGTCTCGACGGCGTCGTAAAACTTGTCGATCATCGACTCAAACCAGGGCGCACCGCCAACTGCCTCAAAGATCGTCACAGGCTGATCCATCGCCACAGGTTACGGCGATTGTGACGGACGTGGTCGTTCGGCCCGACGTCGCTGCAAATGGCATCGCTACGATGCACTACATGGAACTCCGAGCGAGCAATGTCGCACGCCTCGACGGGGGAACGTTCGACGCCCTCATCGTGGGAGGCGGAATCAACGGCGCTGTTTCCGCGGCGGTTCTGGCCGGCCGCGGACTGAACGTCGCGATCATCGATCGAGGGGACTGGGCAGGCTTCACGAGCTCATCGTCGTCGAACCTCGCGTGGGGTGGATTTAAGTACCTCGAGAACTACGAGCTCAACCTCGTCCGCAAACTTTCGATGAGTCGCAATCGACTACTGCGTGCGTATCCATCGAATATCTCACAACTTGGTTTCCTCGCCGCGCTCGATCACGGTTCCCCCTTCCCACCGTGGCTCGCCGCACTCGGAAGCTCGGCCTACTGGGCGATCGGAAACTTCCAAACACACCGCCCGCAGATCCTCGGACCCGAGGAAATCAAGTCCGAAGAGCCGGTCATCAAGATCGACAACGTGCGCGGCGGTATCGAGTACTACGACGCATACCTGCGGGACAACGACAGCCGGTTCGTGTTCAACTTCATTCGTCAAGCGATCGAGGCTGGAGCAACAGCTGCTAACTATGTCGAATTGATCGAAGCAAATCAGCATGGAGCGAACTGGAACGTCGAGCTCGAGGATCTCGAGACTGGGGCGCCGATCGCGCTCACGGCCAAGGCGATTGTGAACGCGGCCGGACCCTTCGTCGACGGTTTGAATGAGAAGTGGGGCAACACAACCTCTCATCGCATCGTGTACTCGAAGGGGATTCATCTCGTCGTGCCCCAGCTCACCGAGAGCGAACGTGTCTTGGCTTTCTTCGACGACACACAGCGGCTCTTCTACGTCATCCCGATGGGGCGTCGCTCGGTGATTGGCACCACGGACACACGCGTGCCCACACCGTTCACCGAGGTCACGAACGAAGACCGCGACTTCCTACTCGAACAGATCAACAATCGACTCGACCTCGACGCACCGTTGACCAGGAGCGACATCATCGCTGAACGCTGCGGTGTTCGTCCTCTCGTCGTCCCGAACGATGGCGACGACAAAGAAGACATCGACTGGACAACGCTGTCGCGCAAACATGAGATCGATCTCGATGTCGAGCGTCGAATCGTGACGATCTTTGGTGGCAAGATCACCGACTGCTTGAACGTCGGTGAAGAAGTGGCCGCTGAGATCGAGAAGCTCGGGTTCGTCCTGGAAGCTGATGTTGGCGATTGGTACGGAGAACCCACCGATGAGGTGCGGGCCGACTTCATGCGCCAAGCCAAGCGGATGAAGCTCGACAAACTGCGGCACAAGAAGGGCGTCGAACCGCTGAGCGAGCGCCTGTGGCGCCGGTATGGCCGCCGTGCCTTCACGATGCTCGACACGATTCGTGAAGACCCTCGCATGGGCGAAGACATTCTGAAGTCAGCCGACTATTTACGCGCGGAGCTCCATCACGCGGCACGACACGAGATGGTCACACATCTCGAAGACTTCATGTTGCGAAGATCGAAGATCGATCTTGTCGTGCGCAACGAGAAGATTCGCGAAGGTGAAGGACTCGCCGAAGTATCGCGGATCCTGTTCGGCGATGACGGTGATGCGAAGTTGGCCGACTATCTCGCCAAGAAGGACGCTGTGGCCGCAATTTAGAGATTCGCCGATGTTCTGGTTTGCCTCGATGGTCAGGAATCTTTCGCCCAGACCTCGGGGTAGAGATCGGTACTCAGTCGGTCGCCGGGTTGGAGGCCAACAGCGGTCATGGCTTCTTCGTGATTGGGGTCCATACCGGTTGTCCGGAACTTGACCCGAACATCATCTCCGGCCCATTTCGTGTTGAAGACCTTGAGGTCGTGACCCTCGGGCAAGTTCCCCGAACCGCCGTGGATCGAACGTCCGTTGAAACACATGACGTCGCCGGGTTCCATGTCCCAGCTCAGGATCTCGTAGGCGTCGCGATCGCCCTCGATATCGGGGAACGGCATAGCGTCATCACCGAAGTCGACATCGTCTCTTCCGTCGCCGGTGAGGTCGCCAAAGTTCGTCTGCCGAAAATTGTCCGTCCACCGATGCGAACCGCGCACTATCTCGAGTGCGCTCGCTTTCGATACTGGAACGAGGGGCATCCACGACGAGCACGTCTGGAATCCTTCCACCGACCAATACGGCTCGTCCTGGTGGAATGGTGTCCGAAACTGAATTCCGGGCGAACGGGCGAACATTGCGTCGAAGAAGAAGTTGACACGTGTTGCTTCCATCAGCCGGCACGCAATCTCTGCGAGGGGCGAGTCGAACACGAAGTCAGAGAACTCTTGTCGAGTCCGCCAAACCTGACTGTCGTACCGGGACTCTCGACCCAGGTCGTCTCTGTGCCACAAACGTCCTCGTGGGCTCGGATGCGCCAAGGTGTAGTCGACGCCGACGAGCAGTCGATCGATCCAAACTTGGTCGATTACACCTCGAAGACAGACCGCCCCGTCGGTGGAGAACGCCTGAATATCGTCGTCGTTGACAATGTGTGTTGTGATCGTCATTGGCTCGTTCTCCTTTTGATCGGCATCGTCAGCCGACGCGTGGCCGATCATGTTTCGGGTCGAACATTGGCTCGCTCCGCACGGTGGCGGGTGATCGTTTGCCGATGATGTCGATGGCAAAGGTGGTGCCACCCGCGGCGAATTCCGGTTCGACATATCCCAACGCGGTGAGGAAGAACTGGTGCTCCATGGAGGAGACGGCGGACTCGAGGCCGTAGAAGTTCCCGACCTGATGGACCCGATAGCCGGCTGCGTTGACGATGCTCTCGCACTCAATGTCGCCGCGGTTGGTGTGGACGGTCCATGCGTCGTCAATTTGGGTGAGCCTGACGACGTCGGTGAACTTGAAGGCTTGTCCGCCGTTCTTGCGCCTCGCGTGAACCAATCCGTTGACGAGGCCAGTGGGGTCGATGTCGCCATCGACCAGGTCCCAAAGCCCGCAGGTCAGGCCGGCCACATCGAGGAGCGGATGGGCTTCAGCCATTTCTGTGGGGCCGAGCACCTGGAAGTCGACGCCCATTCCTTTGGCCATGCCGACGAAGTGGGAGTACCCGTCAAGGTCTTGCTGGTCGTAACCCAGGCGAATGCCGCCATCGTCTCGTCGGTAGGTGATTGGTCGATCGGGGTCGGCCGCAAGCTTCGTATAGAGCTCGACCGAGTACTTCTTCAACCCGACCATGGTCTAGACAGCGCCGAATTGAGTGACTTGACCCGCGGCGTGCCAGGTCGAACCGGACGCAAACCCATCTCGCTCGAGTAGGACAACATCGGACCAGCCGTGCGTCGTCAGGTGGTACAAGGTGCTGGCGCCGCCAACGCCGGCACCGATGACGACCAGGCGGGCGCGTTGGGGGAGTGGTGTCCCTTCGGTGGAATTCATTCTGCAAACCTATTGAGTGCGCAGACGTCAATACAAGAGCCAAACTTGCACCGAAATTCATAACGATTCGTTATGTATAATCCGGCGCCTCTAGAAACTGGGCTCAGTCGTAGATCCTCATGGCCTGGAGAACATCGGCGGCGCCTGAACGTTGACGCTGGTGAAGCACGAGGATTTCCTCGGCCGTCGAGCCGTCTTCAAGCGCCCGTCGCAGGCTTGTCGAACCCGACAGCTGGTCCATCCATTCGGGTCGAGCCAACACGTCGATTCCCATCGCATTCGCCTGCTGGACGATCGCGTCGAGAAGATGAACACCCACCTCGGTTGCCCGCAAGGTATGGGCGTTCGTAACTACGAGCTCGATTGCCGGGATCGTCTCATCGAGATGCACCGGCTCAACCGTCATGTCCAGCAGCATCCTCGGGGTGATCGACGTAGCTTGAAAGTCGATTCCTGGGAGCGCCCGACCTCGCAGCTCGTCTTGAAGCGCCACAGCATCCAGCCACGGGGCCGCGATGACCTGGAACGGCCGCTCTGTCCCGCGGCCATAACTCAGACTTGTTGCCTCGAAGTAGATCGTGGCTGGGTAGAGCAGCGCTGCGTCTGGTGTCGTCATCGCAGGACTTGGTGGGATCCAGGGCAGGCCGGTGTCTTGCCACACCATCGAATGATCCCAACCCTGCATTTCGATCACGCTCAGCCGGAGTTTCTCGAGGCCAGGAATCGAGTCTCGGCGCACGATCTCCAAGGCCAACTCGCCGGCGGTGAGTCCGTAGACATCGGGAAGCGCATACAGACCAACAAACGATGTGTGGGGAGCCATCAGCACGCCGCCCCCGATCTGTCCACCGAGTGGATTTGGACGATCCAGAACCACGAACGCGACATCGGCTTCAGCAGCAGCCTGCATGGCGAGACCCATGGTCGAGATGTAGGTGTAGTAACGGGCGCCGACATCTTGCAGGTCGTACAAGAGCACATCGATGCCCTCGAGCATCTCTTGTGTTGGCTGTCGAGTGGGACCGAACAGGCTGTAGATCGGGACGCCCGTGGATGCATCGATTGCATCGTCCACATATTCACCAGCGTCAGCATCGCCGCGTGCGCCATGCTCAGGTCCGAACAGCGCGGCGAGTGTCACGTTGGGCGCCGCGTGCAGGAGATCGCCAAGGTGCGTGCCCTCGACGAGTGAGTTCTGATGACTGATCAGTCCAACTCGCATGCCCTCGATGTGGTCGAATCCTGCCGCGACAAGGATCTCCGAACCGGTGCGCACCACGACGCTCGTCGGCGCGGTTGTTCGGGCTGGAGCGGTTGTTGATGCAGGGCTTGTCTCTGGCGTGACCTCGGCGGTGGCCGTGGCAGTCGAGTTGGACGGACGCTGCGTTGCCTCGACCGAAGGCTCGACTGCGGGGCTCGACGAACAACTGGTACTGAGCAGCGCAAAACCGAGCGCAACAGCCCAACGGTAAATGGTCACCGAGCGGGAACGCGGTCCCGTTCGAGCGGCACGGCAACCGGACGTCGAATCGAGGTCCAGGCTGCGATTCGGACGCCCGTCGCCCTTGCGAACACGAGGAGGAACATCGCTACCAAACCGTCGAGCCAATAGTGGTTCCCGGTGAGGGCGACGACAACGAAGGTGATGGCGAAGTGAATTGGGCCGAGCCAACGCCATCGACTCGTCGATGCACTCCAGGCAGCCCATCCAATCAACGCGGCCCACGCGACGTGAATCGACGGCATTGCTTGGAGTTGGCCGGCGACACCCCGGCCGAGGACTCCATACACCGACTGCCCGTATGCCAGTCCGGTGTCGATCATGCCGGTCTCGTCGGTGAGGCGCGGGGGAGCGACTGGGATCAGCTGAATCAGAAGACATACTCCGGTCACGAGCGCGAGTGCATTGCGCCAGCTGGAGTAGCGCTCTCGATGCCGTGCGAACAGCCAGACCAGGAAGATGCCCATCACCGGCACATGTGCGATCGCGTAATAGAGGTTGGAGAACTGCGTCCAAAAGGACGACGGGATCATCCAGGTCTGGAGCGTCAGTTCGTTCGGAAGGAGCAGCGTCCGTTCGAGGTCCCACAACCACGCGCCACGGGCGAGCGCGTCATCGATACCGAGGAGTGAGAGGCGCCCAGCGAATTGCCACAGGCTGTACAGCAGGGAAATGATCGTTGCCTCACGGGCGAACGCGGCCAATGATGGCCTGGTCGCGTCCATCGTCCAGGCGCCGGTTGCAAAGACGACAGCCAATACGAGGCCGTACTCCCATGGAAGCCACACACCTCAAACCGTACCGCGCTCGTTTCACACTCGGTCCGCAGCCTCTTGGGCCTGACGACACGGACGCCGAGCTAGGAGCTACGAAGCCAGAGCTCTTCTTGGCCGATGTCCTCGCCGGCCATGCGCCGGCAGGTTTCGGTGATGGCGCGAACCTCGCTGAGGAACGCTTCAGAGGGCTTGATGAATTCGATCCCGTAGCGAGCAAGACGTTTTGAATCCTCGCTCGGGTTTTCGGAGCGGATGATAGCGGTAGTGTTCTCGCGCCCTATCGACACCTCGACCACTTGGCCTCGAGCGAGCTTGTCGCTTCTATTGGCGTAGACCGAAGTGCCGAACATCGACATATCCGCAACGGGTACTTCCGCAGTTCTTGCACGGCCGAGGACACCCTGTCGCGGAATCCAGATTTCGATGACGCTGTCGGTCATGTATCGTCGAGCGATTCTTCGTTCCACACTTGACACATCGACCATTTGTCGACCTTCTTGAGGAGATTGAGTCGTTCAGCCCATGTCGAGTTTGTCGAGTTTGTCGACTGAGCGTAGGGTCGATTTTTGTACTTTTCCCATGGAGTTTCGGGGGAGTTCATCGATGAAGACGAACGACTTTGGAAGTTTGAACGAGGCGAGCGACGTCGCAAGAACAGTACGCAGCTCAGACGCGTCGAGTTCACGGGTGCCGTCGCCTACGACATAGGCAACAACGCATTCACCAAAATCAGGGTCTGGGTGTCCAACGACCGCCGATTCACCAACACCCTGACACCCGTCGAGAACGAGTTCGATCTCCCGCGGATAGATGTTTAGTCCGCCCGAAATGATCATGTCCCCCGAGCGGCCCTCAAGCGTCAACCGACCCTCGCCGTCGACGGACCCCACGTCGCCGGTGACAAACCAGTCGTCGTGGTAGGACTCCTCGGTCTTCTCGGGAAGTCGCCAATACCCAGCGAAGATGTTCGGGCCCTGTGCTTGCACAACACCGACCGACTCAGGTTCGCACTCGATGCCATCGTCGGCGACGACCCGGATGCGAACCCCGGGCAGGGGATATCCAACGGTGCCTGCGATTCGTTCGCCCTCGTAGGGGTTTGACGTGATCATGCCGGCCTCGCTCATGCCATACCGCTCAAGAATCTGATGTCCTGTCCGCTCGGTGAACGCTGCGTGCACTGGCTCGGTCATCGGCGCTGACCCGGACGTGAAGAGCCGCATGTTCGCACACGCCGCACGGTCGAAGTCTTGGTGGTCGAGGAGGCGAATGTAGTGCGTCGGCACACCCATCATCACCGTTGCTTGAGGAAGAAGCGCAAGCGTTTTGTCGACGTCGTACCGCTCGCAAAACAACACCGTGCTCGCGTTCAATATCGCCGTGTGCAGGGCCACGAATAGGCCGTGAACGTGATAGATCGGCAGCACATGAAGCAGCACATCACCGGGTGTGAATCGCCAGATCGAATGCAGGGTGAGCGCGTTCGACGTGAGGTTAGCGTGGGTGAGCATTGCTCCCTTCGAACGCCCCGTAGTGCCGCTCGTGTAGATCATCACCGCAAGATCGTCGGCGAGGCGGGTCTCGCAGCCGAACCATGGTTCGACAGAATCCGCTTCCCGGGCGAGGTCGTCAAGTCGGACGACAGGGGTCAGACCCTCCTCGTCCGATTGGACCTCCGGGGTCTGACCCCGATCGTCTCGTACCACGAGCTTGGGCGCAGCATCTTCGACGAAGAAGGCGACCTCGTTGTCGGTGTAGCTCGTGTTCAGCGGCACATAGGTAGCGCCGGTACGAAGGCACGCTAGGTAGAGCGCGACGTTGTCGACCGACTTGGTCACTTGGACGACGACCCGTTCTCCGGGTGTGACACCGCGCTGCTGGAGCACCCTCGCGAACCGAGCCGAGCGCTCATCCATGGAGCGGTATGTAATGGCATCGCCAACGTCGGGTACAAGGAAGTGCCGGTCGGGAGCGACAGACCAATGCGTACGCAATAAGTCGAAGAGGTTGCCGTTCATCGCGGCTTTCGCCGTGCTGCCCACCGTCTAGAATGTGGTGTAGATGTAGTCGACCGCAGCGGAGATCTCCTCGAGCGTCAGCCGGTCGCCGAACGCTGGCATCCCGCCGCCACCGCCGACGGTCTGATCGATGGCGGCCTGGCTGTCGGGTTCTTCGATCGCCAAGCCTTGCAGGCTGGGTCCTCGCCCGCCGCTTCCATCGGCGCCATGGCATCGAGCGCAGTTCGAGTCGTAGATCACCATTCCATCGACAGAGCCAGCGGTCGCCTCGGTCGTTTCCGGAGCAGCGGTCGTCTCGGCAGCGGTGGTGGTTTCTGCAGCGGTTTCTGGTGCGGCGGTTGTCTCTGCGACCGCGGTTGTCTCTGCGACCGCGGTTGTCTCTGCGACCGCGGTTGTGGTGGGTGCTGCGGTGGTAGCTGCTACCGCTGCGGTCTCAACATCGGTCTCTTGATCTGCTGAATCTGATGTGGTGACGGTTCCTTCCCACACGGCTTTGGCACCTTCGTGGCCCGTTCGGATTGCCCAAATGAGAGACAGGATCGCCAGGATTACAACAAGCGCAGCCATCGTCATCGAGAGCGGGTCCCTGCCTGTTGAGGCCGACCGTTTGTTCACGACGACCAAAGCAACGATGGCGAGTGTCAATCCGATCACGAAGAATCGAAGCATTTCGCCGAGGCGCTGATGGTCGCCGATAAATGACTCGTCGAGCTGGAAGGAATCGCTGAGTGCTTCGCCACTTTGAGCCGCAAGAACGGTTGCGATCGAGGTCACGATTCCCAATGCGATCACCGGCATGGCGTATCTCGTGCGGAAATCTGGCCGCAATGCCATGACGATCCCGAGGAGCGCGAGTGCCGGAATCGCGACGATTGGGAAGTGCACCATCAGGGGGTGGGCGGGCAGGTCGAAGATTGTCTCCATCGAGACAGAATAGTCCCGACCATTTGTGACATCTTGGGAAACGATCGACGATTTTAGAGAAATGTTCGAATTTCCGCGCTCTACTTCCACCATGTCAAAGATCTTGATCGTGCTCGTTGCTCTCTCGCTGGTGGCTGACGCATGCAGTTCGGACGCGATTGCTTCCAACGAACCGTCGTCCGCCACAGCAACATTCGATGTCCCCACAGGGGAGGTCGTCGATTTCGGTCCGGCGCCGACGGTCCCTGAAGGCGATCTCTCGCCCGAGACCGCCGCTGCTCTTGAGACGATCTTTGGGAACGGCGTGTTTCCGTTCCCCTTCAGTCGAGAGCAGGAAGAGGCTTTAGGAACGCTTGGGCAGACCGATGGAGATCCCAGGGTCGCATGGATCCTGATGGACATGTTCCGGTTTTCACGCGACGGGGAGCAAGTTGATCGACTGCTCGACGGCGCGAGCAGACTTCTTGGCAAACGGTTCATCTTGAGGAGCGCCGGAGGAGACGTGATCAACCACCTCATCGCGTGGGACATACCGGCACCCCCCGGATACCTCGACGTCAAGCGTGCGATCTACTCGACCGTGCTGCCAGCGTGGGAACCATTCTTTGATCCTGAGGGCGACGTCGACTGGCGTTACCTCTCGTGGGGTGGTGTCGCAATCGACAGCCGGCCGTTCGACACGACCGACGATCCGTGCAATTGCATTCCCGCAGCTGACAACCCGGACGTGCAGTCGGTGTCTGAAGCGACATGGCTCGCGGACGACGACGTCATCTTTGGTGTGGTGATCAACGGCGAGGCTCGGGCCTATCCACGCCAGATCATGGAAGTTCGCGAGATGGTCAATGACACTCTTGGTGACCGAGATTTCGCCATGCCGTATTGCACCTTGTGCGGGTCGGCTCAGGTGTGGTTCACCGACGATGTGCCCGATGGCGTCGATCGTCCAATCTTGCGAACGTCAGGCTTGTTGAGCCGTTCGAACAAAGTGATGTTCGATCTGAACACGTTCTCGGTGTTCGATACATTCCTTGGAACGGCCCTCACCGGTCCGTTGCACGATCTTGGCGTTCAGCTCGATCAGCATGCGGTCGTCACCTCTACGTGGGCCGACTGGATTGAAGCGCACCCCGAGACCACTGTTCTCATCGAGGAACTCGCGCTCGGCCGAGACCCCGATTTTCGCAATGGCAGGGACGCCGACGGCCCGATCTTTCCGGTCGGTGACGTCGATCCTCGTTTGCCGGTCCAAGAGGACATCCTCGGTGTCGTCACCGACGACGGCACACCGATCGCCTTTCACGTCGAGTCCGCGCGGACAGCTCTCGATCGGGGAGATGTTGTCGAATTTGATGGCGTTCGCCTCGTCCTAGACGGCGGCCTACGAGCCCTCGATGCCGACGGGAACGAGCTTGGAACACACCAGGCCTTTTGGTTTGCTTGGAGCCAGTTCTACGAGAACACCGAACTCTGGCCGAGCTGATCGCTCGGCTTGACCTGGCTGGGCCGTTCCTCTCAACAGATGTGGCTACCAGGTTTCCGGCGGGGTGTCTTTCGTCCCGTCGGCGTGGATCGCGAAGCGACCGTCATGTGCAGCGTGTGCTGGGTCGTTTGATGGCCACGGCCATCCGCCGAACTGCGTGCGGTTGTAGTCGTCGAATGCTTGCTGGATCTCTTCGCGAGTGTTCATGACGAAGGGTCCGTAGCGCTCGACGGGTTCGCCGATCGGGGTGCCTTGCAGCAACATGCACTCTGTTGCCTCCGCACCTGATGTGATCGTGACCTCGACATCGGGGATCAGTTGCATGCCGGTGTTGGTTCCGTACGTTTGCCCATCGACAGTGAGTTCGCTGCCTTCGAACAGGTACAACATGCGACCGCTGGTCGCGGCGGTCGGAGGCAGCGTCCAAGACGCGCCAGCTGGCAGGACGATGTGCCACATGCCGATGTGTGCTTCATGGCGCGAGGCCCAGCTGTTCGGTGGAGGTGACAGCGGAATGGCCTCGTCGAGTGTGCCGGCCAGAACGGTCAGCTCGCCTCCTCCAGGAAGCGCGACGCGGGGAATGTCCTCGTCCCAGAACATCGTGAAGTACGCATCGACCATCTTGTCGGCCGCTGGGAGGTTGAGCCAGATCTGAAAGAGCTCGGTCGGGTTGCGTTCCTCGGTGTTGATCAACGGAAACATTTCTGAATGGACGATGCCGCCGCCGGCTGTCATCCATTGGACGTCGCCTCGGCCGAACCGTGCTGTGGCACCGAGGGAATCACTGTGATCGATGTGGCCGAGGCGGCAGTACGTCACGGTCTCGAATCCTCGATGTGGGTGTTGTGGGAACCCGGGGGTGCTCGAGCCGTGATACATGCTCCAGCCGTCCTTGTCGCTGAAATCTTGCCCGATCGCGCGCCCGCCGAGGGACGCCGCAGGGCCGAGGGAACCATCACCTTCTGGGTAGTCATCGACATGGTGCGCGCAGAAGAGAAAAGGGTCGAGGGTTGGCCATTGGTTGCCGAGGGGCACCGTTTTGAGGACGGCCGAGGAATGAGAAGTCGCCATAGTAATTCAAAGTTTAACCGTATTCGCGCGTCGTCGCTTCGAAAGACGAAGGCCCGCCCCGTTCATTTTGAGCTCAGTGGGCCAAACGACTCATATCCGCTAAGTCGCGGTCGATAGGTAGTGGTGAAGCTTTTTCGGCGAACGAACTCAAGACGGCGAACGCGCCAAGCACAGCAGGAGTCAGCCGGAATCGATATTCGTCGCGGCGAAGGATCGGAATCGGTGGAACGAGAAGCGACCCAGGCACACGCGCAACTCGATGTAATCGGGAAACAACTTGCGCTGCTGCAACAACGTCAGCAAGTACTCGTTGAGCGACAGGCGGGGACGAAGAAGAAGGGGCGGGTCGAACACCTCGCTCTGCGATCGGTCATCGAGCTCGTCGACGAAGACGACGCAACTCAAGTCGTTGATGATGACTTCGATCAACGATTCGATCTGTTCGCAGCAACGGACATGGACGACAGCGCTCGACGGTGGATGGACGCGCACTGACTGCTACGAAGGGTCTGTGACAAGCGAAGATCCTGATAGCGAAAACGCGATCAACGTCGACGACGCGTACTCACTCGAGACTCCGGACGACAACCGTCGTCTCTACGCGAAGTGGGCTTCGACGTACGACGAAGACTTCATTGCTCCGAACGGCTACGTCTACCACGAGAATGTCGTGGCGGCTTTTTGCGACGCCGGAGGATCTGCAGGCGGTGCAATTCTTGACGTTGGGTGTGGTACCGGCATCGTTGGTGCAGCTCTCGGCGACATCGGCGAGAAACTGGTTGATGGAATCGACATTTCACCCGAGATGCTCGACGTTGCCCGGACAAAACGAACCGTATTCGGCGACTCTGCGTATCGATCGCTGTTCGTCGCGGACCTCACCGAAAATCTTGAAATTCCTGACGACTCCTACAACGGAATCATCAGTGTCGGCACGTTCACGCATGGCCATCTCTCGGCGGAACCGATTCGAGAGCTCATACGCGTCGCAGCGCCGAGCGCTGTATGCGCGATTGGCATCAACGCCCACCACTACGTCGACATGGGTTTCGATGCGCTCTTCAGCGAGTTGAGTCACGCAGGATCAATCACCTCGCCGGTAAACATCGACGTGTCGATCTATGAAGCCATGCGCGGCGAACATGCTGGCGACCGTGCGAATGTCGCCATCTTCCAAGTGTTGGCGTAGTCGGGCGATTTCTTCGAGAGCGTTTCGTTCGTTTCGTAGCCCGGCCGCTGTGGAATAGATTTGCCGACGGAGACGCTGATCTGAGCGACCGCACACGAAGGGACGCCCAATGGCGGAAATGCAGGATTCATGGAAAGAAGTTGCTGGCAAGGCGGAATCGCTTGGCCTCAAACTGAAGCTTCACCTCGAGCAGGAGAAGGCGGAGCAAGCTGCCAATGAGGCTGAGGACGCCGATAGCGAGACGAAAGCGCTCGTCGAGGACCTCACGAAGAAGGTGACCGAGACGTTCGATTCGATCGGAAATGCCGCCAAAGACCCGGCGGTTCACGACGATGTGAAAGACATGGGTCGGCTCTTTCGAGATGCGCTCGTCTCCACGTTCAGCGCCGTCGGTGCCGAAGTGTCGAATCGCACAGGCGGCGGGTCAAAATCTGACGACACTCCCCCGGACAGCGTGAACGACGATCCAGCAATGCTCGACGAAGCGGTCGGCGACGAGTCAGATTCCGGCGACGCCTGAACTGCGTCCGCATACACCTTCGTCGAGTTGTCTGGTTTAGGCGCTAGCTCGGACGGCCACGAGCGCGTCGATCGCGCTGTCAATTTCTTCGCGGGTCGTCAGATAGTGCACGGACAGGCGGAGCAACGGCGGGAGATCTCGACGGACCGAATCCCACAACGTGGCTTCAGGGCCTGCGACCGAGATATTGATCCGCTTCGCGCCGAGCGCTTTCTTCACGGCGAACGGGTCGACCCTATCGCAGGTCGTGGTAACGATGCCCGACCGGCGTTCACCGAGATCGCGTGGTTCGAAACCGTGCTCTCGTAGGGCCTCACGGAGCTCCTCGGCCCGACGCTGCACCGTTGCCTCGATGCGATCGACGCCGACCGCCAGCGCATGGTCAACAGCTGTGCCGAGGCCGAGCCATGCTGCATGGTTGAATTCCCAGTACTCGAAGCGGCGAGCGTCGGGTTGTAGCTCATAGCGGTCGGGTTCGACCCACAACGCGCTGAAGTGGTCGGGGTGATCGGTGTTGAGCCGAGGCAAGATTTCTTCGCTGACATAGAGAAAGCCTGAGCCACGGGGGCCGCGCAGATATTTCCGGCCGGTGACGGACAACATGTCGCATCCAAGTTCGTGCACGTCGAGCGCCATCTGGCCCGCTGACTGACAAGCGTCGAGGAGGAAGGGCACGCCAGCTTTTCGAGTGAGTGCACCCACTTCAGCAGCCGGATTGATCAGACCGCCGTTGGTGGGAACATGGGTGATCGCGACCAGCGCGACGTCTTGTCCGAGGGCCGAGTCGAGGGCATCGAGATCGACCTGTCCGCTCGCATCGCTCGGGATCACTTCGATCTCGATCCCGTAGCGTTCCTTCGCCCGAAGGTAGGAAACAGCGTTCGCTCCGTACTCCGCCTCCACGGTGAGAATGCGCTGACCCTGTTCCATCGGCAGGGACCAAAAACCCTGACACCACGCGATGGAGGCGTGTTCGGCTCGTGCAATCTCGGTTGGCTTCGCGCCCAGGAGCGACGCGATGGAGGCATAGACGGCCCCCTCGGCCTCCGCCGCAGAAGCGGCCGCTTCGTAGCCGCCGATCGTCGCCTCAAGCTCGAGATGACGAACCTGGGTGTCGAGCACCGATTGCGGCGGCAGTGAAGATCCCGCGTGGTTCAGGTGCGTGACATGAGCCGTGCCGGGCGTGATCGCGCGCTGCGCCTCGATCTCATCTGCGGTAAGTACGAGCGTCGCTCCGTCAGAGGTCATCGGGAAACTCCTGTAGGGACGACTTCGTAGCCGGGCTCCTCGGGCTCATCGTCGGTCATCTCCGCGGGGAATCCTGGGGCGAGGATGCTGAGGCCCGTTGCGTCTTCGAGTCGTTTGATGATGTTCGGCGACCACTCGCGTTCGCCGTAGCGCTCGATGCCGTCCTCGAAGATACCTATCAGGACGGGGCTGATCTCGAGGGGCACCCCATGACGGTCGGCCACGTCTTGGAAGAGACCGATGTCTTTCTTCACGAGGTCCATGGTGAAGTTGATGTCGCGGCTTCCATTGAGGATGACCTGGCCCTCGGTTTCGTGGACGAAACTGTTGCCGCTGGAGATGGCGATCGCCTCATATGTCGTATTTAGGTCCATACCTGCGGCCGCGGACGTGACGAGTGCTTCGCTCACGGTGAGGAGGTTGGCTGTGGCCAAATAGTTGGTCATGACCTTCAGCATCGACGCACTGCCGAGCTCGCCTGTGTGGAGAATGCGGCGGCCCATCGTCGTCAGGATCGGCATGATCTGCTCGAAGGTCTCGCGTTCGCATCCCACAAAGATGGCGATGTTTCCCGTCGCTGCTCGATGGCATCCGCCCGACACGGGGCAGTCGACAGGCTGGGCGCCGACCGCCTGGACCTTTTCGCCAAGCCGCTTGACCTCCGCTTCGTCCGTGGTGCTCATCTCCATCCAGATCTTTCCCGGGCCGAAGCCCGCCAGGAGGCCATCGTCGGCTTCGAGCACCGCAGCGCTCGCGGCAGGTGAGGGGAGGCATGTGATGACCACATCGCACTCTTCGGCCATTTGTTTCGGCGATTCGCCCCACGATGCGCCGGCGTCGAGCAGGTGCTGAGCTGCGCTTTTGTCGAGGTCTCGAACCATAAGGTCGAGTCCGTTTCGAAGAATCGAGCTGGAGAGTTTTCCACCCACGTTGCCGAGGCCGATGAATCCGATTTTCATGAGAGCGACGTCCTTGTCCATGAGGGGTCGAGCTTCTCTGCCCGAACCAGCTCGCGAAATCATGGCACGGTCCCTTCCCCCAAGGGCGAATCGACGTTATGCGCCCAACCACGACGTTCTAGCCAATCCCGAATTGCTTCGACTACATTCGTACATTCGCGCCCAGCGAACCCGAATCTGAATCCGCGAGCACGAGTTGAATCGTCCGCACGCAAGGAGAACCCATGACTGTCGCAGCCCTCCAACCACCTCGAACTCTATTGGATGTCGTTCCTCGCACGCTGACGAGAGACGCTGTTGCCGTCTTTGGTTTCGCCCTACTCACGGCTGCAGCCGCGCAGATCTCGATTCCGCTGGGCTTTACACCTGTCCCGCTCACGGGCCAGACGTTCGCCGTGCTGTTGGCCGGTGGCGTTCTCGGAGCGAACCGCGGAGCCCTTTCTCAACTGCTCTACGTCGGGTTGGGCGCCGTTGGTCTCCCGTTCT
Organism: Verrucomicrobiales bacterium; assembly: GCA_047638715.1. Classification (GTDB taxonomy): domain Bacteria; phylum Actinomycetota; class Acidimicrobiia; order Acidimicrobiales; family SHLQ01; genus SHLQ01. The sequence goes on from JBLIMK010000088.1 coordinate 16,308, forward strand.
ACGCCGATGGCGCAAGCGGTATCACGACCGAAGGGGCACTCATTTCGACTTTCGGCTTCCTCGTTGGATTCATCGTCGCTGCGTGGGTCGTCGGTCTGATGGCAGAACGATCCCAGGACCGAACAGTGTTGTCGGCCATTCCAGCGTTTCTTGCGGGAAGCGCGATCATCTATCTGTTCGGGGCAACGTTCCTCGCATGGAAGCTCGACGTGCCGATCGCGGCCGACCTCGCCGAGCCAAGTGCGCTCAAGTTCGCCATTGCGCCGTTCATCATTGGCGATGTGCTCAAGGCAACGGCCGCTGGGCTGCTTCTCCCTGCAGGATGGCGTCTGCTCGATCGCTCCAGCCGCGAGTAGAACCCCTGGTCGAGGACCCTCGACTTCACGAGATCTGCGGCACGATGTTCGTCATGAACCGTTCGTAGGCGTCGCTTCGTTCTTCGACCGAGTCTCCGAGCGCGAAGTCGGGGACGATTACTTCATCGAAGCCGAGTTCGGCGTAGCGACCTATGGCGTCGACGATCAAGCTGTCCGACCCTGCAATCGTGTTGTCGCCCATGGGCCCAGCGAGTGCTTCGCCGATTCGGGTTTGATCGTCGGTGAGCGTAAAGAGGGCCTGCACCGACATGTGCTTCCCAGCCATGTCGACGTCGACGCGCTCGCACGCGGCGGAGAAAACCTCCACCTTCTGTGCCGCGACGTTGGGTGGCCCCCAGGCATTCCATTCCTGCGCGTGG
>JBLIMK010000089.1:0-16567 GCA_047638715.1 Verrucomicrobiales bacterium
ATGGCCAATCAAATCCTTGGCGGGTCACCGTCGTCTCGACTGTTTCAGAGCATCCGCGAGGACCAGGCGCTGGCCTACACCGTCTTTAGTCAAACGTCGGGATATTCCGACGCGGGCTCGGCCAGCGTGTACGCCGCCACGGCAACACAGCGAGGCCCAGCCTTGATCGATGCGCTGCAGAGCGAAATCAGCGATCTTGTCGATAGCGGCGTGACCAATCATGAGCTGACGCTCGCTCGGACAGGATTCGAAGGATCGATAATTCTCGGCCTCGAAGACTCGGGCTCGCGTATGAGTCGCATGGCCACGAGTGAGGCCTTGCGGGGGAACATCGTGTCGATCGACGAGTTTCTCGAGCGCCTTAGCGCGGTCACAATCAACGATGTTAACTCGGTCATCGAGGATGTCTACGGCAGCGATGCCATCACATCGCTCGTCGGATCCGCCGACGCTCTCGCACGCTGTACCGCGTAGTTTCACGCGCGCAATAGTGCTCACGATCTGTGGGTGTGTGCTGGCCAGGTCGCATGGTGCATCCACTCAGTGATGCATGCATCGAACAAGCTCAGGCAGCGTGGACTCTGTTCGTGGGCGAGACCTTCGTTTTATGTCGTGACCGGGGTCCGCTGAAGTAGCCGGCTCCGGTAGCGAACTATGATCTTTGCCATGACGAGAGTGGCAATTACCGGAGCGGGTGGGCGAATGGGCGGCGAGGTCTGTCGCGCAGTGGACTCAGCGACCGACCTTAAGCTCGTAGCGGGCGTCGACCCTTCTGTCGAAGGTGAGCGTCTCGCCGATATCAATCAAATCAACTCCGACGTCACGATCGTTGGATCGATCGATCAGTTGGACCCGTCCACGATCGATGTCGTGGTCGACTTCACACATCTCGAAGTGAGTCGCTCGGTGCTCAACTGGTGTGGAGCCAATGGTGTCCATGCGGTGGTCGGAACCACGGGATTCAGCGAGGAAGATCTCGCGGGATTCCGTGTCGGCTTTGCCTCGAGCAACGCACTCATTGCACCGAACTTCGCGATCGGTGCCGTCATGATGATGAAAATGGCCGAGATGGCGGCTCCATTCTTTGAGACGGCCGAGGTCATCGAGTTTCACCACAACGCCAAGCGTGATGCGCCGTCTGGCACCGCCATGATGACGGCCCAACGAATCCAGAAGGCGAAAGAGATCAGCAACACCGAGTGGGACGTCGATCCGACCGAGCACGAGGTCGTATCGGGTGCTCGGGGCGGCAAGGTCGGTGGAGTGGGCGTACACGGCGTTCGAATGCACGGCATGGTGGCCCACCAGGAGGCCATCTTCGGTACGACCGGCGAAACTCTCACCATTCGACACGACAGCATCCACAGAAATTCGTTCATGCCTGGCGTCTTACTGGCCGTTCGCCACGTCGCCGAACGGCCTGGCGTCACGCTTGGACTCGATGCCCTTCTCTTTACCGACGACTGAACGCTTTGTTGAGTATCGGTAAGGCCCGGCCGCTCGCCGCCGATACAAAACGTATGTTCTTCAACGATTCTGACCACTCGGCCTACCAGCGTTGGACAGACTGAAGTATCGTCGAAGCATGGTTTCGTTCGATACGCCATCAGTCGACTTTGATTCGGTCAAACCAACGATCCGGCCGTACTCGAACGCTGACTTTGCCTGGGCTGTCTCGATGCTCGAGGCGACTGGCGGACGCCATCGAGTTCGACGAGGACTCGTCGTCGATGTCGCGGTTCTGCCCGGGTTGGTCGCAGAACGTAATGGGCACCCGGCTGCTCTCCTGACGCTGGCCCGACATCGCGATGAGCTCGAGTTCTCCGTCATCGCGTCGGCGCCATTCGACGATGCCATCGTGGCGCTGTTAATCGACGCTGCGAAGGGGTATGCATCTCCAACGTGTCGTCGGATCTTCACGATCTGTTCGAATGCAGACTTCGACGTCCAGCGCTCCCTCCAGAAGAACGACTTCCGCCTCTGTGCCTCACGGCCTGGCGCCATCGACTCGGTCGCTCGACGGAGTTCCGAAGCTCTCGCCAAAATGATCGGCGACGTCCCCGTGCGTGACGAGGTCGAGTTCGACCTGCTCCTTCCGTAGCTCGACGTGTTTTTCACCCCGAGATGGATCCTGTCGCACCTCTTTGCCGCGACACTGATCATTTCGTTCGTGGCCGCTGGCTTCTGGCAGATCAACCGGATGAGTGAGCGAAACGAACTGAACGAACTAATCGCGTCCCGTATGGGAGTCTCGGTCCCGCTCGATGACGTACGAAACGACGCGCTCGACACGCTCGAATTCAAAAGGGTGAGCGTCACGGGCGAGTTCGACCCCCTGGTAGAGGTTTTGATCGCAAACCGTAGCGACGAGGGCACTCCAGGGTTCTGGATCTGGACGAACTTCGTCACCGAGTGGGGCGATCTCTTGGTCAATCGGGGGTTTGTTGGACGCGGCGTGATTCTTGAGACGACGGGTGCGCAACCGCGGAGCGATGCTGATGTCGAGGCAGGCCAGGCAACGATCGAAGGTCTGCTGCGTGTGGGGCTGGACATCGGCCGAGCGAGCGAGGACGGCACCCAAATAAACCGACCCGATCCCGGGTTGGCGGTCGAGCTACTCGATCTCTCTCCGGCCCTCGACTCCACCTTCTACCTCGAGCTCGATACGCAGGCACCCGCTCGATCATCGTCGATTCCGACACCCGTTCCCGAACCGGATCTCGGCGAGGGCCCGCACCGGAGTTACGCCTTTCAATGGTTCACTTTTGCCACGATCGGGACCCTCGGTTACGGCGCGGTTCTTGCGCGGATCAGACGTGGAGATCAAACGTTGGGCGACGTTCCAGCCAGCGTGAATGCGACGGACCGTCCAATCGAAGAACCCTCACGCCGCTGATCCGCGCCAACCTGAAAGGGTTGTAGCGTGGGTGGGTTGCAACAAGGAGAGAGCAATGGCTCGGTTCGGAAATGTACTCACGGCAATGATCACGCCCTTCGCGAGCGATGGTTCACTCGACATCGAGGGCGCACAGAAGTTGGCGAAGTGGTTGGTGGCCAACGGGAACGATGGCTTGGTTATCGCTGGCACGACCGGGGAGAGCCCAACCCTCACCCACGATGAACAGATCGAACTGGTCGGCGCTGTCGCCGACGCGGTCGACGTTCCGGTGATCGCTGGAACGGGAAGCAACGACACCCGCGCCGCTGTCGAACTCACCGAGCGCGCCACGGCAGCGGGCGCTGACGCGATTTTGTCGGTCACCCCGTACTACAACCGTCCATCTCAGGATGGCCTGGTGGCCCACTTCCGAGCGATTGCCGCCTCGACCGAGCTTCCGATCGTGCTCTATGACATTCCGGGTCGCACCGGTCGCAAGATCGATACCGAGAACCTGATTCTCCTCGCCCAAGAACCAAACATCGTGGCGCTCAAGGATGCAGCCGGAAATCCGGCCGAGACAGCGGTCGTCATTGCCGAGACCGACGATGCGTTCGACGTCTATTCCGGAGACGATGGGCTGACGCTGCCGCTTCTCGCTGTCGGCGCCGTGGGCGTAATCGGCGTGGCGACCCATTGGGCGGCCGTGGAGACGAAACAAATGGTGCAGGCGTTTCACGAAGGCAACGTTATTGAGGCAACGAAGCTCAATCAGCGACTCCTCGCCTCCTGGGACATCGAGACCGGTGATAGCCGGCCGAATCCGATCCCGAGCAAGGTCATGATGCGCCTACTCGGCCTTCCGGGCGGCGCGTGCCGCTTGCCGATGGGGCCAGAACCAGCGGGTCTTGATGATCTTTGTCGCAAAGTGCTGTCGAACCTCGGCCGGGCCGGTTTCTGATGGCCGAACCAGTACGGATCACCTTCCTCGGTGGCCTTGGCGACATTGGACGCAACTGCGCGGCACTCGAGTCCGACAACCGAATTGTTATTCTCGACTGCGGTCAGATGTTCTCCGATGAGACCCAGCCCGGTGTCGAGTCGATCTTGCCCGATTTCACCTACCTCGTCGACAATGCAGATCGCATCGAGGGCTGCATCGTCACTCACGCGCACGAAGATCACATCGGCGGACTGACGTATCTGCTGCAAGCCGCCCCACAGCTAAAGCTCGACTTCTACGGCACGCCGTTCACGCTGGGGCTTGTCCGACACAAGCTTCAAGAACGAAACGTGCAGGGCCGAGCCAACCTCATCACAATCAACGACGGTGATCGGCGAAAGATTGGTCCGTTCGAGTGTGAGTTTCTTCCCGTTACGCACTCCACGCCATCGGGGCTCATCACCGCCTTCACGACGCCCCAAGGCATCATCTTGCACTCGAGCGATTTCAAGCTCGATCACACGCCCGTCGATGGGCGCGTCACCGATCTTGCACGTATCGGCTCGCTCTCTATCGACCCAGGAATCCGGCTTCTCCTCGCCGACTCGACGAACGCAAATTCGCCTGGCCAATCAACTTCGGAGAGCGAGGTCGGCGGAGTCCTCCGCACTCTCTTCCATCAACATCGCGATCAGCGAATAATCGTCGGCGCTTTTGCGAGTCATATTCATCGGGTCCAACAGATCGCCGAGGTGGCTCTCGAGCAGGACCGTACGATCGTCACCCTCGGCCGTTCGATGAAACGAAATGTCGCTCTAGCTCGCGATCTTGGGCTGCTGTCGATTCCAGACAATCGCATTGCCGATATCGCCGATGTCGAAGATATCGACCCGGTAAAGACCTGCATCATCTCGACCGGGAGCCAAGGCGAGCCGCGCTCGGCACTCACGCTGATGGCGGCCAACGACAGCCGCTGGATCACGATTGGACCACGCGACACGATCGTCTTCAGTTCGCACCCGATCCCTGGAAACGAGGCCGCTGTCGGCCGCGTTCGGTCGGGTCTAGCTCGTCAGGGCGCAACGATTGTGCACAGCGGCCACGTCGATGTCCACACGACCGGACACGGCAAGCAGCAAGAACTGCTCGCCCTTCACGGTGTTGCGAACCCCGAACTCTTTGTGCCGGTCCATGGCGAGTACGAACATCTCATTGGCCACGCAGCGCTTGCGATCCGTCGAGGGATGAAACCCGAGAACGTGCTCGTGGCCACCGACGGCGATCAGTTGCTTCTGACCGACGAAGGCATCAGCAAGGATGGCCAAGTATCCGGTGAATACATCTATATGGATGGAACCGGTGAGGCGCTGACCGAAGGCATCTTGAACGAGCGGCTACTGATGGGCCAGGCCGGATTCGTGACGGTTATTGTCGAAGTCGATCTGGAACAACGAGACATCGTGTTCGGCCCGATCATCGAGTCTCGCGGCTGGGCGTCGCCGTCGGAACGTTTCGATCTCGAAGCTGGAGCGGCGACCGAAGCCCGTACGGCGATCGAAAAGGCGCTGAGCGAATCGGGAGATATTCGCGAAATGGAACGTGCAGCTCGGCGTTCGGTAGGGCGTTACGTTGCCGCGGCAACACGCCGCCGTCCCGTGATCGTGCCCGTCATTCGGTCCTACGAACCTTCAACGGACGCTTCGAGCTCATAACGCGGGCCTCACCAACCGCGCGAGCAACGGGACGGTGCGCGCGAAATGACCTGATGATGTCCTCGTGCTCCACTAGTGTTGACGACACTGTGGCCACTTCATCAAAGTCCTCTTCAGCTCGCTCGCGGGCCGGTTCGTCCAAGGCGAAACCCGCACGTGGGCGTGCTCCTGGGAAACGCAACAAGCCAGCCTCTCCCAAGTCTGCTGCCCGCAAGAGCAGCGCCCGCAAGCCAACCGTTCGCCCGACGCTTGCACAGACCTTGCGTGAAGCTCTCGACGGCCGCGGAGCAGATCTTTTTGGACTGTTCCTCGTCGTCACCGGAATCCTGGCGGCACTGGGCATCTACACCGGCACCTCGGGGTTGCTCGGCAGAGCGTTTGACGAGGGTTTCGGCTGGGGGATGGGCGTCTTTCGTTATATTGCTCCGTTCGTGATCGTCGCAGCAGGCCTCGCTGTCATTCGCCGAGCCGGCGACGCACATGCCCTTCCACCACACTTCCTGGTCGGCGGGCTCGCCTCGGTCGTCTCGATGACCGGATTGGTGCACCTCGCCGGCGATAGTCCATCGTGGGGTGCAACGGTCGCGGAGTTCTCCAGCGCTGGGGGAGTGCTCGGCCTTCTCGTGGGGGGGCCACTGCTCGCAATAGCCAGTTTCTGGGGCGCCCTCCTCATCTTGTTGGCGGTGGGCATCGGCGGCCTCGTCGTGATGACGGGAGCGTCGCTGAAAGTGCTTCTCGACGCCACTGCTCGGGGGGCGCGCCCTCTCGCAGGTGCTGCGGCGAAGGGAACCCGCTCGTTGTTCGTCATGGATCGCGACGCGCAAACCATCGACCTTCGCGACCATGACGTCCTTGAGGACACGTCGCTCCGCACCGGCGACGCTGACGACTTCATCGACGAAGACGGTTCGGCCCGCGATGCCACGATAGAAATTCCCGTCCCCCGTGACGAAACGAAGTCTGAGCCGGACAGCCCCGAAACCGACGCTGCGGTCTTCGATCAAGATGTCGCCGCACGAGTTCCAACGGTCGTCGTCCCCACTTCGACTCTCGAGCCACAGCAGCTCGAAGCCGAGCTTGCGGTGACGACCCAGGGCGACCGGGCGTGGGTCCTTCCGTCGATGTCGTTGCTCAGTCGATCGAGCTCTCAAGACGTCGATCAGGACGCCGTAATCGCCAAAGGACGCACACTCGAGCGCGCACTTGCCGAGCACGGAGTTGAAACCCGCCTCATCAACATGGTGGTCGGACCAACAGTCACTCGCTTCGAGCTCGAGTTGGGCCTCGGCGTGAAAGTTTCGCGAGTCAAGAATCTCAGCGACGACATCGCCTACGCGATGGCGTCGCACGATGTGCGAATCATCGCGCCGATTCCTGGTAAGCAGGCAATCGGTGTCGAGGTGCCGAACGAGACCCGCCAGATCATCGCCGTCGGCGACATCTTGGCATCTCCCGAAGCCCGGGCCGCAAAAGGTCCAATGGAGGTCGCAATCGGGCGCGACATCAACGGAAAATCGCTGCTCGCTGATCTGTCGAAGATGCCGCACACGTTGGTAGCGGGCGCGACCGGTTCAGGAAAGTCCTCCGGTATCAACTCGATCATCACATCGCTGCTCATGCGGAACACGCCCGACGATGTGCGCATGATCCTCATCGATCCCAAACGCGTCGAGATGACGCAGTACGAGCGCATCCCCCACCTCCTCACACAGCCGGTCACCGATCCGAAGAAGGCGGCCAACGCCCTCGCCTGGGCTGTACGCGAGATGGAACGCCGCTACGAACTCCTCGAGGAATGCCGCTTCCGCGACATTGGTGGTTACAACGCGGCCTTCGACAAGGGGAAGGTCAAGGCAAAGAAGGGCGAGCTAGGGCCCGACGGAGAACCACGCCAGTTCAAGCGGCTTCCCTACATCCTCGTCGTGGTCGACGAACTCGCGGATCTCATGATGGTTGCAGCACGCGATGTCGAAGATTCAATCGTGCGCATCGGGCAGAAGGCGCGTGCGGTGGGAATCCACATGGTCATCGCGACGCAGCGCCCTTCGGTCGACGTCATCACCGGACTGATCAAAGCCAATGTGCCAGCGCGTGTCGCCTATGCAGTAGCGAGCATGCAAGACAGCCGTGTCATTCTCGGCTCGCCGGGCGCTGAACGACTCGTTGGTAAAGGCGACATGTTGTTCCAGGATCCAACGAGCTCAACGCCGTTACGGCTGCAGGGTGCGTGGGTCGAGGAGTCCGAGGTCAAGAAGATCGTCGACCACTGGCGTCAACAGGGCTACGACGAAGTCTCTTCGAGCGACTCCGAGGTCCTCGGAGGAGCTGATGTGGCACCACCGACAGCGTCGATGCCTCTCGAACCGTCCGGCGGCGGACTCGCACCGGTTGCGACGAGCCCCGACCTCACCGGCATGCCGGGCTTGGCATCGCCGTCTGCGGCCGGTGGCGACACGATCACCGCCGATCGGGCCTCTGACGATCACACCGACGACCTCCTGTGGCAGGCGATGGAACTCGTTGTGACATCCGGACTGGGTTCGACTTCGATGCTTCAGCGCAAGTTGCGCGTTGGGTTCTCGCGAGCCGGCCGGATCATGGATGAACTCGAGCAGAAGGGCATTGTTGGCCCCAGCGAAGGATCGAAGGCTCGCGAAGTCCTGCTCACCGTCGAGCAGCTCCAACAACTCCGAAACGGTTCCTAGACAGGGCATACTCCTCCCGTGGATTTCCTGATCGAACCGAGCCTTGGCGTCGCGTTCATCGAGGTTCTGATCGGTCTGTTCCTCCTCACCAAGGCTGCGGACCTCTTCGTCGACGGAGCGGTCGCTATCGCCGGCGCCGCCAAGATCTCTCCGGTCGTGGTTGGAGCGGTAATCGTCGGCTTCGGCACCAGTGCCCCGGAGTTGCTCGTTTCAAGCATCGCCGCCGTCAATGGCGATGTCGATCTCGGTGTTGGCAACATCGTCGGATCGAATGTGGCGAACATTTCGCTGGTTTTGGGCGCAGCCGCGCTAATCGTTCCGCTGTTGGTAACCAAAGCTGTGATCGCACGCGAGGCGCCGATCAGCCTTCTCGCAGTGCTCATGTTTGCCTACTTCACCATCGATGGCTTTGAAGCCTGGGAGGGCGTGGTCATGTTGATCGCGCTGTGCGCGATTCTCGGATGGATCATCGTTGGTGGACACGATGAATCGATCGAAGAAATCGAATACAACGGCGATCAAACGATCACGAAGAGTGTGATCGAAACGATCGGGGGCGTTCTTGGAACGCTCCTCGGTGCCCAGCTCATGGTGTGGGGAGCACTTGCGGTAGCAGATCACTACGAGGTCAGCGGGGGGTTCATTGGCTTCACCCTGGTCGCGATCGGTACATCCCTCCCCGAACTCGTGACGGCGATCGCGGCAGCTCGAAAGGGCGAAACCGAACTGATCTTGGGCAACCTGTTGGGTTCAAACATCTTCAACAGCCTTGCTGTCGGTGGTGCCGTCGCCCTCCTCGGAGCGGGTCGGATCGACGATGACCTCATCGCCACGTACGGGATCGTCCTTATGGTGATCGTGGCCGTCTTGGCATGGGTTTTCATGGTGGCCCGAAAGCGGGTCAGCAAACCAGAGGCGTTCATCCTGCTCGCCGTCTACGTGGCAGCCGTAGTCGTGATTTCGGAGACGAGTGTGGGCGAAGCCATGCGAGATGCGATCGAGTCGATCGTCTAACCACGAAGGTGTCGGCACCGTGTCCGGTAGCCTTGCGTGGTGGCTGGACAGTACTGGATCGAAACTCTTGGTTGTCCCAAGAATGAAGTCGATTCGGACAAGCTCGTCGGAACGCTGACCGCCGACGGAATGCGGAGCGCTGCGAGCCCCGAAGAAGCCGACCTTGTGGTCATCAACACGTGCGCTTTCATCGAAGCCGCTCGACAAGAATCGATCGACACGGTGCTGACGCTTGCGGAGCAGTCGCCCGATGCCCAAGTTGTTGTTACCGGATGTATGGCCGAGCGTTACGGAGATGAGCTCGCCGAAGCTCTGCCAGAAGTTGATGCAGTTTCAGGCTTCGGAGTTCCAGTGACACTGGGGCAAAAGCCGACTTCGGTCAACGTTCCGTCCTTCGATCTACTCAATCTGCCGCGGCCGGCCTCGACTCGGCCCTGGGCCTACGTGAAGATTGCGGAGGGCTGCGATCGAAATTGCGGGTTCTGTGCGATCCCCACCTTCCGAGGTCCTCAACGTTCTCGTTCTCACGAAGCGATTCTCGATGAAGTCAGCGGACTCGAAGCAAAAGAGATCGTGCTTGTCGCGCAAGACCTCGCCGCCTTCGGCCGAGATCAAGGTGTCGGCGAACGGAGCATTGTTCAACTCGTGGGCGAAGTTTCCGAACTCGTCGACCGGGTTCGATTGCTTTACCTCTACCCCTCAGACCTGACCGAAGAACTCATTCAAGCAATCCTCGCGACAGGAGTGCCGTACTTCGACCTCTCACTCCAGCATGTCAGCCGTCCGTTGATGCGACGGATGCGTCGATGGGGGGATGGCGAACGCTTTCTGGAACGAATCGCCCACATCCGATCGATCTCACCAGATGCAGCCTTCCGCTCCAATTTCATCGTCGGCTACCCCGGTGAGACCGAGGAAGACCACGACGCACTACTCGATTTTGTTGAGCAGGCGCAGCTCGATTGGTGCGGCTTCTTCTCCTATTCGAAGGAAGACGGGACCTACGCAGCCGATCTCGACGGCGAGGTAGCCCCAGATTTGGTTGCCGAACGGCTTCGGGAACTCACCGAACTGCAGGATTCGATCACCGCAGCTCGGCGCGACGACCTGATTGGCCAAACGGTGTCGATCCTCGTCGACGAGCAAGGCATTGGGCGAACGCATCGAGAAGCACCCGAAATAGATGGGGTGGTGCGTATCTCGGCCGACCTCGAAGTGGGGGCCTTCTACGATGTGGTCATCGCAGGAGCGCTCGGTCCCGACCTTGAAGCTGAAGGCGCCACGTTCGAGGGCACGTTCCTCGACGACGGGGAGGAGGAGTGACGGCTAGCGATGGCGGGGCAATGCATCACGTCGGGCACTTCGTAGCAAACCCGGCGAACCTGATCACGACCGCACGCATTGCAGCGTCCCCGATTCCTTTCGCACTGATTCTGGCCAGCAGCGATTCGAGGGGAGCTTCATGGTGGGTCTTCGCTCTCGGGTGGGTATTTGCCGCCACCGATCTCCTCGATGGCTGGCTTGCCCGTCGATTCGACATGGTCAGTCGATCGGGAGCCTTTCTCGATCCCCTCGCCGACAAGATCGTCGTACTCGGCGCGATGTTCTGCCTCGTGGCGGTCGATCGTTACCATTGGATCCCGGTCGCGCTGATTGCGGTTCGCGAAGCGGTGATCACCGGCTTCCGCGGTTACTGGGTCAAAAAGAACCGGGCGGTCCCGGCTCGCAAGCTTGGCAAGTACAAGTCGATCTTCCAAGGTCTCGCGCTACAGGCAGCCCTGTTCCCACCGTTCGAGAACGCCGATGTCCTCGTGCAACTCCTCCTCTGGTTCGTCGTGGCTTTCACGTTGTACTCAGGGCTCCGCTACCTGCTCGATGGGTCGGCCGCGACTCGACTGAGTGGAAACATCGATGAGAAAGTGAATGACTAATGCGCTGTGAAGTGGTTGCCGTGGGCTCGGAATTGTTGCTCGGACAGATCGATGACACGAACTCCTCGTGGATTGGTCAGGAACTCGCGAGTGTAGGTATCGACTCGTATTACCAGACCAAAGTGGGCGACAACCTGCAGCGGATGGTTTCGGTGATCGAACATGCGCTCAGTCGCAACGACGTTGTCATTTGCACGGGCGGCTTGGGTCCGACCCAGGATGACATCACCCGTGACGCGATAGCCCAGGTCATGGGCGTAGAACTCTTGTTCGATGAAGCACTGGTCGAGAAGATCGAGTCGATGTGGGCGCTGGGTGGCCGAGAAATGCCGGCGAACAATCGGCTCCAAGCGCGGATTCCGGTCGGGGCGACCGCCATTCCTGTCCAGCCCGGTACGGCTCCTGGCATCGTTGCCGAGTTCGATTTCCGCGGTGAGACCAAAGTGATCTACGCCGTTCCCGGTGTTCCCTGGGAGATGCGGGAGATGATGAAGGACTTCATCATCGACGACATCGTCATGAGGTCTGGGAGTGCTGCGGTCATCCGGTCCCGGACGCTGCGAACGTGGGGACAGTCGGAGTCCGGACTCGCTGAGCTCCTCGCCGACGAGATTATTCGCCTCGACAGCACCGGCACGGCCGATGGCGGGGTCACCCTCGCCTTTCTTGCGAGCGGCATGGAAGGGCTGAAGGTTCGAATAACCGCCAAAGGTCCGGACGAAACGACCGTCGCAGCGTTACTCGATGACGAAGATGCCCGAGTCCGCGACATCATCGGCCCGATCGTGTTCGGGGTCGACGATGAAACAATGGAGTCGATCGTGCTCGAACTCTGCGCTGCACAGGGGCTCACCCTCGGCACAGCAGAATCACTCACGGGTGGGCTAATCGCTCAGCGGTTGACGTCCACCCCAGGGTCGAGCAAATCATTTCGTGGGGGAGTGATCACCTATGCCACCGACGTGAAGACCGCTCTTTTGAAGGCTCCTGAGGGTCCGTCGGTCAGCGAGGAGATGGTCGAGGCCATGGCGCTGGGTGCGTGCGAGACGCTCGGTGCAGACGTTTCGGTGGCCACGACAGGCGTTGCTGGTCCCGACAGCTGGGAGGGAATCCCGCCGGGAACCGTGTGGATCGCCACCTGTGTCGATGGAGAGGTCGAGAGTCACCTGTTGCGCTATCGGACCGATCGAACTCGCACCCGTAATTACACGACGATCACCGCGCTCAACGCGCTCCGAAAACGACTCATCGCCCGCGCTGGCTAACGATCTCGGATTTAGGGGCCTGGCCCCTAAACGCGATTAGGGGCCAGGCCCCTAAATGGTTAGCTGGGTGGGCGTCGCAGCATCATGGCGTTGCGAACCGCACTACAGACGAGCACGTCGGCTTGATTGAAAGCACGGTGTTCGATTGTGACGATGCCGCGATCGGGCTTTGATGCCGATGCTCTCACGCCGGTGATCTCGGATTCGACGTGGATCGTGTCGCCATGAAATAGCGGCGCTGGAAAATTGACCGCCTCGAATCCGAGGTTGGCGACCGTCGTGCCGTGCGTGAGCTCGTGTACCGAGATGCCGACAACTATTCCTAGGGTCAGCAGCGAGTTGACGAGCGGCTTCCCGAACGCTGTGCTCGCCGCATAATCGGCATCGATATGTAGCGGGGCCGGGTTCATCGTCGTCGTCGAGAAGTGGACATTGTCCGCTTCCGTAATCGTCCGTGTGATCGGGTGGACGACGACCATTCCGACCGCGAAGTCTTCGAACCACATTCCTTTTGGGGTCACATGCATCTGCGCAGTTTGTCAGGTCGGCGCAAAGAGCGCGAAGAAGTCATACGACTCGATATCGGCAGTCGCGACGGTGTCCCACGGGTAGGAGCTTTGGCGCCCCCAGGCTGAACGCCGTGTGGCGTGCTGAGCAATGTGCTGGAGCCGCTGCATATCGCCCTTGGTGAGGGGTTGTAAGCGAACGCCAGCCTCGAGCGCGAGTGCGACGACGCAGGCCTCAAGGTGGTTTTCTGGTTTTGACCCGCCCGGCCGAGTCAGGCGATCGCGAAGATCGGGAGGCAGCCAATCCTCGAGTACCTCGAGCGACTCATTGAACTTCCACGGCATGTGAAAGGAGTCGCCGATCGGCTGCAGGGAAGCCAAGAAGTCGTCTGCGGCAGCGCTCACGTCATCTTCAGCCGCGACGCTTTCGCCGTGCTTCAGGAGCTCATCTACCGTGGCCCCAACGAACCTCATGGTCGAACCATAGATGATTTATCGGCGTTGGTGGGCGCCACCTGAAGCACGTCTGAGCGAAGTGCCTACTCAGCGGTGGCAGTGGCCTGATCGCCCTCGTCGGCTTCGAGCCGCAGCGATGCGGAATTCATGCAATACCGCAGCCCATTTTCGCCAGGGCCATCGGGAAACACATGACCCAGGTGGGCGCCGCAGGAAGCGCACAGTGACTCTGTGCGCACCATTCCCATGGAGATGTCGCTCTTGTCGTCGACCGCGTCGTCGTTCATCGGAAGTGTGAAGGAAGGCCAACCAGAGCCGGAGTCATATTTCGCCTCACTGGCGAACAACGGCTCGTCACATACGCGGCAGTGGTACTTGCCTGTGGTCTTGGTATCGCAGTATTCACCGGTGAAGGGTTGTTCGGTACCCGCCTTCTGTGTGACCCGGTATTGCTCGGGGGTGAGACGCTCTCGGAGTTCTGCATCGTCGTGGGTACTCATGCGGGGTTCCTTTCGAAAGAGACGAAATAGGCGTTGCAACATGCTTTCGGGCATGTGCGTAACCTACTCGTCCGATAGATTTCTTCATGTCCATCAACACTGGGGTTCTCTGAATGTTCCGCAGTTTCGGAGTTGTTCATGACCACCGCTTTAGGCCATCGCTGGATCGATTCAGAGTCGGGGACCATCCTCGACAGCTGGTATCCAAAGAATGCCGATCCGAGGCGCGCATGCGCTGCGGAGCGAGTTGGGTTGATCCACGGCGAGGCGTTCGAGATCACGATCGACCACGCTTCTCCGCCGGACGGCGTGTCCGATGCCTACCTACGCCTGCACCTTCTCAGTCGGCGAGAGGTTGCTCCACACGGCATCGACCTCACTGGCGTGTTCGGAGCTCTTACGAACGTCGCATGGACGTCGGAGGGCCCTGTGCTGCCCGACAACGTCGACGCGCTTAAGGCCGCCGTGGCGGAATCGGGTCACAACATCGGAGTGAATGGGCTCGACAAGTTCCCACGCATGCTCGATTACGTTGTTCCGTCGGGTGTGCGCATTGCGAATGCGAATCGTGTGCGGCTCGGGGCCCATCTGGCCGAAGGCACAACCGTCATGCACGAAGGATTTGTGAACTTCAACGCGGGGACCTTAGGCACCTCGATGGTCGAGGGCAGAATATCGGCCGGAGTTGTTGTCGGTGATGGGTCAGATGTCGGTGGCGGCGCGTCGATCATGGGCACGCTCTCGGGCGGCGGACAAGAGGTCATTTCCCTTGGCGAACGCTGCCTCCTCGGCGCCAACTCCGGTCTTGGAATCTCCCTCGGCAACGACTGCATTGTGGAGGCGGGCCTGTACCTGACCGCTGGAACAAAGGTCACGCTTCCCGATGGAGAGGTTCGCTCAGGGCGCGAACTTTCCGGCGTCAGCGGTCTCTTGTTCCGACGCAACAGCCTCACGGGTGCGGTCGAATCTATCCCGAATGGCTCGAGCTGGACGGGGCTCAATGAAGCCCTGCACGCTAACTAGCCCTTCTCTTTTAGAGAAGGCAGTTGGGCGCTACCGGATGGCGTCGCCTGAGGTAATATCGAAGAAGTGGAAGCGGCTTGCATCGATCACGAGGTTCACATCTGCACCGTTCCTGACCGATGATCGAGGGCTGACACGTGCCACAAACGTAGCTGTCTCGTTCTCGTTGCTGAGGCCCTTCTCGGCCTCGTCGTCGATTGCATCGGCAACGACGTACGGCTCGGCGTCGAGCCCGAAGTGCACGATGATTTCCGAGCCGAGCGACTCGACGAGGCGAGCGGACGTCGAGAAGGTGCACTCTGGCGCTGCGGCGTCGACGGTGGCGGCATCTTCAATGTCTTCGGGACGAAGACCTACAACGACCTTCTGGCCGATGTAGTCGGCGAGCGCCGCTCCAGCGATCGAGGGAATCGAAACGGTGACACTACCGAAGGTGAGCTCGGGGCTGTCGGCGGTTCCGCCGAGCCGACCCTCCATGAGGTTCATCGAGGGCGAGCCAATAAAGCCAGCCACGAACACGTTTGCTGGTGTGTCGTAGAGGTCCTGGGGCGTATCGACCTGCATCAGGTAACCCTTGTTGAGGACAGCGACACGGTCACCCATCGTCATGGCTTCGACCTGATCATGGGTCACGTAGAGGGTAGTGACGCCCAGGTTTCGTTGGAGTGAAGCGATTTCAGCGCGCATGGCGACACGGAGCTTGGCATCGAGGTTCGACAGCGGCTCGTCCATGAGGAACGCTTTGGGCTGACGCACGATGGCACGACCCATAGCAACGCGCTGGCGCTGGCCACCGGAAAGCTGACCCGGCTTGCGGTTGAGCTGTTCGGTTAGATCGAGGATTGCGGCTGCCTTGTCAACTCGATCCTTGATCTCAGCTTTTGGAAGCTTCGCAAGTTTGAGAGCGAATCCAATGTTGTCGGCGACCGTCATGTGTGGGTAAAGCGCGTAGTTCTGGAAAACCATTGCGATGTCGCGGTCTTTCGGCTCCACATCGTTCACGACACGATCATCGATCATGAGGGTGCCCGATGAGATCTCTTCGAGACCTGCGACCATTCGCAGCGCCGTCGACTTCCCGCAACCCGACGGCCCAACGAGAACAAGGAACTCGCCATCGGCGACATCGATCGAGAGGTCGAACGTTGCCTGGAAACCGTTCGGATAGACCTTGTTGATCTTGTCGAGCTTTACTACAGCCATGAATTCCCCCGGATAGTTATCTCTTGTTTTATCGAACATTTGGCCGAATATCCAGCTAAGCGGATCTGGAAAGCGCCTAAAGCTGGCTGAGGTCATCGGTGATAGAGATGTACAAGTACCTCGAATGAACTGCAATGCCGATATGAGACCCTGATCAGCTCGCACAGGATCGGTAGGATGAGGCGCTCCTGGCGCCCCAGCGTCGTACAGAAAGGCGTTGGCATGTCCACCTCTCCCGATGGTTTTGCGACGTTCCCCGAAGGTTTTGTTTGGGGCTCAGCCACATCGTCCTTTCAGATCGAGGGGTCCTCTGACCTCGATGGAAAGTCGCCGAGCAACTGGGATGTCTTCTGTCGGACGGAAGGCAAGATCGCGGACGGTTCAAACGGTGATGTCGCCTGTGATCATGTCCGCCTGTACCAAGACGATGT
>JBLIMK010000090.1:0-16304 GCA_047638715.1 Verrucomicrobiales bacterium
GGTAGACGCTCGGTGACGTCGTTGAGGTTTCTCGTGAAGAGCCAGACGGCGTCTCCGTAACGGTGGCACTGCAGTCGGATCCCATCGAGTTTCGCCTGCACCGAAACCTCGCCGAGTTCCTCCACCGCCTCGCCCGCACCCGCAGACGTCGAGGCGAGCATCGGCTGAATGCCGCGTCCAACCCGAAGACCGATCGCGTCGAGCGCTGCCCGTCCCTCGTTGAGCGCAACCGCTGCCGTCTCTCCCAAGTCACCGGAGAACATGGCGGCCCGACGAACCGTGGCCACGGGCACGGCGGCCGCCTTCGCTATCGCCGTGGTCATGACTCCATCGAGCGCGCCTTGTCGAAGACCTCCGGTAAGCACCGTGCGAAGAAAGTCCGACTCCGCTTGAGTCGCTTGTCGGAGGAGTGAGCCGAGCACCTCGGCACGGCGCGCTTTCGAACCCGATCCCGATACCAACGCAAGGCTGTCCATCGCCGAATCAACATCGGCCACTCGAAGCGAGCTCTCGATAGCCGGGACAGTGTCGAGATCGCGGACGGCAGCCCAACCCACGCCGATCCGACCCTGGCGTATTTCGCCCGTCAATAACCCGACGATGATCGGAGCCTCGAAGGGCGAGATCTCCGACAGCAACAGCGCCAGTGCCGCCACCTTGTCATTGCGTGCTGAAGTTGCCGCAACCGCGTCGGCGGTCGCCACGACCGCGGCCAATTCGCACGAGTCCATGATCAGCTAGCGAGAGCCTCGCGTAAACCGAACTGATCGATGAGGGCCGTCATATCGGCAGGCTGCTCGGTCAGTTCGTCGAACGAAGCGAGCTCGAGACGTGCTTCATCGATACGGTCGAGCCGATTGAAGATAAATGCTCGAAACACCCGCGCATCAGCGGAGGTCGGATCGGCAGCGACCGCCCGATCGAGCCAACCTTCGGCGTCCGGAAAGAGATCTTCGACTCCCGACTCGGCCAACAATGCCAGGGTCCAGCCGTGCCACGCCATGGCGTCGGCGTTGTCGGCGTCGACTTCGAGAACGGCGTCGAACGAGCGGATAGCGCGCTGAGGATCCTCGAGCTGGACGAACAGTTCGCCAGCGAGCTGCGCTTCTGCGATCCCCACGTTCGCTGCCACAAGATCGGGTAGGCCATCGGATTCGTTCAGCAGTTCGGCCATACGCGCCACGCCGATTCGTTCGCGGACTTGTCGCTGCGCCACCAGATTCCGAGCGACAGCCGTCGGATTCGAAGCATCGAAGATCGCGATCTCGGCCGACGCAGCCTCGTACTCTTCGGCGTCGAGCGCGACGATGGCTCGAAAGACCCGGACGTCGGCGTAGTCGGGGTTGAACACGACAGCTTCGTCGAAGTCTTCTCGCGCCGCATCGGTATCACCCGATTGATACTGAATCCACCCGCGATAGGTGAGCGCTTCAACGTTCGTCGGCTGGATCTCGAGCACCTCACCGTAGAGCTCGATCGAACGCTCCACGTTTCCCAGACCAAACTCTTGGGCCGCAGTATTGAGCAGCGATGCGGTGCTCAAACGGATCTCACCGCTCGCGGTTTCACCGACGCCACGAGCGCCAGAGAACTGCACCATGGCCCACGCTGCAAGGCCTGCGATGGCGAGTACCGACAGGATCCAGACGATGCGGCTCGATGGCGCAGCTCCGGCCGTCCGGGTCCGTCGAACCGGCGCACCGTCGAGCACCCGAGTCAGTTTGGCGGTGCGTGCGGTGTAGTCGTCTCGAAGGGTCGCATAGTCGATCTTGTCGATGTCGCCAGCCGCCAACTCGGCGTCGAGGTCATCGAGCGAGGCCAGCAGATGATCTCGTTCTTCGACATATCGGACCCGATCGTCATTGCTCAGCGATGTCGAGATGACCGACTGGTCCAATGTCACGATCGTTCTCGTCGAAGGGAATCCACCAGCGCCACATCGTCGTCGGAAGCATGCTGGGTTTCCACGGTTCTCCAACGCCGAAATACCGAAGCGAGCGCCGCGAACCCAAACACCATCACCACCACGGGCACGATCCAGATCAATCCAACCACCCCACCCGAACGTGGTCGCAGGTCGATCGACTCGTCGTAGCTGGCCACGAGCGCATCGGTGATCTCCCCATTCGTCTCGCCCTCGTCGACCCGGCGTCGAATGTCGCGCCGGATCTCTACGGCAACGACAGCGTTGGACTCCGCAACCGATTGCCCGTCGCAGGTTGGGCAAGCAAAGTCTTCCGAAAGCGACCGGACGCGGTCTTCATTGGTCCTCGGCGGGCCGTCGACTTGTGTCGACACGAGGAGCGCCGACAGCGCCGCGGCGAGCAGGCCCAGCCACAGGACACTTCGTTTGGAAAAAATGCCGCTCATGAGGTCGTCCCCGCCGCTCCATCAAGCCGATCGATTTCGGCATCGAGATCGGCTTGGGTGACCCCGCCCGTGAACTTCGATGTGATGATGCCCGATGGCGCCACCAAATACGTTTCCGGTACCGCTGCCACGCCGTAACCAATCGCATGACGGCCGGTGTCTTCGGCGAGCACCGACCAGTCGCCTCCGTTCTCAGCAAAGAACTCGCGGACGTTCGACGATGAGTCGCTGAACGCAATGCTGACGACGGAAACGTCGCCGACGGGTCGGTGGGCATCATCGAATGCGACCAACTCTGGATGTTCGACGATACATGGCACGCATGTCGTGGCGAAGAAGTTGACGACCACCCAGCGCCCGCGATGTGTCTCGAGGTCGAACGACGATCCATCGACCGCCTCGCCGATGATGAGCGGCGCCGGCTTCGATATGAGCGGGCTCCGTCCAATGCCGCTTTCACCATCGCTCGTCGCAAGAACTGCGATGAATACGACCAGCACGAGCCCGAAGGCCATCGCGGCGAAGAAAGCCAACCGCGAGGGACCCGCAGGCATCGTCAATTCCACCGGTTCTTGTTCGACCATTAGACCGATACCGTCGCCGATTCGGGTTCGGGCTCAGCCGCCGGAGGTGTTGTGTTTGGCAACGCCGATGTCGGCGCGGTCGGGCGGCGTCGGCGGCCTGGCACCAACGCCAGCGCCGTTCCGAAGGCCATCATGATTCCGCCGATCCACAGCCATCGAACCAGCGGTTGAACAGTGACACGGACAACGGTCTGTGCGCCATTGGTCGGGATGACCGACAGTTGCACATCGTCGATCAGTGACCCGCGGGTCGACGGGGTACCGAGGGTCCGACCAGCGAAGGGAAAGAGTGTCAGCGCAGGTCGCTCGATACTGCCATCCACTTCGACCAGAACCTGATTATCGATGCGGCCATCGGGTGAAACGACCTGATCGGTGCCTCGGAAGATGAACTCATGGCCCGCCAGCTGGGCCGATTCGCCTTCGTTCTCGAACGAGAACTCTGCCTGACGCAGATAGGAGTTGCTCGCTGCGAAGGCGACCGCGATCAGAATCACGCCGAGGTGCACGATCATGCCGCCATTGGTTCGACCAACGAGGCCTCGCCAACCTTGCCTGCGAGTCGCGATGACGAGTTGGCGGAGCGCCGAGCCCGCCGCGACGCCGGCGAGTCCGAACGCCAGCACGGGCGCCCAACCCGCAGCGCCGAGCAGTAGCGATAGCACCATCGCCAGAACACCGATGACCGCTGGCCAACGGAGTCGATCGCTCAACACTTCGGCCGACGCTTTTCGCCATGGAAGCACGGGTGCCATCGCCATCAGGAAAAGAAGCACAAATCCGATCGGCATCGTCATCCGATCGAAGAACGGATTGCCAACCGCGATTCGATCGCCGTTGATCGCCTCCACGATCAGCGGCCACACCGTTCCGAGCAACACGACGAAGGCGAACGCGGCGAACACGACGTTGTTAGCGAGGAACGCACCTTCGCGAGAAATAGGCGAATCGATACGTCCGACCGACCGAAGTGCGTCACCACGCCAGCCGACCAATCCAACGGTGACCAACACAATGACGGCGAAGAAGCCGAGCAGCAGCGGGCCGATTGTCGATTCGCTAAAGGCGTGCACCGAGGCAATAACGCCCGAGCGCGTGAGGAACGTTCCGAGAATGGTGAGGGCGAACGTGGCGCAGACGAGCGACAGGTTCCACACCCGCAACATGCCTCGGCGCTCCTGCACCATTACCGAATGAATAAACGCTGTACCCGTGAGCCACGGCAAGAGCGAAGCGTTCTCCACCGGGTCCCAAGCCCAGTAACCACCCCACCCAAGTGTTTCGTAACTCCACCAGGCGCCGAGCACGACTCCGAAGGTGAGAAATCCCCACGCAAACATCGTCCAGCGACGCGTCTCGACCAGCCACCCTTCGCCGACCCGCCCCGTTGCCAACGCGCCGATCGCAAAGGCGAACGGCACCGTGAAACCGACGTATCCGAGATAGAGCATCGGTGGATGGAAGGCCATGAACGCGTTGTTCTGGAGAAGCGGATTCAACCCCGGCCCGTTGTCGGGCGGATTGGTGACCTCGATAAATGGATTCGCCGGTCCGAGCATCAGTCCAAAGAAGTATGCGGTCACCAGCAACATCGTGAGCATCGCCCAGCCGACCATTGGATCGTCGAAGCGGTCCCGGAATCGCCACGACACCACAACGAGATAACCAACGAGCACAAAGGCCCACAACAAGATCGACCCTTCGAGCGCACCCCACAGCGTGGCGATCGTGAAGATCACGGGTGTGCCGATGCGGCCATGCTCGGCCACGTACTTGACGCTGAAGTCGTGCTGCAAGAGCGCTGACTGCATGACGATCACGGCAACGACGGCTGCGAATGCGATCAACCCGACCTGGAGTCGAACCGATCGCATCATGGATGGCTGCTTTTTGACCAAGGAGACAGCGCATGTGCCTGCGCCGAGCGCTGCACCCGCGAAGCCCAAGCAAACTGCGGCGTATCCAATCAGAACGTGCATGCGCTCAACCCTCGGGAGCGTCGACGCTGTCGTCGCCGCAGGAGGCTGCTTCTTCGATCCGGTCCTCGCGGTATTCGTTGTCGTGTTTCACGAGCATCCGATCGCTTTCGAAATAGAACCCATCGTTGGCTCCCGAATCCCACTCGAGGAGAAGGTCGAGCGAACCCGTCCAGCGGCCCTCGAGCACGACCGGCACTCCCATTTGGAATGACTCGGCCACATTGCCCCGGTGGATGATGTCGACCGCTGTTCCGTCGCATGCGATGGAGAAGGCAACGGCGGTCTGTCCCTCGAACTCGAATTCTTCTTCGGTGATCGCAATCGGCGTGCCGAGGAGACGGAAGCGTCGCTCGGCGAGTTCGTCTCGCTCTGCGACCGCGGCATCGGCTTGACGAAGAAACAGTGTTGCGCCAGACAGGCCCTGGAAGAGCACGAACCCAATGACCAGCAGAACAGCGAACAAGATCAGCGTTGGTCCGCGTCGCGAGCCTCGCTTGACCGAGTCGCGAGGTTGCGGGGTCAGGTCAAGTTCGTTCGCATCGGCGCTGTCCGATGCTGGGAGGTCGACAGGCTCGTCCATTAGCTCTCTCCGATTACGTCGGCGTCTTTGCCCGTCATCCAGCGGGCGCGTTCAACCGGCACTTTCGCGGCGAGTTTCTTGGCCCGTTGCATCACGGACACTGCGTAGAGGCCAAAGATGGCGAACGCCACTCCCCAACCAGCAATGAGGTATCCAACGTGAGTCATACGTGATCTCCTTCGTCTACATCGTCTTCACCGAGGTCGTCGGATTCTGGTTCCGCTTCGGCACGCCTGCGAGCGATCGCATCGTCGAGCCCGAAACGTTCGTCTTGACGTTCTAGCCATGCGAGTCGGAAGCGATGAATCATCATCCAAGCGAAAGCGGCCTGCCCCACGATGATCGCGAAGAACAGGGTGAAAGCTTTGAGGTCTTCGATGGCGGCCTCGGAGATTGTCGAGTCTTGATGCAACGTGTCGTTCGCCCACCATTCGACCGATCGGTTGACGATCAGCACGTTCACGATCAACAGCAGCCCAACCACGGCCGACCGTTTCGCCCGTTCTTCGGCGGTGCCTTCGAGGCGTCGGACGGCGAGGTAACCAAGAGAGAGCATGAAGAGGCCGAGGGTCGTCAGGATTCGTACGTCGCCCCACTCCCACCAGGTGTTCCAGATCGGGCGTCCCCAGATCGAACCGGTGATGAGGGTGACCGCCGCAGCAAGCGCACCGATCTCGGCGGCCGCTCCAGCGACGAGGTCCCACCAGACCGAGCGTTTGATCAGCACCACCGCCGACCCGACGGCGGTCAAGACGAAGGCGGTGTAGGCAACGATCACGGACGGCACGTGGATGTACATAAGCCGAACAGCGTCGAACTGGCCGATCTCTTCACCGCTCCCCGCGTCGATTCGAATGTCGGGCCCGGTGGCCACGAAGGAAAGAAACAACACAACAGCGATGCCGACGATGACAGCCCAGCCGAGGAGTTGCGTCGTGCGACTCCCGGTCGTTCGGACACCATCTAACGACGTCCCCTCGTCCGAAACATCTGACATTAGTTCTCCTCCATCAACACGCCATGGCTCGCGACACCCATTGCTAGGTAAACCGCTCCGAAACCGAACAGCAAACTCGTCCATGCCCATCCGTCTGCCGCAACGGTGCCCATGGCATCACCAAACGCGCGGCTCGCACCGATGAGCACCGGTGAAAGCACGGGCAAGATCAGGATCGGAAGGACCGTCTCGCGCGCCCTTTGGCCTCCGAGCAGAGCGCCGTAGAGCGTACCAGCAGCCGCAATGCCGACAACCGCTCCTATGAGCGACACGACGAGCAAGAACGCGTCATCGATCCGAGCGTCGTAAAAGACTGCGACGCCTCCGAGCAACACGATTGCGACGATCAGAAGTTGTGCGATGAGTGCGACGGTCTTGCCGAGAAAGACCGAGGCGGGACGTAGCCCGGTCAGCAACAGACCCTCTCGAGCTCCGTCGCCAGCCTCGATAGCAACCGATCGATGGATGGCCAGAATCGACGCGAGCAAGATCGTGACCCAGTAGAGGCCAGGCGTGAAATTGGACAGGGTTGCACGATCGCCTTCGAGTGCGAATCCGAACATCACGAGCACCAGAATCGCGAACGGAGCGACCTGGTTGATGGCCACCCGTGAGCGGCTCTCGACCCGAAGGTCCTTGCCGGCGACGAGGAGAATCTCAGCCAGCATGGGGAACCTCTTCGCGAACGAGTCCGCCGGCGACAGTGACCTGCCGGTCGACGACGACCTGCACGCGTTCGAGCTCGTGAGATGCAACAAGGACGGCGCCACCAGCTGCGGCAGCATCGGAGATCAGCGCGTCGACGATGTCGCGCCCGGACTGGTCGAGGCCGGCGTGTGGTTCGTCGAGCAGCCATAGCTGCGGACGTCGAGCAGCAGCCACCGCAATTGCCGTGCGCCGCTTCTGGCCGGCCGACAAGCGATTAACCGGCACATCGAACAATCGGTCTTCGATCTGTAGGCGATCGGCGGCCGCCCGCTGCTGCTTCTCGTCGACCCCAGCAGCACGACCCCAGAACCGCAGGTTCTCTGCGACCGTCAGATCTTCATAGAGCATCGACTGATGACCGACGTAACCCACGCTGGAGCGCACCGAGCGGCGATCGGTGGCCAGATCGGTTCCCAACACTCGTGCCCTGCCGCTCTCGACGCGGAGCAAACCAGCACACAGGCGCAACAGAGTCGACTTTCCTGCGCCGTTGGGTCCCTGCAAGAGCACCGACTCGCCAGCGTTGATCTGGACCGTGGCCCCCGCGAGCGCGGGGAAGCGACCGAGAAGCACAACGACTTCTTCTAGCTCGACAACTGGCACAGGCAAACGCTATCGCCGACGGCGACGCTGAGCCCGCCCGGGCGGCGGCCCCGGCAGCGGTTCTTGTCGAATTCTCACCCGTTCTTACGCAATTCTTCGCCGTCGCGCATCATTCACGGCCTGACGACTCCGATACGTTCACCATTATGACGTCGCGGATCCTCGGCTCGATCGGCCGACTGCTCATCACCACGGGAATCGTGGTGTTGCTCTTCGTTAGTTACCAGCTCTGGGGCACGGGCCTTCAAGAGGCGTCCGCCCAGGGCGAACTTTCCACAGACTTCGACGAATTGCTCGGGTCGGTGGAGTCGACGACTTCGACGACTTCAACCTCGACGACCTCGACAAGTGCCGCACCTGGCACCACGACCTCGACGACGACCACAACCACGATCGCCGAAGCTGGCGGTGCCATCGTGATCGCTGATATCGAGCTTGCCCAAAGGCTCTATCGCGAAGGCGGCGAGGCGGTCGCTCGGATCAACCTCCCAACGATCGACATGACCAAGATTGTTGTACAAGGTGTCAAGGTCGAAGACCTTCGAAACGGGCCAGGACACTACAGAGGAACGGTGTTCCCAGGCCAAAGAGGAAACTCAGGGATCGCGGGACACCGAACCACCTACGGGGCGCCATTCAATCGAATCGACGAGCTGGCACCCGGCGACGAAATTCGGGTGAGCACGATTCAAGGGGAACATGTCTACCGCGTACTCCCGGCATCGGAGGCCTACGCACCAGAGCTGCTCGGGAACCTCGGCTCTGACTTCGTGATCCCCGAGGGTGACGAAACGTTGGGCCACATCATCGTTGGACCCGAAGCCACTTGGGTTCTTGGCGACTTCGGCGACGACCGCCTAACCCTGACCGCCTGCCATCCGAAATTTTCAGCACGCCAGCGCATCATCGTCGCAGCCGAACTCGTCACCGAAGCGGTCGACGCTCTTCGGCCTCCCCCTACCCAGACCGACTCGACCAACGACTCGCTCGATCTCGCGACCGAAGATGTTGATGGGTCAGATGAGGCTGGCGAGGACGCACCCGACGCCGAGATCGTGTCCGCACCGTCGAGCGACGACGACGAGCCCGACGAAATATCGACCAGCGACGAAAACCCTGGGTTCGTCGGCGACGACGTGAGCCTCGACGAAGGGCTCAACGGCGACAAGTCTGCGCTTCGGCCAGCAATTCTCTGGGGGCTCGCAGCCATTGCCGTCTACCTCGCCTTCAAAGAGCTGGCGGGCCGTTGGAGGCGTTGGCCGGCAATCGCCATCGGACTTGCTCCCGTCGTGATCCTGATGGGTCTCTCGTTCGAGAACATCGACCGCTTTCTTCCAGCGGGGTAACCGCGGCCAAACCGAACCCGACTTCCGACAGACGGTGCCGCTCGCTACCGTGTCGGTTGTGCGATCCTCGATCCTTCACGCCCTGCTCATAACGCTGGCTCTTGTCGGCGCTGCTTGCACGTCGTCGCTCGACTCTGAAAACGGGACCGACCCCGAAGATGACAGCTCCGCTGAGGCCGATGTCTCGATCGGCGATATCGATCCGGATGCGCCGCCGGTGGTTCCCGGGGCACCGCTCAATCCGTTCGATCTGCGCGCTGGCCAATGTTTCAACGAGGGCACCTGGTACGACGAAGAACTCGAGCGGCGAATCGATCTGACGGCATCGGTCGAGTGCACGCAGCCGCATCAGAAAGAAGTTTTTCACGAGGCCGAGTTCCCTGCCCCGAACGGCGCTCCATTTCCTGGCGAGGCAAAGATGACCGAGTGGAGCACCCAACTTTGCTACGACGCGTTCCCAAATTTTGTCGGCTCTGAGTACGAGCTTTCCGTGTACGACATCACGTTTCTTCAGCCGACGCAGGCGACGTTCGAACACGCGGTTGGCCGGCATCGTCGAGTGACGTGTTTTCTGTTCGACCCGTCGGAGGACATCGTGAGTGGCACCGCTCGCGGCAGCGGGTTGTAACGCGACGTTCGCGCGGATCGCGCGAGTGTCCCCACTCAGAGCGCGACCTTGACTAGCCTTGTCGCCGTGCTCCTCTCACTCTTTGCCTTCAGTTTGGGATGCTTGATCGGCCGCTCGCGCGGCGGACGGTGGTCCGGCGTCACTTCTGCACGGCTCAATGGCAGCGGATGGCTGGTTCTCGGAATCAGCACAATCCTCGTTTTGAACCTCATCGGCCCAGCCGTTCCACTCGCATGGGCGCTGATCGGCGCACTCGGGTTTGGCGTGTTCGGGATCAAGAACCTGCAAATCACCGGAATGATCGTGCTGCTCGTCGGTCTCTTCATGAACCTCGCGCCCGTCGTCGCAAACGGCGCTGCCCCCGTCTCTGAACTTGCATTGGTGTCGGTTGGAGAAGTGAACAACAGCGGAGCACCGGTCATCGAAGGGCTTCGTGAGTCGTCGGAGACGGCAACCGCATTTAGCGCGTTCGGCGACGTCATTCCCGTTCCGCTCTTCAATGTGGTGGTCTCGCTCGGCGACCTCGTGATGCTCGTCGCACTCGCGGACATCGCGATGAATCTGTTTCTGCGTCACCGCACACGCAGCAGCGACTCAGGCGGCGTGACTTTTGCCAGCATCGGTGGTGTTCGAGCACTACCGGAACGAGTCGCCATCCTGTCGCCATTGAACCTTGGGGTGAGCAACCGTCCAGCTCATGCAGCGCATCGCCGACCTCGTAAGAAGGTGGCACCGACGACGCACATTCCGGCCCATGCTGCGACCCCGGCCGTTCTCGACGAGGAAGCGGTGATCGTTCTCGACGGACCGAACGCATACGTCGAGCAGCCCCCTCCACCGACGCGGTCTAGCGACCGCGTCGACCATGTGGCTGGCGTGGGGATGTCGGGCCGAAGTCCCGACAATATTGTCGATCTCACGGATCCTGCCGACCGCCGTCCAATAATCGACCTCACGTCATCGCCAACCGATGATCAGCTCTGTGAGTTTCTTCGCCGCAGGGCAATCGCCGACGCCGAATTCGAAGCTCGGCCTCTTCGGGCATCGGGATTGCGTCGTGGTCGTGCGCCGCGACGGTCTCGAACGCGCGAGATCTTGGGCGGAGTTGCCGAATAGCTCTGTTTTCAGGGCAGGCTGGTGCTCGTGCCGCCCGACTCAGATGATCCAATCATGGCCAAGCGCGCCCATATTCGCACGTGGTCAAACAAGGCACAGCGCGTCGGCTTCGCAGCGTACGGTGTTGCGACCATCGGCTTTTTTCTTGGTCTCGCCACATCATTTTCAGACCCCCTCGTCACGCTCATCGTCGCCATGCTCATCGCGGGAAGCATCGTGCTCGCGATTGCAATCCAGGTGGGATATGCGATCAAAGGAGCCGAGCGACATGAAGAGGACTCGATCGCAATGCGGAAGAAGCGCTAATCGATGATCCCTGATCAAGGTGTGCGTCTCGGCGCTTCCGAACGACGAGAACAACTGCTCGGGGCAGCCCGAGACACCTTTGGCTCCAATGGCTTCACCGCCACGTCGATGAACGACATCGCGGTGGCTGCCGGCGTGACCAAGCCTGTGCTGTATCAGCACTTCGAATCGAAGCACCACCTGTTCCTCGAGGTACTAACCGATACGGCCGAGCAGCTCGTCACGGCGATCGAATCAGCGATCGCCACGTCGAGCACCGGCCGCGAAAAGATTGAACTTGCCTTCTCGGCATATGTCCAGTTCTTCGGTTCCGCTCCGGCGAACTATCGCGTCATCTATGGCGAAGGCGTTCGTACCGAGCCTGAATTTGCGGACAAGCACAAGGCGATTCAGGAATCCTTGAATGCTTTCACCGCCGAGCACATCGACATCGCTGGGCTCGATCACGACATGCGGATCATGGCCGCGAGCGCTATCGCCGGTCAGCTCGAGGCGGTTGTTGGTCAGTGGCTTGATTCGGGCCAGCCTCACTCCGCCGACGCTGTCGCGAAGCTCTTGTCCTCGCTTGCATGGCGCGGACTCCGTGGCACCGGCTGACTTCACTCGCTACATGCACGGCAGGGGGTTCGCGAATACGGAACCTAGCTTCCAGCCTCGAGCGCCGCGAACGCCCGAATGATCGAGGCGCGGGCTTGGCCCAAGTGTGTTCTTAGCGCATCTTCGGCTCGCAGCGGGTCGCCGGACGCCAGTGCGTCGACGATGCTGCTGTGGTCGAGCGCATGGCTGCGGTACTCGGGCGATACCTGGGTGAGTGCCTGCATTAATAGGCGCGTTTGGTCCGCGAGGCGCTCCCAAGCAGCGAGGAGTCGACCATGGTCGGCAAGCTTCAGGATCGTCCGGTGGAAGGCCATATCGGCATCCCCGGCCCCGACGGCGTCTTGGCGAACGAGCGCTTCGTCGATCGCCTCGGCGTGGGCTCGTAAGTTGTCGAGGTCGTCTTTTCCCAAACGTTCTGTCGCTCGTTTGATCGCAAGAAGTTCGAGTGACTGGCGGAGGGTGTACAACTCGTCGACGTCGACGGTGTTCAGCTCGCGGACATAGGTGCCTTTGCCTCGACCAGATACGAGGAGCCCTACCTGTTCGAGCTCAGCAAACGCGTCACGTACGGGCCCTCGACTGGTGCCGAATCGTGCCGCGAGATCCGTCTCCACGAGCCGCTCACCGGTTTGGAACTCGCCCCGAAAGATCATCTCGCGGAGCATCGTGGTCACGGCGTCGCGCAACTCGAGGCGAACAACGACTGGCGCATCTGGTCGTGGGGTGTCGATCGCCATGGCCCCATTGTAATGTTAACTGTTAACAGAGCACCAAAAGGGGACTGCAGTGACCGAGACCACCGGCAAAACAGTCGAAGAACACGGCCTCCATATCGGACAGCCACTGCATGCGTTTCTTGTCGACGAGGCGCTCCCAAACAGTGGCGTCGACCCAACGAGGTTTTTCGCTGGCCTATCCGAACTCATCCATGATTTCAAGCCGCGTAATGCAGAGCTTCTCGAGTTCCGCGAATCGATGCAAGCAGCCATCGACAACTGGCATCGAACGCATCGTGACGACCCG
Organism: Verrucomicrobiales bacterium; assembly: GCA_047638715.1. Taxonomy (GTDB): domain Bacteria; phylum Actinomycetota; class Acidimicrobiia; order Acidimicrobiales; family SHLQ01; genus SHLQ01. The sequence goes on from JBLIMK010000090.1 coordinate 12,838, forward strand.
CATGATCCAGCGGCATATCAGACATTCCTCGAAGAGCTGAGGTACATCGCACCCAGCGGACCCGCATTTGAAATTGATACGACCAACGTCGATTCAGAGATCGCTCTCGTTCCGGGGCCACAACTCGTGGTTCCACTAATGAACGCCCGCTACGCGATCAACGCCGCGAATGCCCGTTGGGGAAGCCTCTACGACGCGCTCTACGGCACCGACACCATGGGCGATCTCCCGAAGGGGGGGGCCTACGATCCCGAGCGCGGCGAACGCGTCATCTCGTGGGCGCGTGCCTATCTCGATGATGTAGCGCCGCTCGAGTCAGGTTCGCACGTTGGGTCGACGAACTACCAGATCATCGATGGAGCGCTGCAGGTCACGGTCGAGGACGGCTCGACCGACGCGCTCGCAGATCCAATGCAGTTCGAAGCGTTCGAAGGCAATCCACTCGCACCCACCGCAATTCTCCTTCGCAAACACAGCCTCGGCATCGACCTCCGATTCGATGCATCGCACAACGTCGGAGCCGTCGACAGCGCATCGATGAGCGACGTAGTGCTCGAATCGGCGATAACCGCAATCATGGACTGCGAAGACTCCGTTGCTGCAGTCGACGCTCACGACAAGACCGTGGCCTACCGCAACTGGCTAGGCCTAATGAAGGGCACGCTCACCGAAGAGGTCACCAAGGGCGATCAGACCTTCACCCGATCGATGAACCCCGACCGCACCTACACCGGACGCGACGGCGCACCCGTCGTCTTGCCAGGCCGCGCGTTGATGCTCATCCGCAACGTCGGTCATCTCATGACCACTCCTGCGGTGTTCGACAAATATGGCAACGAAGCTCCCGAGGGTCTGCTCGATGCCATGATCACGACACTCGCCGCGCTCCACGACCTACGAGGCCCTTCGACGATCAAGAACTCTCGAAGCGGCTCGGTTTATGTCGTCAAGCCAAAGATGCACGGCCCCGACGAGGTTGCCTTTGCCGACGAGATCTTCACATTCGTCGAAGGCGTTCTGGGGCTCGAACCCAACACGGTCAAGCTCGGCATCATGGACGAAGAGCGGCGCACAACCGTCAACCTTGCAGAGTGCATTCGCGCGGCAAAGTCGCGGGTCGCGTTTATCAACACTGGCTTCCTCGATCGAACGGGCGACGAAATCCACACATCGATGGAAGCCGGCCCAATGGTCCGCAAGAGCGAGATGAAGGCGCAACCATGGATCGGCGCCTACGAAGATTGGAACGTCGATATTGGCCTGGCTTGTGGCCTCCGAGGTCGAGCACAGATCGGCAAAGGTATGTGGGCAGCGCCCGACCTTATGGCCGACATGTTGGAGCAGAAGATCGGTCACCCGAAGTCCGGCGCCAACTGTGCGTGGGTCCCCTCCCCCACAGCCGCCACGTTGCATGCGACCCACTATCACCGGGTCGACGTCCTCGACCGCCAAGCCGAACTCGTCGGCGTGGAGCGAGCCACACTTTCTGACATCCTCACAATCCCCGTCGCCGCCGACAGCGATTGGAGCGACGAGGAAATCCAAGCCGAACTCGACAACAACGCCCAAGGAATCCTTGGTTACGTCGTCCGCTGGGTCGACGCCGGCGTTGGATGCTCGAAGGTTCCCGACATCGACGATGTGGGCCTGATGGAAGACCGTGCCACCTGTCGTATCTCGTCGCAACACATGGCGAACTGGCTCCATCACGGCATCGTCACTCACGAGCAGGTGTTGGAGACAATGCAGTCGATGGCGATGAAGGTCGATGGCCAAAACGCCGGCGATCCAACCTATTCGCCAATGGCCCCCGACTTCGACGGGTATGCGTTCCGCGCCGCTTCCGCTCTCGTGTTCTCCGGTGTCGAACAGCCTTCCGGATACACCGAACCGATCTTGCATGCGCACCGCCGCGAGCTCAAGGCTCACTGACCGTGTCGGTCCTCGATCGGTTTCGGCGTGACAACGTCGATGCTGCCGACCCACTCCTCGTCGACCTCCAAGCCGCGCTTTCTCCCGAGCGCGTGCGCGACGACGGTGTGCAGCGTTCTTTGTACGGGAAAGACGCGTCTGTCTTCGAAGGCGGCAATTCGGGCCCTGTATGTTTCCCGATTTCGACCGCTGAGGTCGTCGAAATCACGAAGATCGCGATCCGCCACGAACGCGCCGTCGTGCCCCGCGGGGCTGGCACCGGTTTGGCTGGCGGGGCTATCCCACTCGGCGCGCCGATCGTTGTTGCGATGACCAAAATGAACTCGGTCCTCTCGATCGACGAGGTGAACGGCGTGGTGTGGGTCGAGCCCGGCGTCATCAACCTCGACCTCACGAAACAGCTCACGCCGCTCGGCTATCACTACGCCCCCGACCCCTCGAGCCAACAGGTGTGCACCATCGGCGGGAACGTCGCCAACAACTCCGGCGGACCTCACTGCCTCGCCTACGGCGTGACCAACGCGCACGTGCTCGCAATCGAGGTCGTTGCGCCTTCGGGCGACGTGCTCATGCTCGGAGGTCTCGACGCCGAACCGGACGGCTACGACTTGCGCGGCGTTTTTGTTGGGAGCGAGGGCACACTCGGAATCGCCACGAAGGTCGCTGTTCGCCTGACGAAGAACCGGCCCGCAGTTCGCACCCTGCTGTTGTCCTTCTCATCGGTTCGCGACGCCGCGAACACCGTGTCGGGAGTGATCGCCGCTGGAATTGTTCCCGCAGCCATGGAGCTCATGGACCAAAAGATCACCCAGGCCGTCGAGAACTACGTACACGCCGGCTATCCGACCAACGCTGCGGCCGTGTTGCTCGCAGAGGTCGACGGACCTGAAGCCGGCATCGATATTGAGGCCGATCGGATTCGACAGATCGGCCTTGAGAACGGGTCGACGGAAGTGCGACTCGCAGCGTCAGAAGAGGAACGGGCGTTGCTGTGGAAGGGGCGAAAGACAGCGTTCGGGGCCATCGCACAGATCGCTCCTGACTACTACTTGCACGACACGGTCGTACCGAGATCCCAACTCGCTGACGTGCTCGACCAGATCTACGCGATCGCCGACAAATACGACCTGATCATCATGAACGTCCTGCATGCTGGTGATGGAAATCTGCATCCGCTGATCGTCTTCGATGGCCGTGTCGATGGCGTGCTCGACAAGGTCTTCGATGCAGGCACCGACATCATCGAAGCGTCGCTCGCAGCGGGCGGCGTCCTCACGGGCGAACACGGCATCGGCGTCGAGAAGCAGCGTTTCATGGAGCGCCTTTTTTCCGATGCCGACCTCGATCATCAGAACAGGCTCCGCCGAGCGTTCGATCCGACCTGTCGGGCGAACCCGGGCAAAGTCATGCCGATGGGTCACAGTTGCGCCGATATTCAACAGCTCCGAGACATCCCGGCTGGAGTCTGGGGTTGACCGCGCGATTGCACAGCAGCGATCCTGTCCTCGCTTCGTTCGCAGAAGAGATTGGCGACG
>JBLIMK010000091.1:0-15662 GCA_047638715.1 Verrucomicrobiales bacterium
CACGCGGTCGTCGTGTCATGCGCGGTCGCACTGTTGGCTGTGGCACTACCCACCTCGGCTGCTGCGGGTGATGTCGGCATCGACTCGCCCGAAGCCGAGGCGCTGGAAGCTATCGACGGCGCGCTCATTGCGGTGGCTGACGAGCTCGCGTACGCCGAAATGTCGGGTTTGCTCAACGGAACGAGTCCCGCACGGGTCGTTGCTCTCGGTGAGACTCTGGGACTTGGGCGGCCCTCCGACGACGTGCTCTCCGACCGCTTTCTCGAAGTTGACGAAACATTGGGCCCAAAGGCGCTCGATGAACTCGTCTCGCTCGGGTTGGTCGTCTCTCCGGCGGTTCGCGCAGTGCTCGAATCTGGCACGGTCATTCCTAAAGCTGTGAACTTCGAGGTCTATGTCGTCGCTTATAGCGATCTCATGAGAACACGTGGTCGCCGACTCGGTCGGCCGCAAGTGATCGAAGACGACTTCGCCGACCTGCTCCCCGTCGCACTACCGCTTCGCGCTCCCGCTGGACTCCCGCCGGAACGGTTGCTGCAAGCCGATACCGAGGGCCTCGGTCGAACGCTCGTTGCCCCGCAAGCCGCGACCACGTCCGGGCTGCCGCTCGACGTGGATGAACCCGCGATCTACGGGAGGGCAACTGCGATCTTGCTCGGCTTGCTGGTCATCACCCTCGTTTCACGCCGCCGCCGCACCCGGCACGGACACGAAGCTCTTGGCCCACTCGTCGAGCAGGCGTACCAATCGATCACCGTGCATCAGGAGACAGCTGCGCTCGTGTTCGTCGACGATCTGACCGGCATTGCGAATCGTCGCCGGTTCGATTCAGATGTCGAGGTCATGATGGACGTGGCGGCCCACGAAAGAACGCCTGTTTCGATCGCCATGTTCGATGTCGACCACCTCAAGTCCTTCAATGACAACAACGGACACGTGGCCGGCGACGAGGTCTTGCGCTCGGTCGCCGAGCTCATCGCAAGCAATCTTCGTTCGTCCGATGTCGTCTACCGATATGGCGGTGAAGAGTTTGTTGCGCTCTTGCCGGGTGCTGATGTCGACGATGCCTATGAGGTCGTCGAACGTATCCGTGAGGTCGTGGAGCGGACCGAATTTGAGGGCGAGGCGACCCAACCCTCAGGTTGCGTCACGTTGTCCGTCGGAATCGCGGTCGCGCCGCTCGACGAGTCGACGAACGTCGTGCATGCGGCCGACATGGCCCTGCACGAAGCGAAAATGTCGGGCCGCAACCGAGTGGTGATCGAAGCCTCGCTGACCTAGCCGTGTCCCGGGAGCTGGCTAGTCTCCTGGTTATGGGCAGAATCCGCTGGGTCATCGCGATTCTTGTCGCTCTCGGAATTCTTGGCACTGGTTGTGGCGGGGAAGACCTCGGCGGACCAAAGCTCGCCCAAGACGCTGATGCTCTCCAAGCACAGAGTGCCGAGGTCATGGGTGCCGTGACAAGTGTGCGGTTTACCCTCGCCCGCACCGGCGCGCCGGTCTTTATTGATCAGGTCGAATCGATCGCGCTCGATGCGATCGAGGGTCGTTTTACCGTACCGGGGTCTGCGGATGCGATTCTGCAGGTGACCGTGAACGGGTCCCTTCGCACGAAACTCGGCGCGGTGGCAATCGACGATGAGGTCTGGCTCTCGAATCCGGTGACCGGCAAGTTCGAGACGTTGCCGCTCGGTTTCGACATCGATCCCAGTCTGTTCTTTGATCCCAGGGGCGGGTGGCAACCGCTGATCGCGGGCCTCACCAACGTCGCCTTCGTCGCCGAGGAAGATCGAAGCGGGACCCGTTACCACCTGACCGGCACCGCTCCGGCCGACCGAATGCAAGCGATCACCGCAGGATTGGTTCGCGGCCAAGATGTCGACCTCGACATTTGGCTCCATCCGGTAACCGCTGCGGTCACGGCGGTCGAGTTCTCGACCGATTTCGACGGGGCACTGAGCGACTGGGTTCTCGAGCTGCTCGACTACGGCGAGGCGTTCGAGATCGCTCCGCCGGAATGACCCGTTCCTTTGAGATGACAAGGCGACAAGCATCGCCGACCGCGATCCTCTGGGCAGTTGGGTTCGCGGTGTTCGTCGCCGCAGACGACCTCACCGTCGTCACCACGATGTTGCGACCGATCATCAACGATCTGGGGCTGACGTTGCCCGACGGTCTCGACGATGCAGCGTGGATCGTCAACGTCTACCTGATCGCGTTCGTCTCGGTAATGCCGCTCGCTGGTCGGTTGAGTGACGTCATTGGTCGGAGGATGTTGTTCGTCCTCGCCTACTTGGTGTTCCTCGTGGGGACCATCGTCATCCCGTTGTCGTCATCGATGGCGCCATTTCTCATCGGCCGGGTGCTGACCGCCATCGGTGGTGGGGCGATGGTCCCGGTCGCGTTGGCCGTCGTCGGAGACGTGTTTACAGACGCGAAACGAGCCCGAGCGCTCGGTGGTCTCGGCGCGATCGAAACAATGGGTTGGGTGTGGGGTCCGCTCTACGGCGCGCTCCTCGTGCGCTTTCTCGACTGGCGCTGGCAGTTCTGGCTCAACATTCCTCTGGCGATCGTCGGAATGGCGCTCGCCTGGTGGGCGCTCGCTGGCGTCGATGAACGGCCGCGTGAAGGCCGTGTCGATTGGACTGGCGCGGTGTTGTTGGCCCTCACCCTGGTCGCTCTCGACCTTGCGCTGCTCGGCAACGCCGAGATTCAAAGCGTTTCGGGCCTCGAAGAGTTGCAGGGCGGCAGCGGCTTCGACTTTCGGTTGTTGTTCCCTGTTGCGATCGTCCTCGGTGGTCTTTTCGTTTGGCACGAACGGCGCTCGCCCGACCCGCTGATCGACCCGTCATTCTTCCGAAGTCGAAACCTTCGTATCGCGCTCATCATCAACCTTCTCGTGGGCGCAGCGCTGATTATCGCCATGGTCGACGTGCCGATCTTTGTGAATGCGATCGAGGTCAACCTCGAGCGCTCCGCGGTTTTGGCCGGCTGGATCCTGGCGGCCCTTACCGCCGCGATGGCGCTCGCCTCGTGGGTCGGAGGGCGTTTGGCCGAACGGTATGCGTATCGCACCCCGACCGTCATTGGGATGGCTGCCGCCTCGATCGCTCTGCTCGTGATGGGCCTCACGTGGGATCCCGATATTTCCTATGCCTTCGGCGCCGCTCAGCTAGCGCTCTTAGGCGCTGGCCTCGGTCTGGTCTTTGCGCCCACGACGGCCACGGTGGTCGATGCATCACCGCCGAGCCAACGAGGCGCGGCAGCCGCGATCGTGATGATCGTCCGCCTCGTAGGGCTGAGCGTGGGGCTGGCTGCGTTGACCGCCTGGGGGCTTGGCAGGTTCAACGAGCTTCGTCAGAACCTCGAGCTTCCATCGATCACCGATCCCGGGTTTCAAGAGGCCATTACCGAGGCATCGGCGAGGCTCACCGCGGACGCGGTCTCCGAAACGTTTCTGGCGGCCTCGGCGGTATGTGCCGTCGGCGTCATCATCGCCTTATTCGCACGGTCAACACAGGAGGCTCCTATGGCCCCGAAAGAAAATGACGACACTGCACCGACCTGGATTCCGGCAGCACTCGCCGTGCTCGCCATCGGGCTGATCGGCGCGCTCATCGGCTTGGCGATTGTTTTCTCATCCCTGAATGACACCAAGGACGAACTGGCCTTCACGAATGCCGAACTCATACGAGTCGAGGAGGGCGCAGCTGGGTCGGCGATCGTGTCGGCGCAAGTCTTGGAGATTGCACGACAGATCTCGGAGCTCGAGCCCCAGATCTCCGAAGGGCTCGACACGGCCATCGTCGAGCTAGAGAATTTTTCGAATTCGTCGATCGAATTCAACGTCGCCGTCGACGAGACGGTGGTGATCGATACCGAAATCACGATCGATCGTGATTTCAGTTTCCCCATTGACGAGATCATCACGATCGATGAGATCATCGCAATCGATCAGACGGTCGACACGACGATCGAGATCGACACCGGCCTCGGCTTCAAGGTGCCGGTCAACGTGACGGTGCCGGTCAATGTGGATGTTCCCGTGCAGGTCGATGTGCCGATCAAGCTCGATGTTGACGTGCCGATCAACGAGACCGTCCCGGTTCGGGCCGAGGTGCCGATCAATCTCAACGTGCCGATCGAAGTCAACATCGCCGAGACGGATCTCAAGGTTCTTGCCGATCAGCTCGCGGAAGGTTTGCGCCAGGTTCAGGCGGTCGTTGGAGACCTCGTGGGTTAAGCCGGTCCGTCGCGGTTGACAGAATATGACACAGAACTATCATGGCGATATGTATTCGTGTGTCATATCGAGGTATCTGTGATCGTTGTGATCGGGGGTGGAACGATGGGCGGCGGTATCGCGGTCAGCTTCGTCCTGGCGGGGGAGTCCGTTCGGATCGTCGAAGGATCGGATGAACTGGTCCAGGCCGCGGACGGTCGGGTCCGGGCGTCGCTCGTACGGGCGGCTGAAAGGCGCGGTCGCAGCGACGAGATCGAGGCGCTGCAGAAGCTCCTGCATTTCGACACCGAGCATCGTCCCGGTGGAGTCGAGCTCGTCATCGAAGCTGTCCCCGAAGATACGGCGCTGAAACAGAAGATCTTCTCGAGTATCGAAGGGATCTACGACGGATCGACCATCTTTGGTTCGAACACGAGCTCGCTTTCAATCACGGAGATCGCATCGGTTCTCGAACGCCCCAAACGTTTCGTCGGAATGCACTTCTTCAATCCGGTACCCGCATCGAATTTGGTCGAGATTGTGGTGGGCGCCGAGACGAGTGAGGCCACGACCAACCGGGTCGTCGAGCTCGCGGTGCTCCTCGACAAAACCCCGATCGTCGTTCAAGACTCGCCAGGGTTTGCGTCGAGTCGGCTGGGTCTGACCCTCGGCCTCGAGGCGATCCGCATGGTCGAGAGTGGGGTTGCGTCGGCCGAAGACATCGACGCTGCCATGACCCTCGGCTACAAACACCCGATCGGGCCATTGAAGCTGACCGACCTCGTCGGTGTCGACGTCCGGTTGGCGATCGCCGAACACCTCGCCGAGACACTTGGCGAGCGCTTCGAGCCCCCGCAGCTGATGCGCGACATGGTGGCCGAAGGGAAACTCGGCGAGAAGAGCGGGGAGGGTTTCTATGTCTGGTGATTCGTTGTCTGGTGACGTGCTGGAGCATTACGTCGCAGGGCGTTGGATTGCAGGTGGATCGGGCGGTCAGAAGTACGTCAACGCAACGACTGGCGAGCGCCTTGGCACGGTGTCGTCCGACGGGCTCGACATGGCGGCGATCGTCGAACATGCACGCACCGATGGCAACCCCGCTGTTTCGGCGCTTTCGTTTCACGAGCGAGCGACGATCTTGCGCAACGTCGGGAAGTTGTTGCTCGACGACGAGGTGAAGGCTTCGCTCTACGGGTTGTCCGCGCTCACCGGGGCAACAGGGAAGGACAGCTGGGTCGATATCGATGGTGGCGCGGGTGTGCTGCTCGCCTATGCGAGCAAGGGTCGTAAGGAGCTGCCGAACGCAACGGTCATCGTCGATGGTGCCTATGAACCGCTGTCCCGAGACGGCTCGTTCGGCGCGATCCACGTTCGGACTTCGCGCACCGGTGTGGCGGTGCAGATCAATGCCTACAACTTTCCGGTTTGGGGCATGCTCGAGAAGTTCGCACCGAGCTTTCTGGCCGGTCTTCCGAGCATCGTCAAGCCAGCTCCGCAGACGGCGTTTCTGACGCAGGCCGCGGTGCGCGTGATCATCGACAGCGGGTTGCTCCCGGAGGGCTCGCTGCAATTGATCTGCGGCGGTCCGGGCGATCTTCTCGACCATCTCGACGGACAGGACAGTGTTGCCTTCACCGGCTCGGCAACAACCGGCGCCATCATTCGTTCGCACGAGAATCTCGTCGCCAAGTCGGTGCACGTGACGACGGAGACCGACTCGATCAATTCCGCCGTCCTGGCACCCAGCGCGTCTCCGGGTACACCGGAGTTCGATCTCTTCGTCGCCGAGGTGGTCAGCGAGATGACCACAAAGGCTGGGCAGAAGTGCACCGCAATCCGTCGAGTGTTTGCTCCCGAAGCCCATGTCGAAGCGGCATCGGAAGCCGTGTCGGCTGCGCTGGCCCTCGTTGTCATCGGCGATCCGGCCATCGAGGCGGTCACGATGGGAGCCTTGATCGACGGAGATCAACGCGAGCGGGTTCGCGAGTCCATCGCCCAACTCTCGATGGCCGCGGATGTTGTCTTCGGTGGAGCGAGTTCCGATGCGGTTGCCGTAGTCGGAGCGGACGCTGAGGCTGGAGCCTTCGTCGCTCCGACGCTGTTGCGGGCCACCGATCGGTTCGCCGATGTCATCCACTCGATCGAAGCCTTCGGTCCGGTCTCCACCGTCGTGCCGTATGCCTCGGTGGCTGAGGCGATCGACCTGGTCGCCCGCGGTGGAGGCAGTCTCGTGGCATCTGTGTACGGAAGCGATGTCGACGAAATCGCAGAGCTCGCAAAAGGCATCGCCTCGCATCACGGTCGTGTGCTCGTGGTCGACGAGACGATGGCGAAGGCCAATACCGGGCATGGCGCTCCGCTGCCGAACCTCATCCATGGCGGCCCAGGCCGAGCGGGCGGGGGAGAAGAGCTCGGCGGCGTGCGCAGCGTCTTTAGCCACATGCAGCGCACCGCAGTGCAGGGCAGCCCGGGGATGCTTACGGCGATCGGCGGCGAATACATCACCGGCGCGCCGACGATGGACAAGGGACACCCATTCCGTCTGACGTTTGACGACCTCAACATCGGCGACTCGTTGACGACCGATTCGCGGGTCGTGACCTCGGCCGATATCTCACACTTCGCCGATTTCACGGGCGACACGTTTTATGCACACATGGACGAAGCGGCGGCCGCTCGGAGTCCGATCTTCGGCGGCATCGTGGCCCACGGTTACCTCGTCCTCTCGTTTGCTGCCGGCCTGTTCGTCGACCCACCGGAGGGCCCAGTGTTGGCCAACTACGGCATCGACCGACTTCGCTTCGCCACACCCACCAGGCCGGGCGACGAGATCCATGCCGTGCTCACATGCAAGCGCAAGACGCAGCTCGACAGCCGGGGTTATGGCGAGGTCGCGTGGGACACCAAGGTCATCAACCAGAAGGGCGAAGTGGCCGCCGCGTACGACGTGCTCACCATGGTCGCTAACGCCCCCGGACTTAACGGAGCCCCCTTATGACTCGATCCTGGACCGACATGGATTCGTTCGAAGCCTTTCTCGATGATGGTGGCATCGTCGAGGTCGATGACGACATGCCCGACGAGTTTCGGAGCGCGGTCTTCACGTTCATCGAGATGCACGCCAACAGCGAATACATGGGCGGGCTCACCGAGCGCGATTGGATTCCGAAAACTCCAGGCCTACGCCACAAGATGAGCGTGCTTGCAAAGACCCAGGACGAGATCGGGCACGGGCATCTGCTCTACATGATCGCGGCCGATATGGGCATCAAGACACGCACGGAGATGCTGGAAGACCTGATGGCTGGCAAGAGCCGCTTCCATAATGTTTTTCATTACAAGGCGGAGACGTGGGGCGATCAGGTCGCGATCGCGTTCCTGGTCGACGCTGCTGCACTGGCGAGTCAGCAGGCGGTGTTCAAGAACTGCAGCTACGGTCCGTATCGCAGGATCCTCAAGCGGATCATCAGCGAAGAGGGGTTCCACATGCGCCTCGGCGAAGACCGAATGATGCGCATCGCCCAAGGCACCGACATCCAGAAGGAGATCTTCCAGGGGGCGCTCGACCGATGGTTCTGGCCAGCGCTGCAACTTTTCGGCCCCGACTCCAAGCCAAACGACGTGTTGCTGCGATGGCACATCAAGAGCGAGCGCAACGAGGTGCTACGAGACAAGTGGGTGCAGAAGTTCGTCCCGATGTTGCAGAGTTACGGGTTCAGCGTTCCGGCGCCGGACCTCAGCTACGACAAAGAGACCAGCAAGTGGGATGTCGGCCCAATCGACTGGGAACCGCTGAAGAAGACGTTGGCCCAAGGTGGCCCCGATTCCGCTAGGCGCATCAAAACGGCCAAAGACAGCTGGGACCAAACCGCCTGGGCCAGGAACGCGCTGAACGCGGTGGGGGTTGACAGATGACTGTATTGCGTCTTGATATCTCGGTTCCCCCTGACGGCGGTATACGCACGAAGGGGACGCCTTCGGCGAGAGGGGAGCGGAGCTCGCGAAGTGACCGTGAAAGCGAAGTGGGGATCTCGACCGGAAGTGTCGAGCGCGATAGGACGCTGGAACTCAAGGCGGAGGTGCTCTCCGCCGTATCCGGCGTTGACGATCCTGAATATCCTGGTGTTTCGATTGTGGATCTCGGTCTTCTGGAATCGGTCGAGGTCGACGCTGACGGAACTGTGTCTATTGGGTTGATCCCTACTTTTTCGGGGTGTCCGGCCTTGGCGATGATCGCCGCGGATGTCGAAGCTGCGGTTCGGGCCGTCGAAGGGGTGGCCGACGTATCGGTCAACTGGCTCCGTTCGCCCGCGTGGTCGCCTGAACGCCTGAGCGACCGTGGCCGTGAAGCCCTCGCTCGTGAGTTCACCGTTGCCGTGCAGATCGGCAACCGAACGCCTGAATGCCCGCTGTGTGGCGGTCCGACCGTCGAGCAAAGCATGTTTGGCCCCAGCCGGTGTCGATCCGTGCATCGATGCGAAGCCTGTCGTGAAACCGTCGAAGTGATGCGAGGTTGACCATGGCGACATACGAAGTATTTCTGAAGAAGGACGGCCGCGACGAGTATCGCCACGCGGGCGCCCTCGATGCGGCAAACGATGAATTGGCGATGGTGATGGCTCGTGAGAGTTACATCCGCCGAGCCGAGGGTGACCGGGTGTGGCTGGTGGATCGTGCGCACGTGCTGGTCGGCGATCCCGACTTCATTGCGCCCAACGCCGACAAGCCACATCGTCATCACGATGGAGCCGCCGTCGCAGCACGCCGCAAAGCGGCGAGGGAGGTCAGTGAATGAGCATCGAGGCAACTCCTGGATTGCGAGAGTTCCTTCTGGCCTTTGCCGACGACGAACACTTCATGGGCCAACACCACACCGAGTGGATCGGCGTTGCGCCGTTTCTTGAGGAAGACCTTGCGCTCGCGAGCATCGGCCAGGACGAGCTCGGGCATGCGGCCATGCTCTACGAGCTGGTGCTCGAACTCGACGGTATCGAAGCGACCGATATCGAGATCGATCGGCTCGCATATCGCCGGGCCGACGATGAATACCTCTCGTGTCCGTTCACCGAATATCCGACGACCGATTGGGCCGAGGCGCTCGTTCGTCATTGGATCTACGACACCTTCGAATCGCTTCGCTGGGGTCTCGTGGCCGAATCGTCCTATCAACCTTTGGCTGACGCAGCGGTTCGCGCCGGACGCGAGGAGATCTACCACCTTCGTCATGCCGATGCGCTCATCGACACCTTGATGGTCGACGCCGAAGCGCGGGAGCGCCTGATGGCCGCAGTTTTGAAACTCGAGCGGCTGGCCTACACGCTTCCATCGGACACCTCGAGTGATGAAGACCGGTTAGTCGCTGCTGGAATTATTTCGGACCACATGTCCACGTTGGACCGCCCCCTCATGCAAGCGATCGCGACGCGCTTCGAGACGCAACTTAGGCCGAGAGACTTGCCGGAGTACGACCGAGCGCAGCGCTCCGAGCCCTTTGGGCCGCTCATTGCCCGGATGCGTGAGGTCTTCGATCTCGACCCGTCTGCGGTCTGGTAATTGGCGCTGATGGATCGTTCGTTGATTGAGGCATGGGCGAGCGAAGCTGACATCTCGGCGCGCTCGGTGCTGGTCACGATTATCGGCGACACGTTGGTCCCCGTCGGTGCGTCGTTGTGGATGAGCCAGATGCTGCAATTGACCGATGTGTTCGGCTTCAGCGATCGGCTCGTGCGTACCTCGATGACACGTCTCAACGGTGAAGGTTGGCTGAGCAACGAGCGGGTCGGCCGCCAGAGCCGCTATCACCTCACCGAGCTGGCCCTTCGAGAGTCCGCGCAGGCTGCCGAGCAAATCTATGGCGTGGACGATGCGGACTGGGAGGGTGAGTGGACGCTGCTGTTCCTCAATAACCCGGGATCGAACGCGTCCGATTCGGCCACGATCGCCGATCATCTTCGCTGGAATGGGTTTGTCCGGATCGGCCGCGATCTCCTGGCTTCGCCAACTTGCAAACCCGATGTCGTCCGGGAGCTCGTGGCGCTGATCGCACCCGACGTTCGCCCGGTCATTGCAACGGCCGCGTTCACCGAGCTCGGGCGATTGGTCGAGGAAGGTTTCTTCCTCGCCGACGCTGACGTCGATGAGCTTGCGCGGGCTTACGCGGCGTTCGTGGATTGTTATGAACGGCTCGCCGTTGACGCTGGATCGTTGGAGCCCGAGGTGGCCTACGGTGTGCGAACGATGATGGTGCATGACCTTCGCCGGATCCGGCTTCGATGGCCTGATCTTCCCGCCGCGACCCGGCCGACCGATTGGGCGGGCGATGTCGCGGCCCAGGTTGCGACCACGTTGTATGAACCGTTGACCGAAAGAGCCTCGTCATGGCTCGGCGAGGTCTTCGGGCGAGACTATCCATCAACTATTCCAGGCCGCTTCTGCCCGCTTTGGACAGGAAGAGAGGGGCGAGATGTCTGGGTATGAGGCGATCGAGACGGCGAGCGTCGACGAGTTGCGTGCGCTCCAGCTCGAGCGCATGCGGGCAACGTTGGCGCATAGTTACGCGAACGTCGGGCATTACACCCGAGCCTTCGATGCTGCCGGCCTGGCGCCCGACGATCTCACGTCGCTCGACGATCTCGCCAAGTTTCCGTTTCTCGTGAAGGACGACCTGCGGGCCAATTATCCGTTCGACATGTTTGCCGTTCCCCGTGACCAAGTGGTCCGCGTGCACGCGTCGTCGGGAACGACGGGCCAGCCAACCGTTGTCGGGTATACCAAGGCCGACATCGATACGTGGGCGACCGTGGTCGCCCGGTCGATCTACGCGGCGGGCGGACGACCCGGCGACATCACACACGTGGCGTACGGCTACGGCCTGTTCACCGGCGGGTTGGGTGCTCACTATGGCGCCGAGAAGTTGGGCTGCACAGTCGTGCCGATGGGTGGGGGCCAGACCGCCAAGCAGGTGCAGCTGATCACCGACTTCAAACCACGGGTCATCTTGGTGACGCCGTCGTATTGCCTGAACCTCATCGACGAGATGGAATCGCAAGGCCTCGACCCCCGTGAATCGTCGATCGAGGTCGGCATCTTCGGCGCCGAGCCGTGGAGCGACGGTCTGCGCGATGAGATCGAGAGCCGCATGGGTATCGATGCGGTCGACATCTACGGACTCTCCGAGGTGATCGGTCCGGGTGTTGCTCAGGAGTGCGTCGAAACCAAGGATGGCCTCACGGTGTGGGAGGACCACTTCTATCCCGAGATCGTCGACCCCGACACTGGCGAGGTGCTGCCCGACGGCGAGTTCGGCGAGCTCGTGTTCACGTCGCTGACCAAGGTGGCGATGCCGGTCATTCGATATCGAACGCGCGATCTCACTCGCCTCCTGCCTGGAACCGCCCGCACGATGCGCCGAATCGAACGAATCTCGGGACGCTCCGACGACATGCTCATCATCCGCGGCGTCAACGTTTTCCCGAGCCAGGTCGAGGCGCAGATCATGTCGGTTGACGGCCTCAGCCCGCACTTCCAGCTGATCCTCACCCAAGCCGGCAATATGACGGACCTCGCCATCAACGTCGAACCTGACCCAGCGCACAGCGGCGATTCCAGCCAGCTAGCCACGGCGCTAGCCAAGCGGGTCAAGGACTTCATCGGCGTCTCGAGCAAGGTCACGATCGCCGACCTCGGAACTGTCCCTCGTAGCCAAGGCAAAGCCCAGCGGGTCGTCGACGATCGTTAGTCCCAGCCGAGGCTGTCGCCTTTGGCTTGGTTGTCTGCGCCGTTGATCATTTGTCCGTTGTTCAGGTCGGTGGGTCCCAGTTTGGATGCTGGTTTGATGTGGTCTGCTTGGAGCCACCGGAACGGAGCCTGTGTGCCCAGGGCGCATAGGCCGCGTTGTTGCACGAGGAGAGCATTGATCTGAGATTTGGTGAAGAACCTGATGTCGGTTCCATGATTTACAACTTTGTTGTCGGCTGACATGACCATTCGCCGCAACCGGGCAGCGAGCAACACACCCAACGCATGTCTCGGGTGGATAGGAGTACCGCGGATTGTTTCGCAGCGGCCGTCGATGTCGTCCCATGCGATCGGGAGCTCGAAGGGGTCTATGTTCAACGGGTTAGACCCATCGGGGTTGATGTGTCCGAACATTCGGGCCAATAGGTCTTCAGCGAGCTTCTCGGACATGACGATGTTGACCAAAAAATCTGGGTACGAACCATCTTCGCGTCGCCACCCACGAACCATCAACCGCAGCAAAGCGTGGAGGTTCTTTTGTGTCTGGGAGGTAACTGGTGCGTTCGGGTCGTCGTTTAGTTGTTCGCGTTCGTTGCGTTCCAGCTTTTTGACTTCAGCGTCGTGCATAGTAAGAAACGCTTCGCCGGTGAGCGGGTCCATGAGGATGCTGACGGCGACGTCGCCGTTTGTCTTACTGCGGACACGCATCCCGTATTTGGGGTCGGTTGGGTCGGTGAGTTCACCGTCAGGGTCAGCAGCGTTGAGCCAGTAAGCAACGATCTGTTTCCATTCGGTCCACTCAAAGTTGTGGGCAGCCTCGACGAGCAGGTTCTGGTCGCGGATCATGAACGCATGTGTTCGATGGCTATCGATTGTTTTCAACTCAGCAACATGCGAGCGCGACAACACACCACCGGTGAGCGCACCATGTAGCAGAGGCAGATCGTTGAGCCAGATCGCCATCGCCCGATCCGAACCGATAGCGCGCACTGGTTGATGCGTGGTCTTGGCCAAATGTGTGGTGAGCACCCGATTCCCGAACCGGGCAGACAAACCAGAACCCTCAGCCTCCTGAATCGCCGCGAACTCGAGACCCTGCGCCTGAGACACAAGATCACACGTTCGCGTGAGCACGGTGTCGAGTTCTTCGTGGTCCAACCCGAGAAGCGAAAGTTCAGCAAGATCATCGACCACGTCATCGAGGCGACCCAAGAGATCGTTCAAATAGGTATTGCGGTGATCAACAGTCGACATTGGTTCGCCTCCTTCCACGGGCAGTCATCTTCCTAAAGCGAAGAATTAGCTCTCGTGGGGGGCGAGCAGGGACTGCGAGCATACATCGAACACCAGTTCGATTCCAACCTTCCGGTCGAAAAATCTAGAAGTTAGTCAGAGAAGCGATGCTCCGGTCACTCATCGGCGAATATCGCAAGAGCTCGTGGACCGTCCCAGAGCTGAACCCCTCCATAGGCGGCGGCGAAGTAGTCGGCTCGGGCGAGTGCTTCCAGCGCGGTGGCCGCATCGCCCGTCGGCTCGCAGATAGCGGGGTTCGGGTCGTCGAGGGCTTCGAACGAAATCGGACCCTCGGTGCCGTCCTCGAAGACGACACCGAAACCAAACTCACCACAGGCCTGATCGGTAAGGACAGCAACGTCTCCTTCGAAATGAAAATGGACCGGAGAGCTGTTGGTGTCGTAGTTGTCGTAGTCGCCGACTATGTCGCTATTCCAGATGGTGTTGAGCGGCGCTGAGACACCTTGCAATGTTGCGGCGGGCATTGCTTCCGTGAGTTCAAATTCGACGACGACCACACCGTCGGTAAGCACGAGGGCGCCCGTTGCGGTTCGGCCCCAGTTAGTGGCACCGACCGTCGCCGAACGAAAGAGGTCGATCGCTTCGTTGTCGGGACAACCCACGTCGGTCGAGGTGCCGCCCTGTAGTTGGACTTGCCCATCGCTGGTTGCGTAGAACAGTCCGCCGCCGTGGCTATTGCAGCCATCGCTGCCGTTGAGGCTTCTGCCGAAGATCCCGATGCTGCCGTTGAACCCTTCGAGATCGATCGGCACCTCACCATCCCACAGGCCGACGACCTCCCATTGACCCGACATCGCGATGTCAGCGCTCGGAGCGAACGATGGCGGACCAGTTGGCGGGGCGTTGGTCGTTGTTGGTGGAGGAGGGGTGACGGGCGGAAAAATGTGGTCATCGGTCGGTGCTCGCTGCTCGAGGGTGAAGCCATTGCAAATAAGTACTCGGACCTGACCTTCGTCGAGCCGAAACGATGCGGAGTTGCCGACCTCGTCAGTTGCGACGAGCGACGTGCCGTTGACAGTCACCGTTACGTCGACACTCTCCTGGCCCGCCCATGAGGCTGGCAAGTCCCACGGGATCCACTTCCCGCCATCGAACGTAACCCATGAGCCGTTCGCGCATTCTTGAATCACCACGGTGGCTTGGCCAGATTGTGGCTCGCCAAGCAACTGGAATGCATCCTTGCCGATGAGGTCGACGGACCACATTCCCTCCGGCGTACACACACCAAGGGGATGGCACGTGGTTCCAAATGTCAGAGCTGTATTCGATGCGATGTTGACCGTGATCCAAGAGTTGGCGACGAGAATGCTCTGCCTGGTCACGTCGACGCAACCGATCGTGGGGTCTGTCGGAAGGACTGCCAGCTCCGAACGAACCATCGCGAGGGAGTCGTTGATCCAGTCGATCTCGTAGGCCGACCCTTCGCACCCATTGGCGTACTCGAGCGTGCCGATATTGGTGCGTGGGTCACCTTTGAACGTGATTCTGCCGAATTGTGATTCGAGGCCTTGTGAATCGCCCGTCACGTTCCCAACGTTCCACGCCTGCGAAGCCAAGATCGAGCGGAAGTCTGCGCCGGGTAGGTCTGACGGAAAGCGATCGACCTCCCTAGGTGCCGAGTCTTGCCCGACTGCCGTTCGACCGTTGGAGCTGTCGCTGGTTGCTGCGTCCCCAACGTCTTCGGTGACATCGTCCGCGGTTACCGTCGAGGTCGGATCGTCTCGCGTGAGAGCGAGCGCTCCTGCGCCGATCGCCAGCACGGCGACGAACGCGCCCACCGCTCCCAGCATTCGCTTGCGCGCTGCCTGCCGTTGGCCAAGGCCAGCGTGGATCGCCGCTGGGCTGGGCGCGTTGAGCGAAGCCTCCAGCTGGTCGACAATTTCCTGGATCTCTTCACCGATTGGATCGTCCGTCATACCGCTTCTCCTTCGAGCTCGACGCGCAACTTGGCGCGTGCTTGGGTGAGGGTGGCGGAGACGGTTCCGGGCGCGATGTTGAGCTCTCGAGCAATGTCGCCTTGGGTCAGATCGTCGACATAGCGCAACACGATCGCGCTGCGCTGTTTGATGCTCAACCGGCTGACGGCATCCCAGAGGTCGAGGTTCGCGGCGCCGTCGAGCTGAGGCAGAGCTACAGCATCGATAGCGACCGGCTCAACATTGACCGGCTCGACGTATCGCTTGCGACGAAGCCATGAACGCTTCGCTTTGTTGATCGCAACCTTCGTCACCCACGCTCGGGGCGAATCCATCACGCCGACCTTCGACCACTTCTCGAGAGCGTCGAGAAACGCATCGTTGGTGGCATCTTCTGCTCGGGGTACATCTCCTGCACACACGATGAGCACCGAACCCAGGACGCGGCGATAGTTCAGGCTGAACCAGTCGTC